>WRJX01000105.1 GCA_009778385.1 Candidatus Bathycorpusculum sp. | reverse complement strand
GTGTGTCACCTGAGCTTGTTGCTAGCTGGTTCAAACACTGCAACTACACACTACCCATACAGTCAACAAAAAGTTAAACTGCTATATACTTACTTCTGCGGCGAATGCGCCCAAAAAAAAGAGGGAATAAAACATCAACCGAGGCACAAGGTTCTTGCCGACCCACACATGCCCATCGATTGGCGTCTTCTCTTTAAGGACGTAGTTGCCGTAGTTGTCTTTCTCTATTAAGCCAAGATTTTCAAGTTTTTGCAGGTGACGATGCGCAACACTGGTACTACTAAGTTCTGCACCGCGCGTTACATCCCTTGTTCCCACAGGCCTATCTACACGAACAATAAACGCATAAACACTCAAAGTGTTGCCTTCCAACTCGTCACTAATCACTTGCTTACCACCCAAAGGCTATAGAACCGGAATAATATTGACCCTGTTGATTAGGCCATTGCCAGTTTTCAGTTATTCTATCATAGTGATCTTGTGCATAAGAGATTTTATCGCTTACAAGTGCTGAGTCACCAAATGTGAATACATCACCATTCTTTGTCAGTTCTATGTGCTGTATAACTGGGGCACTTGGCAACGTTACCACTGTGTTGTTACCATCAAAGGTGACGTAACCGACTCTTCTAACGTCAAGGTAGATTGTTTGCGTGTTTTCCATTACCGCCAAGATATCACCGTATTTATCGTTTATCAAGTCAACGTCTTCACGGGCATTATGTACACGACAAAAGCCGTCTACCAAGCCGTCTACCCCACGATCAAGCATCTGAGTTATATCATATATACAACCACGACCGCCGCCATGAAGATTCAACTCAGAGAGGTTAAACCAGCTTTCTCTGCTAAAAACAAATGAATCCATAAGGTTTTCATTACCTGGTTTGACAGTGCCAAAGAAATAATTGGTCTTAAAAAGTTGTAAGTCATCAGTATAGAGTGTAAGTTCCAGATATTCGACTCGAGCATCTGTTTGCGAGTTAAAGGCGTTATAGTTGATTGCAACTTGAAGTGGAAGTCCGCATAAATCTTGGTAGATACCATCGGTTAGATCGGCTTTAAAAAATGCAAAAGGGACATTTATGTTAAACCATGGTTCATCATATTTTGGGTATGTTTGGGCTTCTGCAGTCATAAAGAACGCTAAGGGTACAACTGTTGCTATTCCGATTGTTATAGCAAGGACGCTTAAAGCAACTAATTTTTTTTCAATTGCCATTTGGTTTTTTCACCATTTCGTATACCTTCAAAGTAGCATATAATTCTCCCTCAAGAACAAAAACGGCCAAGAGTGTTCTCTTTGAGAACAAACAAGAATAATGACGCCACCACACCGAGATACATGTAAATTGGAAAATGGGAAAACGTAAAACTGGTTAACTTACCTGTGACCATACAACAAAGCAATACAAACCCGAAATTAATGACTGATAGAAAAATACATGCTAAATACAAAAAACAAAGAACTAATTAACACATACAATTTGCCGATGGATTTTTGGTAAAATATTCTTTTGCTAATAAACTCCTCCACACAAAACACAGTCCTCCATTTTAGTTGTGGGAAAAGTAAATTAGTTATTTAGTTGCGTTATTGTTAATGTTTGTGGAAGGTTACATTCAATGGCAGTTAATGAAGAAGCACTTATGTGGGTAGAGAAGTACCGTCCGAAAATCCTTGATGATGTAGTGGATCAACATGACATAGTTGAAAGTCTTAAAGCGTTTATGAGAAATCCAAAAATTATGCCGCATTTAATGCTTGCGGGTATACCTGGTACAGGAAAGACCACAACTGCGCTATGTATTGCGCATGAATTGTTTGGTATGCAAAACTGGAGAAACTTTACATTGGAGCTTAATGCTTCAGATGAGAGAGGTATTGACACTGTTCGTGAACGCGTCAAAGACTTTTCACGTTACAGTCGAGGCGCATTTGGTGATGTGCCTTTTGCGTTAATTATTTTGGATGAATGTGACCAAATGACGGGGCCCGCTCAGACGGCGCTTAGACGTATCATGGAAACCAGTAGTCGTACGTCAAGGTTTATTCTAATCTGTAATCAATCAAGTAAAATAATTGAGCCCATTCAAAGCAGATGTGCAATTTTTCGGTTTTCACGGCTTGACAGAACCGCCATGATAGAGCACCTAAAATGTATAGCTAAAAAAGAAAACGTAAACATTTCTGCTGAAGCCGTTGAGAGAATTGTAGACTACGGTGAAGGCGATTTACGCCATGCCATCAATGCCCTGCAAACAGCAGCAGCTTACAAGGAAGGCGGTGCAATAGATGAAAAAGTTGTTTCCCAAGTTATCGGCGAAGCTAGCCCTAAACAGGTTCAACTCATGCTTAACAAAGCTATTAACGGTGATTTTATGGAAGCTCGACGAGTAATGTATGACATTATTGGCACCTATGGTTTTACTGGCGCAGAAATCATTCGTCAAATGCAACGGGAACTTTTCAAAATCAGCTACATAGCACCTGAACAGAAAGCTGAACTTAGCAATATCCTTGGGGAGTACGATTACCGCTTAACGCAAGGTGCTAATAGTGACATACAGTTAAGTGCACTTTTAGCTCAATTTGCAAAAATAGGTAAAACTTTAGGGGAAAGCAATTGAAAAATGACCTGTGGGTCGAAAAATATCGGCCAACAACAATAAAAGATGTTATAGGTAATGAGGAAGCAAAAACATTATTTGTTGAATGGCTAGAAAACAAGCGTCCCACCAAAAAAGCTGTATTACTTTATGGACCTCCAGGCGTGGGCAAAACCACTCTTGTTAACGCTGCTGCAAACGAATACAAATTTAGAATCATCGAAATGAATGCCAGTGATGCCCGTTCAGAAAAAGCAGTTAACCGTATAGCAGTTCCAGCAACATCATTTGTAGGTTTAGACAAATTTTCCAGCGAAGTTAAAGGCAACATGCTATTTATGGATGAAGTTGACGGCATCGCGGGCAACGAGGACCGTGGTGGAGTTAGTGCAATCATAAAAATTGTTGAAAACACGCGCACCCCAGTTATAATGGCAGCTAATGATCCTGACCTTGAAAAACTGCGTCCCCTAAAAAAGGTCTGTCTACTAATCAGGTTCCAGCAAGCTCGCATTCCCTTAATTATAATGGCACTTAAGAAAATATGTGAACAGGAACACATTAAATACGAGTTCGAGGCACTTGAAAAAATTGCGTTGAATAGTCGTGGCGATGTGCGGTCGGCAATTAATGACTTACAGGGCTTAAGTGAGGAAGGCAAAACCCTAACCGTACAAGACACGTTAGCGTTGAGTCTAAGAAACAAAGACATCAGCATGTATGACACTTTAAAAGGCTACTTCGCTACAAAGAGCATTATGGAAGTTTCAAATCTTCTTAATTCTTCAAATGTTGAATACGATGACCTTCTGATGGCTATAGGTGATAACATGCCTCGACGCTACACTGATCCAGGTGAGCTTGCAGAAGCATACGATTTCCTATCGCAAGCTGACGTTTTCAGAGGAAGAGTAGGAACAGAAAACTGGCACCTACTCAAATACTTCTACAATAACCTCGCCCAAGCCGCAGCAGTTAACCCTGAATCGTATAAGTCATTTGAGTTTATTTCACCACCAATCAGAGTTATAACGCTGTTTTGGACCAAAAGCAAACGCACATTATTAGACAGCATCTGTGTAAAAATCGGCGTTCAATGTCATGTCAGCAAATATGAAGCAAAAATGATATTTGTACCTTATCTCAAATTGATGTTGCAACAAAAAAAGAAAACAAACACATTAATTGAATGGCTAAAACTTACGCCTGAAGAAGTGACGTTCTTAACGGGTTTGAAAATGTTTTAGGAGACCAAAAAGGATGGTTATTTTAAACAAGAAGGGCTTTAAGCTTCCACGTGTTGAAAGAGAAAAATTCATTCTACTTATACGCTTAGGGCTAGAGTATAATGGTCAAGATATACTGTTTAGCATAAAGAATTATAATAACATCAACCAACTCCGGGACACTCTACAGGACATTTTAAAGTCAGAAGTCTCATTTACCCAAACCTGCATCATCTGTAGCACAGATTTTGGGTGTAGCACCTGCAAATACTCTGAGTCCTGCCCCACAAAAGATTTACCGTTTAGCTGTGTATGCAACCGATGCCTACAACCTAAAAAAGTCACGCAACAACAACTGTTATTCTAACCATTTTTCTTATTGTACCTTGCCACTTTTTACACCACACGGGTAAAACAAATACTTAACCAGTGATCACTCCCCCTATTGCTTGCAAAATTATCATCAATATGCCAAAAGACACCATTAAACATCAAAACAGAAACATACAGAATTGTTCAAAGTTTAGTTGTTCTTTTAGAAAAGCCTTAAAGGTGTTTCTGTCATTACCTGTTGAATCCCTAAAGGGCAAAACAGGTTGAGAGGGAAAAAAGAATGCCAACAAACATTGGAATACTAGATTTTTGCTATGAGAACTCGCTTATTACTGTTGTTGCCAACCGTAACTTTGCTGAAATGAAGCTAGCCGGTTTAAACGTGGGCCCATTTGATGAGGGCAATGAATACCAAGTTTACTATTGGATAGCAAAAGAGCTACAAGCCACAGGCATTGTGCATCTAAGAGAAGAAGAGGTTCTGGACGGAAGCAAACTCTACAAGGTACAATGGAAAGAAGGCGTTCAGATTCCAGGTATGATCTCAGAATTGCCACAAAATTTTTACCCAAAACTACGCAGATATCTATCCCTTGCTGAAGCTGAAGCTGTTCAGCCCGAAAAAATCCAAGAATACCATAAAGCCAAAGCGTTAGCAAAAGACATCATTAATTCACGACTTAAGAAAATTATAGCTTTATCCTCAGTTTCTGCCCAAAGTGACCAAGTACTAAAAAAACTGACTACTGAGGAAAAAATTATCTATGAACAACTCGGTGAAATAATTTCCACCTGGAAAAATCAGATTCTTCAAAAACAAGAAAAGCAATAGGCGGAATTATGAATGGCTAAAGACGTTGAACAAGTTGATCCACAGGAACGTTTCTTGGAGTTCTTCAAAATCTTTAATGTAGATTCTGAAAAAGGACAAAAAGAAAAGTATAGAACAAAGATCAGCCAATTAGCCATTACAGGAAAAACCAGCGTTACAATCAATTTTGATGAATTATATAGTTTTGACCAGACTCTAGCTGAACAATTGCTCAACAAACCTGAAGAATATTTGGAATATGCAAGCAAAGCAGCATATGAACAACTAAGAATTGAAGACCATGAGTACGCCGAAAAAATAGAAAAAATTACCGTGCGCGTTGCCAAACTCTTAGGCAAAGAAGCATTACGTAAAATTGGCTCCAAAAATATGGGCAAATTAATTCTTGTCGAAGGCATTGTCGTCCGCGCCACACCAGTTCGTCCAATGGTTCTGCAAGCAGCATATAAATGCAAACGTTGTGGAACAATAATGAAAATTGAACAAACAGGACAATTCCTTAAAGCCCCAGCAGTCTGCATGGCACCCGATTGCGGAAAAGAAGGCCCATTTGAGTTTGCCCAAGAAGAGTCCACATTCATAGACTCACAAGATCTAAGATTACAAGAAAAACCAGAAGACCTGCCACCTGGACAGTTACCTAGGGTTTTGGCAGTAAAATTAGTCGGTGACGAAATCGTGGATCAAGCACGCCCCGGAGACCATGTTTCCATAGTTGGCATAGTCCACGCTCATGCACCATCACTAATAGGCATGGGAAAACTCCGCACATTCATCCTTCAACTAGAAGCCAACTCTGTTGAACTTTTAGGTAAAGAACCCGAAACCTCACCACCATCACCCGAAGAAGAAGCAAAAATAATAGAACTCTCACGTGACCCTCATGTTCACAAAAAAATCATAAGCAGCATCGCCCCATCTATTTTCGGCAATGAACATCTAAAAGAAGCCGTTATGTACCTGCTCTTTGGCGGAGTTTCAAGGAGCCTACCAGACATGACTGTGAGAGGCGAAATGAACGCGTTAATCATCGGTGACCCAGGTACCGCCAAATCACAGATGCTTCAATATGTCTCACGCATCGCTCCAAGAGGCCTATATACCTCAGGCAGAGGCACTACCGCCGCTGGGTTAACTGCAGCTGTTGTTCGCGAAAAAGGCGGTTCAATGTCACTTGAAGCAGGCGCACTTGTTTTAGCAGATAAAGGCATTGCATGCATTGACGAAATGGACAAGATGCGTCCTGAAGACCGAGTAGCCATTCACGAAGCCATGGAACAACACACCGTTTCAGTAGCTAAAGGCGGCATCGTTGCAACCCTTAATGCACGAACGTCTGTTTTAGCAGCGGCTAACCCCTCCTTGGGCAGGTATGAACCAAATCGCACAGTAGCCGAAAACATTTCCCTACCAGTTACTATCCTGTCACGTTTTGATTTAATCTTCGTGCTTCGTGATGTACCCAATAAAGAATCAGACAGCAGAATGTCAGAACACATCTTAGAAATCCATAGACGCGGCATAAGCCCAGTTGAAGCACAAGTCGACACAGAACTTTTACGTAAATATGTCAGTTATGCCAAAAGTGTACACCCAGCGTTAAACCCTGAAGCGTTAAAACGACTTAAAGAGTTCTATTTAGCCATGCGTAACGCCAGTGAATCAGAAGGCTCCCCAGTAGCAATCACTACCCGCCAACTTGAATCATTAGTCAGATGCGCTGAAGCTCGCGCTCGTGTAGCATTACGCAAAGAAGTAACTGCAGAAGACGCCGAAGCAGCAATTGCAATCATGAAAAAATCACTCGAAGAAGTAGGAATCGACTTGTCTAGCTTCAAAGTTGACATCGACATCATCATGACTGGCAGACCTAAAAGCATCAGAGACCGCTTCCATATAGTCTTATCAGTTCTCATGGACATGGAAAAACAAACGGGCATCGTTGAAAGAGACGCATTTGTCAGCGAACTAGAAACCAAACACAAGATCCCAAGAGGCGAAATTGAACGCATGATAAGTCAACTGCTCCGAGAAGGAACTATCTATGAACCACGTGAAGGATGCCTAAAGAAAACCTAATCGTAGAGAATACCTAAAGTTTACTACAGCCATAACGAATGCAAGATCGAAAATAATCAATGCACCACATTATTGGAATGTTTTACCTTTTGGAGACGAAAATATCGCCAAACAAATCAGATATTTAAAAAAAAGAAGCATTTCAAGAAAACAAGAGAAAGTTAAGATATGTAGGTTGTTTTCTTTTCATCTTGTTTCTTTGTTTCTTCTGCCTGTAGCGCCCGTTTTTCTTCGATTGCTTGTAGGCGTGTGACCATTGTTTCTGCTCGAGAAATTTCTTCATCTAACCCGTTTAGATCAACATCAAAATTAAAGGTGTTCTTTAGAATTTCAAGAACACTTTTTGCTGCTAACGGGTCAGGAAGATAACCACGTGTTTCGCCCAGAAGACATAGAGCATTGATTTTTTTAAATTTCGATAAACCCAAGATTAAGCCTGCAGTTCCAACTATTGGACTCCCTGAAGCGCTTAAGGATGCACCTGCTTCAATTGATTTATCAATTATACCTTTACGGGTTGCGGTGACAAAGACTTTAGGTTTATCTTTTGCTTCCATACGGTAACCACCAATTGTTGCAATGGTGTGTACATGATTTTTCTCTGCGTAGTCTAGCATGCGATCAGCGATTTCATATTGACCTTCAATGGTTTGTGATTGGCTGTCACCAGTAAACAGGATAAGGTCGTTTGCATCCTCTTTTGGGTTTTTCCAGTAATAAAAGGCACCACGTAGTAAACGTACGTTACCCTTTTTGTTAACTAAGACAAAATATGGAAAGTGCGGTGAGTATAGGTAAGCGATTTTTTGGGCTTTCAATTGTTTAATTAAGTATCGCATAGCGATTTTGCCAACTAAACCTAATCCTGGAAGGCCTTCAATTAAAACGGGGTTGTTAGGTTGGATTTGCCGAAGTTCTTTAATGTATGTTTCTTTCATTACTCTTCGCTACCTCTTTTCATTGCCATACGATATTTCAGGTACTTATCATCAGGGGAAAACTTGGCTGGATGAGGAATCTTTACAGTACCACTGCAGTAAGGACATGTCGTTTTATTTAATGTGTAATGATTACACTTAACGCATTTTCTTAGTTGCCAAACCAAACTATTTTTCCCTTCTAAAAGTGCCTTGTCCGCCTGCTTTAGTAATATTTGACACGACACTTTGGGCAGCTTTCTGGAAGACCTCTTCAGCTTTCTTATAATTCTCTGCTCGGGCTTCAATGCTGTACTTTGGCGCAGCAATAACGTAGAATTTTACCTCGGCGGCACGAATTTTTTCTGCTTTTGCTGCTGCAAATGCTTCTTTGATTATTTTTACGCCGTTTGGTTTCATACATCTGATTTCAAGGATTCCTTTGACCTTGACCATTTTTACGTGAATACGTTCTTCGCCAACTTCGGCAAAAATGGCGGCAATTTTTTCTGGAACCCCAATCTTTGTTAGTGCTTCGGAACCATCTTTTACTGCTTTTTCAAATCCTTCATATATACCAAATTTTTCGTCAATTTTTTCTCCGGCTTGCTGGTAAAGTTCATCAGCAGTTAAGCCGACTTTTGTTGCGACTTCACGGAGTAAAGCTTCACCTTTGCGTTCCTTTTTCCATGACATAATTTTTTCGATACGTTCACGTTTAGTAACTCGACGCAGAGAGAGGTCAATGTGCCCTTTTTCAGAATCTACACGCAAAACTTTGAGGACAACTTTTTGTCCTTCACGTACAAAATCGCGGATATTACGAATCCATGAAGAAGAAATTTCGGAAACGTGAAGCAGTCCACGTTTATTGAATTCATCAAGTTTCGCGTAAGCACCATAGTCAGTTACAGACTCTATAGTAGCAATTACTAGATCGCCATTTTCTGGCCATTCAGGCTTACGCTCTGCCATTTCACAACATCCTCGACTGTTTTGTTTACTCTAATGCTGAAAGGATTTCGCCATTGATTTTCGCTTTTCCGCCTGCTGGTGCAGCTAAAGTTTCATTGCATACGTTGCATGTTACTTTGTTTGTTGCGTGACTAAACACTAATTGTTCGTTACCGCATTTTAAGCATTTAACACGTAAAAAAGTGCTGCTCGGTTTGGGGATAAGCTTGTTCCATTCTGACATAACATTTTAACTCCATTATATGTTTAAACTAGGGCTAATTTTCTTAGTCTTATTCCATCTTTGTGGCGCATGTAACCACATTTTTTACATTTCAAACGTAAAGTTTGTTTTTTGGTTGTTTTGGCGAATTCGTGTTGGAGGGCATATTTTTGTCCACCATAGCCTCTTTTTTCTCTAGCGTGGGCACGTTCGCCAACTGCCAAGGCTCTACGTTTTCCAGCCTTGTACAGGGTTACAGCATGAGCTTCATGAGCTTTACATTTTGGACAGTAAGTCTTGACTTCTTTAGGAACGTTCACTTTGTTCACTACCAGCTTTAGCTTTCCATAAAAGTAACGCACCCATTCTTATACTTTTTCACTTTTAAATCTAAAACAAAGAACAACCAAACAAAACAACCCGTTCAATAAATAGAGTAATGGGTTAAAAAAAGTTTTTTTGACATACTGAATTGTTTCAGCACCATTATAGTTCTTATGACCTATAAGATTTTCTGCATGCATTGAAGATTAGATGCCAAATAGATGGCCTGTTACCCTTGCCCAAACTGGTTTTAGCATAAAACCACAACAAGCAGCTATAGACACCAGACAAGAAAACAACTCCATGGAAGCAACGAAAAAATGTTTTTGAAAATATTTTGGGAAATTCTTTTTATGATTGTGGTTAAACCTATTATATGTAAGATGGATCGGTAGCATAATGCCCAAAATTTTTGAGCATATCAGAAATCAACCCAGAATGCTTTTGCCTTTACTGCCGTTGATTGTGTTTCTTATTCCACTGGTTTGGTTGTACTTCTTAGATGCTACATCATTTGAATCCATGTGGAAAGGCAGAACGTTTGAGCTATTTTTTGTTTGGTTAATTGGTCTTGAGCTGATTTTAGGCTGGGAAAACTTTAAAGACACAAAACTTGTCAAGACGCTTTCACCCCGTGTTATCCTGCTTTCTTTAATTATGATTCTACCCACTATTTACGTTTGGGTATCTTACTATTTAGATTTAAATAACGTCATCACCAATTGGGCATTGGCTAACAATATGCAGGGAGACTGGGCCTCAGCTATGCCCATGTCAATTGAATACTTGGTTTTTGCAGCTTTCTTTGCAGCGATTGCTTTTTTGATGTTTGGGAAAAAAGGCTTAATCAACTATGCCATCCCCCTGTCTTTCATGGTAATGGTTGGAGGAATATATGCTATTGACAACATGTATCCGTATGGTCAATTTACATTGTTTCAGGCTTTTGTGCCCACCACTGCCTCAATAGCCAGTATAATCTTTAATCTAATGGGTTACAGCACAATTCTAACTAGCTCCACGGATTCACTTCACGGAACAATGCCAATCTTAACTGTTTCAGGACCAATGGGAACCACCCAATTGGGTATTGCATGGCCCTGCGCAGGCATAGAAAGCTTCCTAATCTACACCGTTGTTATACTGCTGTTCTTAAAGCGCATGCCAATTTCTTGGAAAGCAAAAATTGGATGTTTCATCATTGGTGCAGTTGTCACATATTTTATCAACATTTTCAGGATTATAACAATTTTTATGATTAGCATGCAGTACGGTGTAACCTCGCCAAACGTAGACTTATTCCACAAATACTATGGACCACTCTATTCGATAATATGGATTATCGTTTATCCGCTTTTGATATTTTCAGTCAAAAACTTAGGGCATATGTACAAAAACAGAAAATATGCCAAAAGCATCAATAGCCAAAAGTAATCTAACAACAAAATAAGCTGTTAGGTTACATCGACTATTACTGCTAACCCTTGCTTTACAAAGATTTTAGCGTTTTGAACCGGCAAAGATGCAATGTCTTCAACAATAAATGGCCCATAGGACTTCATATCGGCACCCATGATCTGAGGAATATCTTTAGAAAAACGTAGAGTAACGCGTTTGTGTGGTTCCTGATTTGACTGACGGGTTTGACCTTGAAGCAAACTTTTAGCAAATTTTTGATAAGCTTCAGTAAAGGGGACAAAACTCTCAAAGATTTGGGCTTCCTCAAACGCTAACAGTTCAGTAGAGAGTTTTTGGGTTTGAGTGGTAAATTTGACTATTTTTTTGTATCTTGCCCACAATAATTCCCCAAGCATACGCTTAACATTGGCAGCTTCTTTTTCAAGCAGAGTCGTTTTAAGAGTCTTATTATCCATTAAACTATTTTCTTCTTTTATTTTACGCAGATACCGAGTAATGTGTTCATAAAAGTCACGCGGTAAAGTACCAAGTGTAGGCTCTGTTACTTCGTGTTTCCATGCTTGGTATAGTTCGTCATACATTAATTTGCCACCTCAGCTCTGCCCTTTAGGATAAGCATGACCGCCGCAGCAGTGGGCAACACAACCTTAACGTTCTTATAGGGTCCCCATGTTGCTCCGCCTAACCTAAACTCAGGCGCATCAGAGACCAACACTCTAGCTGTGCCCTTTTTAAAAGCTACTGCTTGAGTTAACGGGTCAAAATCGTCAATTTGATGCGCTGGAAATTCTATTTTAAGCAAACCCGTTTTACCATGCAAAGTGCCGTTCATCCTGATTAACCGATGAATATCTGTAGTTACAACCGTATCAATGTTTGCTGACTCCAAGCTTTTAATTTGCTCAGCCAGCTTATGCCATGTCGCCACACTAACACCTGGAATAAGATCCCATTGACCATCCTCAATAGCACGTTTAAGAATAACATCTTTGTTTTTAAACAAATTTTTGTTCTTTAACCCCAAGTTTTTTAGATCTTCAGCTGTCGCGGTTGAAAGAAACTTTGACATACCTACCTTTAAACGTCGGTTCCATCCGTAATCATGTAGATTAAATTTTTTTGTGGCAGCCGCTCGCTTTCTGCCTTTAACAGGTTTTTCTTTTGTGTCTTTATCAATGACAGACAAACCAAGTCCAGTTATATAGTCAACGATTTCTTTTCTTGACAGGGCATCAAGTGAACGCACTGACTCATCTTCCACATGCACATGGTAACCGCGATGTCCAGAAAAAAAGACATGGAGCTCATTAGCAGCAAACCCAAAGTCTTTTGTAAGCATGTCAATTAGTTTGCCAGTTTCTATGCGTGTTGATTCAATACAAAGATCACAGGGCCAAGTTTTAGCTGAGAACTTGTCGCCTTCGCAGATTGGGCATTCCTCAGGGGTTATGCCTTTCCCACTGAACTCGCATTTTTGGCAGGTCCATTCATCATGGATTTTACCACATGATGTAGGAATGTGATCTGCATCTATGTCAAAAACAAGATCAGAACCAATCCAACCTTTTTTGTCCATTTCAAGATCAGGACTTTCATAGTAGGCACAGGAGTGATAAACGTCCGAGGGCACGTTTCTGGCTAAAACGTTTTGAAAAACTTGCATACTTTCGAAACGTTTGTGGCGAACCATGAAACGTTCCTTAAACATGAGGTAGGCAAATTCACGTTGTTCAAAACTTGACGGCGCAGGAATCACTGTTGAGGAGTTATTGTAAAACTCTGTGAATTTGGAGTAAACAAAATCCCTCGAAGACATGTGCACCACCCTAAACAGGTTATAATGCCTTTTTCCCTATTAACCATAACTACAAGAGTGCTATGTTTGTATGTTACCTTGAAACTAAAGGTGGAGCATTATTTTTATGTTCTCGATAATTAAAAACGGATTAAATGATGCACCACCAAAAGAAAGCATTATCACCATAAATACCAACCAAATCATTGTTGCACCAAGCACTTTCTTTTCCTGTGGTATCAAAATGTAAACAAACAGAAAAGGAAGGTACCAGTTTTGGATGTAAGGCATCATAAAACTTGGCAACAACAGAAATATTGCTGAAAGAGCCATCAAACTGTTTTGTTTGTATATGTAAGCAGTGTAAACAAGTGTAACTGCTAAAGTTAATGCAACAGCTAAGATTTGGAGCCACCAAGAAACCTGTGAGTGAGGATTAAACGCGTTAATTCCGTTCATGATAAGTTCAGGTCGAACCTGCATTAAGTAAGGGGCACTAAGAACAGCAGTGACCCCACTGGCAACAGCTAAAGCAGCTCCAACAAGTACAGGCCTATTTTGGATAAGTCCAAAGAACTTGTTTGTGCGGTAAAGCTCAACAAGAGCGCAAATTATTAAGGGTAGCAAGAAGATGCCAGCTTGATATTTGAAAATAATTGAAACTCCAACCATCAAAATGAAATAATCATACCGCTTGGTCAAAAACAGGATTAACCCAAATAGACTAAACAGAAACGCAACCGAGTCAAACATGCCATTAGCCGCAAAAATAACAAGTGAAACATAAATTATGTAGACCCCGATAAGCTTCCATGGTAAATCAAGAGGTTTTTTCCAGAAATATTTTAAGAAAAAGTACAGACAAATATGTGCCACCACAAGAAATAGGACAATTTCCAGTTTAAAGACAAGCGTAGGATCGGCACCGTTTTGGAGCATAAGGGCAAAAGGCATAAACAAGAAAATGCTTCCCATCGGGTAAAGGTGGGGCATTTCGGGCCAAGTGGTAAATTTGTAGTAAGAATTGTCGCTGCTTGATAGGTCACCAAGTGGAGTATTGAACACTGCAAAGTTTCTAGTCAAGAATAAGGTTGACGTGTAGGGGTGCCGTGCGTGATCAGTATACCAATCTTCGAAGTCAGAGAGGGGGTTAGAGTTTGTTGCTAAAAGACTAAACCAAACAATCAAAGAGATAAAAAGCAGAGTGATTAAGCGCTTGTGTCCATTTCGGCTAATTGAGGGTAAAACAGTGGGCAAAAGAGTTTTGGTGGTTTGGTTAACAGCTGCTTTCAGGGTGATGAGAAATATTACAGATATGCTTGCTACAAATAGCACTTTTGCTGGGCTGTTAAGCATACTACAGGGATACTCAACAGCAGGTTTGTTGACAGTCACTGTTAAATGTACGTCACCAGAGGTTTGGGGTAAACAGTAAAACACAGTTTCGTAGTAGTCAGCACCTGCAATAAAAGAGAAAGTGATGTCACCTATGGATTGTTCAGTAAAGTTGGTTGCCCGATACGTAATTATTGAAAAGTTCATGAGTCCAGGGTTGCTTTGGACTTGAATTGTGAGGTTTTCTCCGCCGTGAAAGGAACCTAAACCCTGTCGGCGAGTTTCCATTGAGGATAAATGGAAAGTTTCGTCAAACAAAACAACAGTTTGTGTTTGTCCAGTCTGCACGGAGTAAATGCTTGCCATAGCCAAGGTAATGCTTAAAATAAGTAAAGCAACTGAAACAGTAAGTAACTTTTTTGATGAAACGATACGTTTTAGCAGCAGGTTACCCCTCAAATTTCCAAGCCACATTGATACTAAACTATACAAAAATGGTTCAAAGCAGATAAAAGCATATCGCGACTCGAAACGTTAAGGTGTGGCAGCCTTAAAAGTGTAAGTTAAATAACTTTTAATTTCGGTTAATGTAAGTTTGGATTTACCGCGTTTGCGGTTAACAAACAAAATGGGGGTCTCTTTGACTAGAAAATCCTTTGAAACTGCTTGCCGGATGGTTTCTATTTGTATTTCGTATGTTTGGCTGTGTAGATTGCTGATGACTTCTTGAAGAAAATCAGTAGAGTAACAGCGAAAACCACTGGTACAGTCGTGAAGATTAAGTCCAAGAGAGTTTTGAGCAATAAAATTGGCGACTCTACTGATGATTTTACGTGTGAAAGGCCACCCCGCGGTTTTTCCACCTTCGCAGTAGCGGCTACCAATTACTACCCCACAGTTTGTTTCCATGTTTGAAAGCAATTGCGGTATAGCTTTTGGGTCATGAGAATAATCGGCATCCATTGTTATAACGTATTTAGGCAATGTTTGCATTGAGAGAAAAATCTTAAATCCATCAGTAATTGCAGTGCCTAATCCAGTTTTTTTAGGTCGAACACACAAGATGATGTTGCTGTATTTTTGCTGCATTTGCCGAACAAATTCTGCAGTGTGGTCAGGACTTAAATCGTCAATAACCAAGATAGAAGTGTCAAGGTTTAGAGCTTCAATATCGCTAATGAGATTTACAATATTTTCTGCTTCACCATACGTTGGCAAAATTACGCCAATCTTTGAACAAACTTGCATGTTCCCCGACAACTGATAAGTCATCAAAAAATTCACTTCAAAAATCTACTTTAAACTAGTGGAGTGTGACCTAATAAACTTTGACATTAAGCTGACTGCTCAGTTACTTTTTAGCTGGCTGCTTTCTCCGAGTTTTCCAGATTGACTCGGAGTCGTAATTTCAGATTTAATTTTGTAATATTTTAATGGATGATAGATACGTTTGCAAAGATCATCACGGTTTTTACAAACATTATGGGTTTGAAGAATTGAACATTGTGGACAGGTATATTTTGTGCCTGAACCACGTTCACCAGCAATGTGCTCAACCTGATAGCGAGTAAGTCGTTCATTATAGTCAGAAAAAGACCTGAAAAGTTCAGTTACAGATTCAGGACTCATACCAATATTAACTAGAAAAGCTGTTAACGCGAACCGACCCATATGCGGCAGATGATGATTCTTTGAGGCAGCATCATAGAGGGCATTAATACAGGGCGGAAAAGCCTCTTGAACAACCACTTTTGGAAATTCTGTTTCAGCTTGCCCGATATGTTCTGCTGCAAGAATTTTGAGCTTTTCGGCTAACTCAGAGATTTCAGGCGGATATCTATCTATAGGGGTATTGTTGAGCCGTTTTTCTATTCTCCGCTTTACCTCTTCCTGAAGCAAACGTACAACATCATGCTTGTTGAGGTACACATCACCCTTGGAAAGTTTGCTGTTTATTAGTTTCCATTTAGCATCATGAAGATGACTAGCGTTTTGCAAAAAATCACTAAAATACAAAACAAACTCAAACGCGCTATCAAATGGAGCCAAAGTAATTTTCCAACCGAAATCAAGAGCAATTTTGAGAATTAATTCTTTTGACTCTGAATTCAACTCGCTTGTTGCCTGTTTAGCCTCGGCTAACGCGTACCGTTTTTTTATAAGAGAGTTATCAGTAGCAGAAACAAGCATTATTGCAACAGGAAAAGAAATTATCTCCTTTTCAGGGTTTTTTATTATGTATCTGTTGCCCTGCGCGCCAATTAGCGGTCTAACTGTAAAATCAATTATTGCTGAGGTTACACGTTCCATTGCACGGTCTAGAATTTGATGCATACTAGGACTAGTTAAGTCTTCAATCTGTAAATCTAAAGGAGAAAGATACCGTGCAGTTTCTTTCAAAAAGGGATATTTGGCTATATCGCTTTTTGTGAAACTCACTGGTTCAATCGACAAAGTTCTATCCATCATTAGTCTGTTTCTATTCTTGGTGCCAAGAAGAACGTTAATTTGCCTTCCTTAGTCTGCTGGAAATCAATGTACACAGGCATGTCACTTGAAAACTCAAGTGTTGCAATGTCTGACGTAGCTGAAGCTGCTTTGATAATCTCAGAAAGATAGCTCAGGCTGAAAGTTGCTTTAGAGTTTTCTTTAACTTCCAAATCAAGAAGGGCATCACTTCCTTTTTGTAAAGTAATTGTAGCACCCATCAAATCACCAGTTGCACTTAAAACCAGTTTTTCAGAGTCTGCCTCAATTCGCACGTGGTCACTAACTAGTTGTGCGTCTTCAATTGCTTGGCTTAAACCTGCAGTGGTGCTTTTTGCCTTAACATTAAAGTTGATTTTTGGAGTAGGAACCTCTTCTTCTGATGCTTCAAGAGTTGGCATCGTAAAGTTTCGGGCATATTTACCCATGATTTTGACTTGCAGACGCCCAGTTTTATCGTCAAGCGAGAGCTCAACGGATTCATCTCGCCCCGCACGTTTGAGAAGTTTAAGAAGCTCGCTTATGTTTATGCACATTTTTGTTGGTTCAGTACATACATATTCTTCAAATATGGTTTTTGGCCATTCAAAATCTATCATTGCTACGCGTGATGGATCCATTGCACGCAATTTTAAGCCTTCAGTGTCAATCTTGAAGGTTGCTTCATCCACCAATATTGAAATCGCAGTAGCCATATCTCTTAAGAGCTTAGCATCAGATACTTTGAGCTTAAACACAGTTCTCTTCCTCGCCTAATACACATGTGTATGTTTTATCGCTGTCCTTATAGATAAACTTGTTCTAAAACCCTTTTAATAAACCCTCTTAAGAAGTAAAACCCAAAAACTTACCCTGTAAACATATAATAACGTAGTAAAATTGGAAGAAAGGAGAATTTTCAGATTAACTGTATTCTCTATAGGTATAGTTGCATTTTGTGCAACGTAGAAACTGGGTTGAAGACTCATCTGCGCCACGTGTTTGCACTTGCCATACGTAAGCTGTGTTATTTCCACACTTTGGACATTCCACTCTGACTGTTGGCAACGTGCTTAATTTCTGTTCTTCCTTTCCTATTACAGCAACAAACTGTTGGGGGTTATGCTGAATAACTTTTGCAGTTTTAGGCTCAATTGCTGCACCAGTTTCAGGTTTTTTGTATCCACATTTAGGACAAGCAAGAATCAAAGAAGCTTCTTTACCGATCTTTGATTTCTTTGGTTCAAGACGACTACCACAGTTAGGACAGAATTCCATATAGGGTTCCCTCATCCGTTTTTGATTTCCTTATCTTTGTTGCTTTTAAACTTTTTCTAAATATCAGGTTACAAAAAGCTGATTTCAAATGCAATTAAATACGCCACCCATAAAGGAACAGAAATACCCGCTCTTACAGAAGGCTAAAGCATAAACTTCTGAGCATCGGTAAATCAACCCCAATTCGGGCTGACAACAACACCTCAAACCAGTCAGTTATTGTAGATTACTCCAATAAGGGCATCTAAGGTTTAAAATAAAACAGGTTAACCGCACTAAACACCAATAAGTTGAATTTTAGAGATATAATCGAAAATAAATTTTCCATTTATGGGCAACTGTGATGATTAGAATATGGACAACTCTTGTTTAACTTTCATTGTATGAATTTAAGTTTATTTCAGGGCAGTCCTTTAGGTTTTAGGCCAAAAATGGTTAACATCCAAAAGGGGGCTCTACAAAACGGTAGTGAAACAGAATCAATGTAACATATGGAAAAATTGAAGTTAAAAAGGAGATTACGCTTTTAGGGCTTTTTTAAGTGTTTTGCTGAATTCTTCGTTGTCTGCAATTGCTTTTTTAGCAGCAGCAAGCAATGTATCTTGAGGATTTAAGTCGCCTTTCATTCTAACGTAAATAATTGGGTTTGAAGCTAAAGGATGGGGAACATCATAGCCAGCTAAATCAACGTTTTCGTCCAGTAAGATTTTTTTCTGGAGCAAGTTACAAAGGCCATGGTCTGCGCCTATAATCTCAATTTTTAGTTCATGTTCGTTTTTCTTTAATACATTAATTTTCATTTGCTATTTTACCTCTTAGAGTGGTTCAGTTCCATAATCAATAGTTGTTTTACGTTTTTCAATGTTACCACATTTAGGGCAACGCATTTCATAACGGTCAAGGTTCATAAGATTGCTGCACCGTGAACAGAACCCGTACAGAACACCCAAGTTTTTATCTTGAGTTGCTAAATGGTAAACTTGGTTCTTCTCGCTGATAACTTTGGCGCGAATAATATCTCCTGGCTTGCAGACTTCATTCATGGAATTGATATAACGATCAGAAACATCGGAGATGTGAAGTATGCCGCCAAAAACACCGCTAATTTTTTTGTTGCCAACTCTAAAGATTCTGACCAACACATTATCGGATTGTGCATTTCCAACTTGACCAATAACGGTCATACCAGCCTTTGGAGTTACAGCACTGTTAACTAAGGGATAAACTGAAACACGTTTGTTGAGAAGATCCATTAATGCGTGCCCAACAATTTTTGAGTAGATAACGCTGTCTTTAACATAAGTTCCTGAATCAGGAATAAATTCTTCAATAACACCTAAGCGTTCGCCCGGTAAAACTATATGACCACTTTTTTGTTCCGGTTGTTTTAAACTCATGGTAATTTTCTCTCTTTAACTTATTTTAATAACCGAAGTTATAATCACATCTTGTTAAGTAGCATATGCTAAAATTCTGCGCACGCAATAAACCTTTTGATTTAGTAAAGAAAAACAAACCCGCCATAAAAAGAGTCTACTCAATAGCTATTCTCGATAACGTAGAGATCAATCACAAAATCATGACGCTCCTTAGTGTGGAAAGTAAACATTTTAGGAATAGTCATAAGCATCGCGTAAACTGCTCTGACTACACCTCCATGCTGTTCAATGAAACGTTTTAAAAAAGCTGACGGCTGAACCTCAATCAAACCCATTCCAGACGATTTGAGAATATTAATTAGACGTTTATCAACTTCAGGATGATTATGTAAAGAATAGATCATTTTACCAGACGTTAAAGCCTTAACTAGAAAAGCACGGTCGGCATTACGAGTTTGAACACCAAAAGGTGGGTTCTGCAAAACTGTATCAAAACAACCATTAACTGTGGAGATGTCACCGTTGATCCAATCTGTGTTAGCGGTTAAACCAGTATTTTGCGAGTTTGTAATGGCAACTTTTAAGGCGGTTTTGTCGATGTCAACACCTAAAACGGTTTTGGCTCCAAGAAAAGCTGCACCCAAACTAAGCCTACCGGTGCCACAGCCTAAATCCAAGACACTTTTGTCTGCTATATCGTTGTTTATGTAGGCTGCAGTGTAGAGCATAGTTGCAGCAATATGTTCTGAAAGGGTATATTGTTCAAGGTTAGCTTTGGGCGTAGGGTTAATTTGCACAGTTGAGAGAAAACGCTCAAGATCTAGTTTTCGAATAAGCCTTTTTTGAGCATGCTCTCCCATGAAGCTTCGCCAGATGCAACCATAAACTCGTTAACTGTTAATATGGGCTTCGCGAATTTTTCTGGGGCATCAAGAGAAATTCTTGGGCAAGCCGTGTTTACATAGGACTCAATTGTGGGAAAATCAAGAAGTGACTCAGGTGTTACTTCCCGAATGGCAATAAGATAAGCAGTTTTACCATGCTTTTCAATTAACTCTTTAACTTTTAGGGCCTCTTCAACCCGTTTCTGCCCAGGCTTTAAACCGATGATTACACCGATGTTCTTAGCATTTTTTGCCTGCTCAATGCACGCCCAATGCTGCTTTAAAAGTTTCTGAGCAGCCTCACTAACCGAGAATGCCCGATTATCATAGGGATCAACAACAATAGTTGGTTTGGAGGTGCTCAAAGCTATGCCCAATGCATGAAAGATTCCACCGCCGACAAATAAGTATGCTTCCACCTCACCAACAATAGATCTTACGTTACTGTAATCACAACCGATAACTTGCCCAGCATACCCAACGTGTCCAGCTTCTCCGATTATCACAGTTTTTCCAGAATGCACCAAAAACTTGCGTGTTTCATCAAGAGTTTGCAGGTGCTGAACAGAAGTTACTAAACCAATTTTTGAATAACTACCCAGCAACGGCAGGGCTTTCTCTAAAGCCTCATTAACATTTGCTAAGGCTCTTGTTTCAACATAAATAGTTGGAACAGACTCATGCTTAACAAGTTTTGAATGCCCAAAATGAATAACCAAGTCTGCGCCAAGGTCTGCCGCTTCATTAGTGGTGATGTCACAGGCACCATAACAGGGATCAGCTGAAATCAAAGCAAGCGCACCGACTTTCTCCACTATTTTAGCAATTTTGGTTGCTTTAGGTTTTAAGCCTTGTGGCATTTGAATTAAAACACGTTTAGCGCCAAGCTTTTGGATTTCCTGTTTGATTCTTTCCTCTTCAAAATCAAAATTGTCCATGTTCTCAAACCATTAAGTTAAATTAGATAGTAAAAACTACGAAAAGGTAGGTTTAAATGGTGTAGGTTTACCATTCCCAGTCTGGAATGGGTTTCTTTAATGGTTTACCTGCTGTGACTGCGGCGACTTCAGCTAAGCGCTCAAGAATGATTTTTTGCTCTATGCTTGCAACATTTCTTAATGTTGCTACAACTGCATCATTGTTCACTGATATACTGTCTATACCTGCACGAACGAGAAACTCACAAAAGTCAGGCAAGTTTGACGGCCCCTCACCACATATACTTACGGTACACCCATTTTCATGAGCAACTTTAATCAAATGTGCAATCATACGCTTTACAGCAGGATCACGCTCATCAAAATAACCCATCTGACCAAGACGCTCAGAATCACGATCAATCATCAACACACCCTGCGTCAAATCATTACTACCAACACTAAAACCATCAACCAACTTACTAAATTCATCGGCCATAACTATAATACTTGGAGTTTCTGCCATAAACCAAATCTTGAAGTCACGTGAACGTTCAAGACCTTCTTGTCGCATAATCTCAAGAACCTTCTTTGCTTCTTGAAGAGTCCTAACCATTGGGAGCATAACGTAAACATTCTTAAGACCCCATTCATCACGACACTTCTTTATAGCCTGACACTCAAGACGAAAAGCCTTCTCATACCACTTACTAATATAGCGACTACAGCCCCTCCAACCCAACATTGGATTCTCTTCAACAATCTCATATTTCTCGCCGCCCTCAAGATCACGATACTCATTAGTCTTAAAATCACTAAACCGCACAACCACAATACGCGGCTGAATCACACGCGCAACAGTAGCAATACCCTCAGCAAACTTATCAACAAGCTTCTGATCCTCACCCTTCTCAACCAAAGACATAGGATGCTCATTAACGTATGCTGCGAAGATAAATTCTGCACGCATTAAACCGATGCCCTGGAAGGGTAAGTTCTTGTATTCCTCAATCTTATCAGGAATAGCCAAGTTCATGTAAATTTTTGTAGCTGTCACCTGAACAGGAGCCTCATTTGTACAAGGCATCATGCGATTCTCTACTGGCGCTTGTGCCTGCGGTATTATACCTTCATAGATTATACCATTTCTTGAATCAACGGTATATTCTTCGCCAGACTTCATAACTTGAGTTCCAGTCTCTGTTCCAACAACACAAGGAATATTTAGTTCTCGACTCACAATAGCCGCATGAGAAGTAATACCCCCTTTGTCAGTCACAATAGCAGAAGCCATCTTCATATACGGAACAAAGTCAGGATTTGTCATATCCGTAACTAGAATATCACCCTTTTGCATAATTGATGCCGCTTCATCAGTTGTCTTGGCGACCTTAGCCACACCAAAACCATAACCACGCTTACCAGCACTAATGCCTCTAACTATAACTTTCAAGGATTCTTCAATCTTTTCTTTAGAATCAACTGGGGTTTCCATAGTTTTCGACCACACTGTTTCTGGACGTGCTTGAACCAAGAAAATATTGTTAGAACAAGACGAGTCTTGGTCAATTGCCCATTCAATATCCATTGGTTTACCATAATGCTTCTCGATTCTACGAGCAAGATCTACAAGCGCCATTATCTCTTGGTCACTTACACAAGACGCTGTAGCTCTAGTACCCAAAATGTTTGAATGAATAGTTTTTCCTGTATTTGGATCCCGAATATACTCAACAGTCTTCTTTGCAATCCTACGTTCCTTAATTTGACCCGTCAACTTGTCAACAACAAAACCATCAGGATTAACAGCACCAGAAACAACCGCCTCACCAAGACCAAAGGTGCATTCAATAACAATTTCATTTCGGTCTCCAGTTACAGGGTTAATTGTAAACATAACACCCGCAACACGGGAGTTAACCATTTTTTGAACACCAACACTAATAAAAACCTTATCATGCGCAAAATTCTTCTCAGCACGATAAAAAATAGCCCTAGGAGTAAACAAACTCGACCAACACTTCACAACCCCCTCAACAAGATCATCAGAACCCCTAACATTAAGAAAAGTTTCCTGCTGACCCGCAAAAGAAGCATCAGGCAAATCCTCCGCAGTAGCACTAGAACGAACAGCAACAAAAGTATCCCTAAGATTAAAACTCTTGTTTAACTCCTCATAAGCTTTCCTAATTGACAACTCAATATCTTTAGGCATAGGAGTTTTTTCAATCAACACACGAATACGTTTTGAAGCCCCCTCATACTGCTTAGGATCATTAGGGTCTACAATAGTCTCCTTAATTATAGCATATATTTTTTTAGAAATTTGAGTCTCTTCAATAAATTTTTCATAAGCAAAAGCTGTAATAGCAAAACCGTTGGGAACCATCAGTCCAGCATGAATCATTTCACCAAGGCTGGCATTTTTTCCGCCAACAACAGGCACATCAGTATTTCGTACGTCCTTAAACCAAGAGATCAACGGCTTGCTCGCGTCGCTCAAGCGGTTTCAGTCTCCGTTGTGGCCTTCTCAGCTGATGTAGCTGGAGATTTGGTCACCACGATTTTGCAATGAATTGGAAGCTTTGCACTACCACGTTTAAGGGACATTTTTGCGATTTCAGCAGATGCTGCTTTTACTTTCACAGTAATTATTGGTTGATCTACCTCTACCTTTGCAGCAGTACCAACGGCAGTTCCAAATGATCGCCTCATACCTTGTTGAAGACGGTCAGCATGAGCACCAAAAATCATCTTGTTTTCCCGCAATATAATGTGTGGATATGGATGAACAACCATGAGATAATCATTAACTAGTTTGTCAATCAACACACGATTTGTAGCCACACGTGCCGCCTCAAGTGCACTATGACGCACCTGAACCCTCTTAGTTGACAGAAGCTGAACTTCAAAATCAAAGCTACCTTTTGTGTCACCCATAGTAAACTTGACAATTTTTGGTGGTGGAAAACCACGAGCGTATTCTTTCCTTGTATAAGCACGATTCTTTACATGTCTGAAATTTCTTGCGTGCATCTAACGTCTTCCTCTCAGTTTTAACGAAGCTTATTCTAAAGCGTTCAGTATTTGATAAGGTTACTAATAAGTGTTATAACCATAATCCCATAAAAACATGTCTTTAGTTAAGCAAGGCGTTTAATGCAATTACTTAAAGTAAAGACTCTTGCGCTCGATACTATGAGCACACCCTTTCAATAGGGCGATTTTTATCAGGGTAGGTCATAACTGTCATAGTCACCAATACAAAGATACTAATTAAATAAGAACAAAAGAAGGCTATTAAAACTCTCCTCGTCAGTTCGGCATTTTCAATTTGATATTTTTAACCATTTATGTTAATGTGTTTAAATAGTTAGTTGACTTGTTGATTTTTAATGTTTAATTTATTGTTCATTTCAGGAAAGAATTGGCAGCTTTCCCTAGCGGAGCTTACAGCTTACCTGCAAGCAAGACAGATAAGTTTTGAAATACAGCATTTCGCTAAAGAATTTTTCACCATTCAAACTCAACAAACCCTAGATCCAATGGTCATTGGGGATTTAGGTGGCACAATTAAAATAGGTCAAGTCATGCTGTCGCTTTCTAGCCAGCAAGTAAAAGATGCTTACGTAAAACATAACAAGCAAGCGGAAGAGCAAGTTGTAGAAGCTTTAAAGAAAAGTGACATAGTTAACCAAATGGTCAAACAGGCAAAAGGCAAAGTGTTTTTTGGAGTTAGCGTTTACCTTGAAGAAGATCATCTTAAAGCTCGTGCTGGTGAAATCCAACGCCTACTTGGAAGCACAATTAAAGATGAACTGGCAGAATATGGCAAAAAAGCCCGTTTCATGGGGTTTGCTAACAAGTCGCAAGGGCAACTTAGTCATGTTGAAGTTCTAAAAAAGAATCTCGTTGAAAATAAATCAGAAATACTCCTCTGCATTGGCAAGGAAACCAGCTGGATAGCTACAACTATTGCAGTCCATAACCCATTTGAATTCCAAAAGCGAGATATTTACAAGCCAAGACAAAGAAAAATCTTTGGCATGCCACCGCGTCTGGCAAAAATCATGGTTAACCTCTCAGGCTGCACCGAAGAAAAAACATTGCTCGATGCCTTCTGTGGCGTGGGTACAGTTCTGCAAGAAGCCCTACTGATCAAAGCTCATGTTGTAGGTACAGACATTAATCCGTGGTGCATCAAGGCAGCAGAAGACAATTTGGAATGGCTATCACAAGAATATGAACTGCGTAATGCTGATTATCGAGTTGTCCAAAGTGACGTGGATTTTTTGTCTAGAAAAATTGGCATAGAAAATGTTGATTGTATTGTTTCAGAACCAGATTTAGGGCCTGCTTTGCGTCAAATTCCCACAACACCATATGCAAAAAAAGTTATTGACAAGCTTACTCCGTTGTTTTTTGGGTTTATTGAAGAAGCCTATAAAGTACTTAGACCAGACGGCATGCTTGTTGTGGTTACACCATATATTGTTACTCGTTCAGGGCAGGTAGTTACGATGCCTATCGGTGAAAAAGCAGAAAACACAAGTTTTGTGCGTGTTAAACCGTTTAACCCAGAAATTTTTGCCAAAAACGTTACCAACATAGAATCCCTAACATGCTTGGAATCGCTTGTAGAAGTTGACTCTCGACATTTGATTGGTAGAGAAATTCATGTATTTCGCAAATAATCGTTAATGTTATTAGTTTGTTTTCACGTGTTGTTTCTAAAGCAAACTAGGCAGGGTAAGTCATTGAGCATTGAAACAGTTAACACAAGACCTGATTGGGATCGATATTTTCTTGACTTGTGTGAGGCAGTATCTAAGCGTGCAACTTGTGATCGGGGGAGATGTGGTGCTGTAATTGTTAAAGATAAACGTATAATGACTACAGGTTATGTTGGCGCACCAGCAGGCTTATCACACTGTGACGAAGCGGGACATGATATGCGCAAAGTCTTCAACAGCGACGGAAACATAACCCAACACTGTGTACGTACCCTACACGCTGAACAAAACGCAATTATTCAAGCGGCAAGATTCGGAATCTCCCTTGAAGGCGCAACATTGTACTGCAAGATGACACCATGTCGAACTTGCGCGATGATGATTATTAATGCGGGCATTAAAAGGGTGGTCTGTGAAAAACGTTATCATGCTGACGCTGACACGATAGAATATTTCAAACAAGCCAATATCGAGTTAACAATAATGAATAATGAGTTTGAGAAGTACAAAAATCAATAACAACAATTTTCTAATATGTTGTTAACTTAATTTTCATCTATCATCACCCATTATTTCCTATGGTAGTACAATTTGGATATTAATCTCCAAAGAGACCCAATTCACACGCTCTACCAGTTTAAGCATGAACCATTAATAGCAAATAGATAGCCGACAAAAAGAAGTACAATAAAAAGTTTTAACGTGGAGTTAAAGTGGCAATCCATTTGACGTTGTCAAACCCATATTTGGTTATTAAGGGGTTGATAAAGTTCGGCGCCAAATTATCGTCTATTTCAGCGAAAACAATAGTATCGCCTATGCGATAGGTGATTCCGATGATAGTTAGGTCTTTGAGCGGGGCGTATTTGGCTTTGATTTCCCAGTAGCTAGGTTCATTTCGTCCGGGCTCGATAATCCATGAATACTTGTCTTCAGGATGCTCACCTTGCGTAAAATTAAACGTACAAACAGTCTCGCTTACAACTTTAGGTTCATCAGGTGTTTTAACATAAAACCATAATGTCATAAAAACCACTATAAAATATCTACTATCACTTATTTTTAACAGTTCTTAATGCGTGTATTGAGCTTCGATTAGATGGATAGATTCAAAGAAAGGTAATTTGCTTTCAGCCTTGACCACTGCAGATAAACCACATTTGTGGAATTTTTGAATCGTCAATTCTAAACCTGTCAAACTGGACTGCAACAAAAGAATACGTCCGGACTGCTTCAAGTGTGCAACAGTTTGAGGAATAAAACGGTCAATCACGTCGCGCCCAGTAACGCCGCCAGCCCACGCACGTTCAATCCACGTTTCAACCTCATGCGGCTCAGAGGGTAAGTAAGGGGCATTAAACAGTATTAAGTCAAACAGGACAGCAGTATTCAAGGCAGATAACAAGTCACTTCTCAAAAAACTCATGTTACCTCGCATATAGTTAAGAGACATATTTTGTTTGGTACAGCTAATTGCATAGGGGTTAATGTCAACGGCCAATACACTCTTTGCTTTTTGAGCAGCCAAAATTCCTAGAATTCCACAACCTGTGCCCAAATCCAGCACTTCATCACCCTTATGGACATCAAGGTTTTCTGCAAACAAAAAAGAATCATCTGAAGGCTCAAATACATCTTCAGTTATATCAAACACCAAGTTTTGAAACCAAACACGTTTAATTGGTGAGTGCATTGGCTAAGGCTCCAAAGTTTTCAGGTGTAAGTTCACGAGGCCGCATTTCATGGTAAGGCAAGGTTTTAATTATTTTTTGGAAATCCTGTTTGTTCATTTTCAAGGTATTTTTTACGAAGGATTCAAGGGCGTTTGAGAGTTTTTTGTGTCGCTCAGTAAATAGCCATTTAAGCATCTGTTCAAAAAATAGGTCATCTTTTACAGTAAAGGGTAAAGTTTGCCAAGGTTTTATGCGCAAAATGACTGAGTCAACTTCTGGTTGAGGATAAAACATGTCTTTTGGTACAAAATCCAAAAGTTCAACTTGGGCTTTTTGGTAAATGATGACTGTTAACCAGCTGTAGTCTTCACTTCCGACTTCTGCGGCGAGGCGGTTAGCGAATTCTTTTTGCACAATCAGCACAGAGCAGTCAATATTGTGTTTTAGTAGAAATAGTACAAGTTTGGAGGATAAATAGTAAGGTGGCGCAGCTATGGCTTTGTTAAAATCAGGCAGATCAGTTTTTAACACGTCACCCTTGATAACGGTAATGTTATTAAAGTTACGTGTTTGTTGATGTAGTGCCAATGTAATTTGTGGATCCTTTTCAACTGCAATAACCCTTTTGCATTTATCAGCTAAAAATCTGGATAAAAAACCAAAGCCGGCTCCGGCGTCTAATACAACATCAGAGGAAGTGAGTTCAGCATAGTTTGTAAGTTTGGGGTAAAAGGTGGGCTCAACCATAAAGTTTTGCCCAAGAAGCTTGTTTGGCGTGATTTGAAAAGTTTGCAATAATTTCTGTGTTTCTTCAATGCTCATTTTGGTTACTGTACCCGAGTGAACAGGCGGTATTTACTGTCGCCCTCAAGTTCCTCCATAACCCGTTTGGTAATAAGTTTGGCAGGACTTGGCAGTTCAGTGCGTTTTTGTAAATCGTCAAAGCTTTCGAAGGGTTTACGTGTTCGTTCGTTGATAACTTGCCACATGTATTTTTTACCGATCCCAGGGACTAGCTCAAGGGCGTGCATACGGGGAGTAATAGCGCGTGCAGTGTTAAAAAAGTTGACAAACCATTTTTCACGATTAGCGACAACTTTGCTTATGACCACTGGGAGTTCAGCTTTAGCTGATGCGGTTAACTCTTCATAGCCTACTCGGCCAATAATGTAGGTTACTTCTTCTCGTGAATCTTTGCCAACGTAAACGCGGTCACCAGGCTTTAGAATTAAGCCTTCTTTTACTAAGGCTTCGAGTACAGTAAAAAATTCTTCGCCGACACATTGAATAAGGGCTCCCGCTCTGTAACCAGCTCTTCCAGTTGGACGAACACCAGGCTTACCGTGTGGCAGGAAGTCTAACACGTAAGCGTACTCTTCGTATCGCTTCTCCATAATAATCACTATACCCTCATCTGTGTATTCAAGGCTTAAAAATACTTACTCGCTTGTACTACTTGAGGATTCTGTTTTCATTTAGAATTGAAACTATTTTTTCAAGCTTTTGAGCTTCTATGATTTTACGCCCACCCGCAAGAAAGACACGTAATTCATCAACAGTTTCAGGCATACAGTTTACGATTTGAACAGCTTCAACCTCATCAAGATCATACTCTTTAACAAATATCGCCACTAACTCTTCAGCTTTTTCAGGTTCAATCTTGGCAAATTTGCTAACATAGTCAAGGGTGCGACGCTGGAATTGGTCAAGATTTTCCTCGCCAATTGATTCTAACACCTTTTTGACTTGTGGTAAAGTAAGCCGGGTTTCGCTTAGTTCATTTTGACTCATTCTGCTCAGTTCCCAGTGTATGGCTCTAAGTGTTCACAACGTACAATGATTGTTTTAATTGCCTCACCTTGTGGAACATTGACAACATATCCTCGTCCACGCTTTTCCTGAATAACTCCGATTTTACCATGGAACCGTTTGTGAGGCATACTTTTTTGTACGCTGGAATTCATTTTTATGATTACTTCTGAGCCAAGCTCGTACTCGTGAAGTAGCTTGCTAATATGTGGTTTTCCGCGTTCACGTTGTGGTTTGCGTAGCAAACTGCGAGTTCCAGAGTAATATCCTTTTGAACCTCTCATTCTATTTCACCTTTTAATTATCATCCATTATGACGTTAAGCACATCAAGCTTAAGTGTCCTTGCCCTATTTCCAAGCAAACCTGAAACGCTTGGAATTGTTCGGTCTTCATCGCCAGACACCAACTCTTTCACGTAGAGACCGCCTTGACAACGAATTTCTAGCAGAGCCGTCTTAAGCGACACCTTCTTAACTTTAACCTTATATATGTACCTTTCCCGAATTAAATCAGCCCTTCGATGCAAAACACGCAACGGCGTTTGCTGTTTAACAGTAATTCCCGTGAGTTTTTCTTCAATTAAGCATAATTCTTCATCCGACACGTCATGTTCAAACTCGGCAAGCAACCGATACTCCTTCACAGCACTCTCACCCTTCTTAAGCCTGCGTACCTTATCCTTAGTTGTGAAGTGAAGTTCTGAAACCTCAACCTTATCTATAGCGCCAACGTTAATTGCTTCTTCCATAGCTTTCAAATCAATAAAACGTTTCTTGGGTTTAGAAATTTCAACAATAAAAGGTCGGCCCGTTCCAAGCATACGGGCATCAATGTCTTCACGTCCAGAAGCATGAAAAAACGAATCCACACCCTCAGACACCTCCAAAATTGGTTTAGATGCAAATTCCTCAACTGATTCAGGATATAGTTTACCTGTTCCACCACATTTTTCACAGCCACGTCCTCTGCAGTTTGAACAAAACCATCTTGACTGTGAAACAGTACGAACGAGTTTACGGTATCTACCCCCAACAAACAAGGGGTTAACTTGAAGCCTGATTTTACCCAAAAATGGGTTAAGCACAACCACGATATCTGGAATTAGATATTCTGCTTCTTTACCAGTGCGTGCACCTAAGGCTTTACCAAAGAGTCTGCCAAATTCGTGTTTCATACTTTCAGCAGTACCAATGCCAAATGCGGCTTTGAATTCGTCTTCACGTTCTTCAATTTTTACTGGTAACTCAATACCTACAAGGTAAGTGGAGAATTCATAATAATCAAGAGCAGATAGTGCTTTTTGCGTTAACTCTTCAACCTTATCAAAAGTGCCATCACAGAGAAAACACTTCTCAGCATGTGGATTAGGTTCTTGTTTTAAATGTTTTAGAGTTTCTTGTGCTGTTTTTGAGAAACCGTTTGTAGCCAAAACTTGAAGTTTAGCGATGCCTTCATCGGGTTTTTCTTTTGACAAAACATTGGCATACATGGTTAAAACCACCTTTAACGAGGAGCCTCTGATGTTGTTTTCCATGCTATAACCTAAAGCGGCAAATTGTCTACCAAGACAATGGTCGCATAGGGGATATTTACTAAGAAGTTCAAACGCTTTTTGCTGTACATCCATAATTTATGTGCCTACTTAAAGTTTGGTGGAATACCGCTCATGCCCATACCGCCTTTTCCGCCAAGACCAAATGGCAGTTTCTTTTTGCGCTTAAACATTTTGAGCATCTTGCGCATCATAAAGTATTGTTTGAGAAGTTCTTTTACTTCTTTTTCTGTTGTTCCTGAGCCTCGGGCAATACGTTTTGCGCGTGAAGAGTTAAGCAGTTTGGGGTTTTCTTTTTCTTCAGATGTCATTGATTGAATAATTATACGCCATTTGTCAAGACGACCTTCAGCAGTGTTTAACATTTCGTCAGGTACATCATAAGACATACCTGGAAGCATCTTTAGCACTTTGCTGAAAGGTCCCATGTTTTTGACAGCACTAAACTGTTCGTACATGTCAGTCAAGGTAAATTTGCCACTAAGGATTTCTTTAGCTTTCTTCTGAGGAACCTTTACCTCAGCATCATGTACTTTTTCCAGCAAAGTCTCTAAGTCACCCATACCTAGTAGGCGACCAACGAAACGGGAAGGCACAAACGATTCTATATCTTCAATTTTTTCGCCAGTACCAATGAATTTTATTGGGGCACCTGTTGCTGCAACTGCAGAAAGGGCGCCACCTCCACGCGAGGAACCATCAAGTTTAGTGATAATAATGGCTCCAATTGGGGTTGCTTCATGAAATGTCTTTGCTTGAATCAAAGCCTGCTGCCCTATGGTGCCGTCAATAACCATTATGACCTCATCAGGTTTGATGTTTTTTTCAAGGTCTTTCATTTCTTTGATGAGGTCTTTTTCTTCTTTGTGACGACCAGCAGTGTCAACAATAATCAAGTCTTTGTCTGTGTAGGCTTTAAGTCCTTCACGAACAACTTTGACTGGGTCTTTAGCTTTTACATCACCGAAAACGGGCAGGTTTATTCTATTGCCAAGTTGTAAAAGTTGCGCGTAAGCACCTGGGCGGAAAGTGTCAGCTGCAATCAAACCGGGTTTGAAGCCGCGTTTCTGGTAGTATCGAGCCAGTTTGGCTGCATGAGTGGTTTTGCCTGAACCTTGAATACCAACAAGCATGATGATTTTCTTTTTACCAGGCTCAACTTTAAGTGGAACTGGTTTATCGCCTACGAAGCGGGTTAATTCCTCATATACAACTTTTATGACATGTTCTCGTCTCGAGATTCCAGGCGGCACTTTTTCTTTTAAGGCGCGTTCTTCAATGCGTTTAGAAATTTCTAGCACTAACTGTACGTTAACGTCTGACTGAAGCAGTGCACGTTGTATGTCACGTACAAGTTCTTTTACTGCTGCCTCGTCAACTACACCTGCTTTAAACAGCTTTTTTATTGCGCTTGTTAGTGATGAACCTAAACGGTCAAGTGCCATCCATTCTCACTCCGACTTTAAACATTCATACCTGCCGTTAAATAAAGATTACAGCATAAAAACCTATCAACACAAGCAAAATCACTCCACTTAATTTGTGGGGAAAATGTTTGCCGCAAGTTAAAGCCTCAGTTCCCCAATAATTTGTTCTTCACAATTCAGACGGCTCTTCATGCATCATTGGCTTCAATCCACAAAGAGACAATAGCATACAAATAAACCTAATCCGAAAAAGTATGAACAAATATAAACAAGACTACGTAAACAAAAAACAAGCTAGAGACAAACTGAAAAATATTTGGTTAGGGCAGAATTATTTGACTCTGCTTATTTTGATTTTGCCCAAGATTTTCCAGTATTCGATTTCTGCACCGGCAACTAATTTAGCTTTTAAGTCTTCTTCATCTGGAAACGGAGCATCAAAGTACTCGTATGTTTCCAAGTCCATGATTTGTACACCGCTAGGGTTAACTGCAAAAATTTGACCTGGACGCTTATCAATAATTGGGATTTCAGCGCTTCCATCGACTGGTTTTACGAATTGTCTTTTTTGGTTATCAAAAACACCTATAGCAACGATTCTTGCTTTTGCTGCACCGTGTTTTCCAGGTTTAGATTTTGCTATGTCCACAATACGACATGGCTCTCCATCAATCATCATGTAGCCGCCGACACGGAGTTCTCCTACATCAACTGGTCTGCTCATTCGCTCACCACAATTCCTTTTCTATTAATGCAAAAGTCTCAACAACACCCATATATAGATTAAGGTACGGTATTAACCCTAAACGGTGACATTGTGTTCAAAAGCGCAGGAATAGTAGCTCGTTATGACAAAGAGAAAGCCTTACAGCTAACAGAAGAGCTATCAATGCACCTAAACAGTAAAGGTATCGAAGTTTTCATTGAAGACACCTTGGCTGACAAGATAGAAGTCCAAGCAAAAGCTGTTCCCCTTAAAGAAATGAAAACTGACTTCATAATAACCATTGGCGGAGACGGTACAATTCTACGTACATGTCTAAACAGTCCAAAACCAGAACCACTCATCTTAGGCATAAACATGGGTGTCAGAGGATTTTTAACAGAGGTTGAACCTAATGAAGCCTGCAAAGCAGTTGACAGGATCCTTAGAGGTGACTTTAGAATTGAAAAAAGCACCAAACTGTCTGCCAAAATAGGCGAGGAAACACTACCCGATGCACTAAATGATGTTGTAATTTCAGCAGGAGAGCCCTCAAAAATTTTATATACAGAAATTTGCAAAGATGGAAAATCAATCCTGAAGTGTCAAGCTGACGGCTTGATTGTTGCAACCCAAACAGGCTCTACAGGGTATTCACTTTCCGCTGGTGGCCCAGTGCTTGACAAAAAAATGGACGCAATTTTAGTTACACCCATATGCGCATTGACAGTATTTAGATCCCTTGTTTTTCCTACTGACTCTGAAATTACTTTAAACGTTATTAGACCAAAACAGATGCTTGTCATGATTGACGGCAACTATCATCACATGAAAAGCGAGAAAGAACTCACTGTTAAAGTTACAAAGTCAAAAAATGTTTCAAACTTTATTAGGTTTGAAAACGACTTCTATGACCGCCTAAGTTGTAGGTTACTATTCCAAGGATCAAGATAACAAAAAACACAGGCAAATAACAATGCTTAGAAAAAAAATTGTTGTATTAGATACCTCCGCATTTTTGGCAGGATTTGACCCCTTCTCACTTGGCGAAGAACAAGTAACCGTACCAAAAGTACATGACGAAATAAGAACCAACTCAATGGCATGGGTACGTTTTAACACCGCCATTGAAAGCGGCAAAGTAAAAATCAAAATGCCCCATGAAGAATATTCAAATAAAATAAAAGCGTCCGCAAGCAAAGTAGGAGATTCATATCTTCTCTCCGAAACCGACATGCAACTTCTCGCATTAGCTTTAGAACTAAAAATCCAAGGCGAACACCCAGAAATCATAACTGACGATTACTCAATCCAAAACGTTGCCAAACAGAACGGCATAGAATTTTACGCACTCGCAACCTTTGGCATCCAACGACTCCTAGAATGGATACGCTACTGCCCCGCATGCCACAAAGAATACCCAGTTAACAGCTCGTTTAACGCCTGCCAAATTTGTGGAACAGAACTCAAAAGAAAACCCAAACGAACAACAAGAAAGGCAAAAGCATAACTATTTTTAAAGTAGGGCTAAAAGTAGAATCAACAACAACCCCTCAGTAAGGAACACTGGAACAATAACCTGTTTTGCTTTCACAAACGCTTTGTCTACAAGCAATGAAAGAGACCCTATACGTGACCCACCGATAACACGGACTTGCGGAACAATTAGGTGTTTACAGCCTGCTTTAGCGGGTTCCAAGTTGGCGGCAGCATTTCTTGCAACATCTGTGATGTAACTGATTAATTTATCTTGATTCATGACTTCGCCTACTGGATGATACCCTCGACGACCAGTGACAAGTGCACTTACAGCATGAGTGTCGGTTGTGAAAACTTCGCTGGCATCAAACCCAGAGGCGTTTATAGCTGGAAGAATTTTTTCTCGCAACCCAGAAATCATGTTATTTCCATCTATAACAATGTAGGCGACTTTCTGATCTTCAACTTGGACAGTTATAGCTGTGATACCACCGGTTCCCATACCTTCTTCAAGCGTAAAATCTTTAGGATAAACTGTTGAAGAGCCAACTTTGAAAGACTTCTTTGGCATTGAAGCGACTTTTTGAAGACATTTAAAAGCGGCAACTTTAAACTCGGCTAAATACTCAACAGTATCAATTATATCGTTTATACTGTTGTGGCAGTTAACGACAATTGCGCAGTTTAACCCATATTTTTGAGCTTCTTGCTGAACTGCTTGCCCAAGTTCTTGGGGAAGATCTTCGGTAGTTTTTGGTGAAAGGGTAAACGAAAGAAAAGCGGTATCACCAAAAACTTGACAGGAAGCTGTAGCATAACCCTCTGAAACCTGAACAAACGGAGAAGCCAAGGTTTCTGTTGTTTCAAACTTGGCAGCTTCAATAATCTGAGTTATAACCTTGAAGTTCTGTGCTTGAGAAGCCAAATCAAGTTCATGACCTAAAATGCCCAGTGGTGTGCAGGTTTGACATCCGTAAGCTTCTTCAAAATGCTTCTTAAGTAAAGAGGGCAAAAGGCTGCTGCCTATATTTTTGAAGGGCCCCGGATGAACAAGAGGCACAATTATGGTGGCCTTAGGCGTAGAGGCATCAAAACGCAGCAATGTAACATCTATGTCTTCGTTTTCACCCATCTTTTCCAAATATGTTTCAAGGGGCGCGTTTGCGGCGACAACCCAGTTAAGCATGAAAGCTTTAAACAGAGGTAGTGCGGGCACGCTAGTAAGGTTGCTACCGACTTTGTTTAACGAGTTTAGGAATATGAACACTGCTACATAAGCAATTATTGGTGTAGCTATAATGTAAGGCAAAAATTGGGTTAATGTGTTACCTGTCATACTTGACCAGAATCCTAAAAATGCGCCAACACAAAGGTAAGGCCAAAGCAGGGCAGATAAAACCTGTCGTATAAAGCCAGCTGAAGAAGTGGCAAGTAGAACGATAAAACGTAGAGTTAAAACTGCACCAAACCCTAATAGTGATAATTTGAACCACCAGAGGGTATCAAACGCTAGACCAAAAGCTACCCCCAAAATGAGGAAAAACACCCAAAGTATCCAGCAGAAAAGCGACATTGCTACGGTCCTGCGCAGGATGTAAATTGGGTCTTTTAAGACTATTTTGCTTATTAAAGCGTCAACAGCAATTGTTACAACAAACAGGGTTACACCAAGAGCTAAACTGTTTATTAATCCCTGAGTTGTGGGAAATAAGGCGTAGGTTGATGCTCCAATTATGCCGATACAAATTGAGGCTATAGCTATAATCACCCATTTGTAGGGCGGTAGAAAGAACATGGACGAGTAATGTTTCAATGCGCCATCCATGGAATCGCTTAAGGAATTGCTAGAAGTGTTATCCGCCATGTTCAAACATCTCAGGTTAGTTTTCTATTGAACCTATTAGAGTTATTAAAATATAGCTTAAATTTAAGGCAAATTTTTTTGACAATAAATACAAAATTTCACAATTTCAAACAAGCAAGCAAGGCAATTTTAGACAGAAAAAACTCAAAACTCACAATGATTTGAATCTAAAACCTCAACATGCATCATACATAAAAGCGTTTTAATAGGGAGAACTGTTTTATCCCCAAAACGACAATTATATAAATTCTGCAAAGCCTATGCCAGCGCAAGATTTGCCTCCGTCCATATTTCATATGCTTGAAAGGAACGTTGGCAAGAAAGTTAGAGTAATAATGGATTCAGCCTATGGTTTTGAGGGCACTTTAGAAGCAGTCAGTCAAGGACCTGCAGGGATCTGGCTATCAGAAGTAGACGCCATAGTTTTACGTTCAACCCTTGCACAGCCGATTCCACAAGTAGCAAGTAGAGAGGAAACAGGCGATTTATATCTACACTTAAACTCGGTTCAAAGAATTGAGGTATTACAACAAACGCAAAATAGGCAAAGATAAAAATTTTTAGAAAAGAAAAATGTTGTTGATTTATACTGGGAAGAAAACTTTTGCCAGAACGGATACAACAATTAAAGCAACAGAAATAACCACTAAGAGTTCAGGTCTAATTTTAACGCCTTCGGTTTCTTCTTCAAAGAACCTAAGTAAACCGGCACTTGCAGCAGGCATTGGACCTGTATCTTTTCTTTTTTTGCTCATTAACATCCCACTATTATTGTTAAGTGGATAATCATAATTTCTTGTAGATTATTAATGTTGTGTAAAGAAAACAGCTGCTTTTCCTTAATGGTTTAAAATAGGCAAAACAATACCTAACTTTGGTGACGCAGTTGCAGATTTGCGAATTTCAAAAAATGATGAAATACTTATACATTGAAAGTGATAAAGAACGTGGAGTTGAGGCAACCTTCAAATGGCTCAGCGATGAGCTACAGGAACTCAAAGAAGCCCTAAACAACGAAAACAAGACAGCTTTAGAAAAAGAGTTCGCCGACGTCTTAGCATGGCTTGCATCTTTGGCCAACATCACAGATGTGGATCTTGAAAAAGCCGCTTTAGAGAAATACAATCATAAATGCCCAAAATGCCAACAAGCACCGTGCACATGTAAATTCATAAAAATCAAGACAAACGCGTCTGCCCAACACCTGTAGGCAACCAAACGTATCTTCTACCACCCTTGTGTTTAACAATACCTTCACGACACAGTAAACGCAAATGATGCATCACAACATTGTATGAGAGCCCAGTTTTGTTAGCTAATTCATTAGCACTACAGTACTGGATATCAATAAACATCAATATCTTTGTCCTTGCCCTAAGTCCGCATCGTACATTACGAACTTTTTTTAGGTAAGCATTTGGATGAAACGTACCTGTGATACCATTTCCCCTCCAACAGTAATGTGCAAGTTTATTTGTAAAGCTTTAGTTAACCAAAATCAAAAAGCGTAGCCTGCTTAGCTTTCTTATTATCAAACATCAAAGAAAGCTCTTCCTTAATTAAAATCAACCGTTGAGTGTAATACTTAGGCAACCCATATTTATCCACCAAATGCTGAGCAACTGCTAAATACTTTTCAATGTTACCTCGATAAACCGTAAGCGTTAAACTTCCACCACAAAAAGAACATTTTCCAGTCAATGGCAAACGACGAAACTTTTTGTTACAACTCTTACACCGGAACGACTGAGTTGAGAAGGCACGCAAGTTTCCAGCAATATCACGCATAAAATGAGTATTAATAACTTTAAGCGCGACACGCTTAGCATCAACAGCTTCTATCTGTTCACCGAGACTTAACTGCATGTTAAGTTTATCAACCATCGACTTAAATTCTTTGTATGAACTTTGCGCATTACCTAAATTGATGTTCGTAGTGGGCACAGTAAACATAAACCCTTCAAACTGCGCTTCAGTACCAAGCCGGTGACTTATTGTATCCATAATGGAACTCATCAATCTAGCTTCAACTTTCTGCCAAGACTTTTGATAAAACTCTAAAGGATAAGTTGCACTCACATCAAAATCGTGAGCCTGCCGCTGAACCTCTTTTGTATTAACAAAAGGAATCATTAAAATTGGAGCATCCATAATTCCACCAATCTGAGCAGGCAAATACCGCCGTGAAAAATTAATCAACGTATCAAGGGCCAACATGATAGCATCTTCATCACCGTCACAATCTCGACGCTTAGCAGAGTGCCAAACTGGATGAGCATAAATTAGGTTACGGTCAGTATAGCCGATTACCCGTCCAAGAATACAGGCACATGTATGAGGAGCCAAACCGAAAATCAACTGCCCAACAAGATCAGCATTCTTTTCAATATTATAGAAACGTGGCAACTTGTAGACACGCTCAAGCAGAGCATCAATGAAATTTGCAATTTGGATAAAATATTCACCTGCCTTCCAAGGAATAACTACATCTTGAATTTTTAACTCCAGAATCTGATTAGTATCGGTCAATTCTTTCCCGTAAACATCATACCCATAACCCAACGAACGTAGTTTTTCAACTGAGACACCTACCTCAGCAGGCGTTATGTGTGTTAAAGGAGCGTTAGTACCGTCAAAACGGATCGTGCCATCTTTATAAGTAGACACACCATATTTAGCACGTAAGATACCCTTCTCAAAAAATTCAGGCATCTTATCCTCATTAGTTAACCCTTTAACGCCACGAACCATCTTTGGAGCAGAAACACCCAAAGAAGAACAAGCAGATTCAAGCATTTCCTTAAAGTTAATAGGCTGCCTAGAATACAAAACTGACTTCGTCTTGCATGCACCACAATAGTTATCCTTTAAGGCTTTACCACAACGGGGACACGAATTTTCCGCAATCGTATCACAACCACAGGTGGAACATTGAACCTTTAACGTGTATGATTTACATTGAGGACATTTACGTTTAGCTATTTCAACAAACACTGGCCCTTTTTTTCCAGCCTCAACAAAATCCCTGTGAACACCACCAGCCAACCCTACAGGAAATAACACATGAACAAGAGGCCTCATTTCACGGTGTTTAGCTTTTTCAGGCCTACCCATACGTCCACCCACATAACTTGGAGCTTTATCCTTAACCTGCACACCACTAAGGATAGATAGCAAATCTAATACAGCATCAGACCGCACAGGTTCCTTTAATCGAGGCGTACCGTAACCAAGGGTAAAACCAAAAATCGCAGCATCCTCACCCTCAATAACAACGTTACCTTCAACAATTCGATGAGGCAACAAAATTTTTCTAAGCAACTTTACAACTTCATCACTAGCAGTTCCAGTTACGTTACATACAAACCCATCATCAGAAGTTATTTCACAAGTAATCAACCAGTTTCTTAGGCAGTCAACTTCTTGAGTTGTAGAAAGGCTGGACCAAAAAAGAGTACAGTTAGGCGCTAGAGGTATGTCCAAGTTTTGGCTAATAATATTTGCTTGCTTAACTGTGGGCTTATTTTTGAATGGATTAACAAGGAAAGCCTCAAGCTGCTGCACTGGAAGGCAACAGGCATCAGATGCTTTCTTGTTATCACCATCAAATTTTGTTATTATGGCCCCTTTTAAATCTTTGACCCACCATTCTTCCACATAGCCTGAAGGTAATAGTGCCTTGTTACAGTAGAGAAAGTCACCAAAATCAATCAACATATCACCAAGAAAAAGGATTTTTTGAATCTTACCCTTAACCTCGGGAAAATTTTCAAGCGATACCCGCACAACAGAATTATCCTTAAGCAAAACAACGGGTTTTTCGAGGCTATCTACAGGCATGGTAACACCGCCCTTACCAGGAAGTTCCAAACGCATCTGTGTACCCGCCGCTAAAAAGCCTTCAACCACAAGCATCGTAGCTGGATGAATACCAACTGCCGAAAGACCAGTATTACGTGAGCGCCCATATCTAAGCCGAAAACCTCCCCGAGTTGATGGAAAAGCAAAAATGGGTCTTCCCGCGATAACGTCATCCATGAACCCGCCAGATTTTTTCTCAGATTTTTTTTTGAACGTTCTCAACCAGTCCCAGCCTTGAAAGCCTAGCTTGTCAATGATTACAAACACTTTTTGCGCACGACCAACAATACCATCGTTAATAACCCTTAATGCACCACCTCGAACACGATTGGTTTCTACACGCTCCAAGTTACGGTAAGAAGAAACCTCAACAGGATCTGATTCAGTACCTGTGCATTCTATTGGAACAAGATTTAGGGCTTTACGCAGTTCTTCATCGGGAATATGATACTGAAAGCGCCCCACGGAACGTTCATAGAGCCGCAGTTCTTCAATAAAACGGGAAATCTCTTCGTCAGTAGGCTTATACGTGTCTAACTCTAGCTCCCGACGCACATAATCACCCACAACCAGCGTTAAAGCTTGATCGGTACCCCCTGCTGAGCGAATGGGACCAGCAAAATAGACTGCTAGGTAACGGGATTGATCAGCGTTCCTTTTTATTTTAACTTGAGCAATGCCCTGAATTGGGGCGGCGGTTAAGCCTTCAGTGAAAATCGCAAGAGCAGTTCTAATAGCCTGCTCAGCTAACTCTTCAGGTGTCTGCTTTTCACCTGCCATAGTGAATTTGCCTTGAGCAATTTCCTGCGCAACTTTAAAAGCTACTTCTTCACGAGACATTTGGCTACTTAATCTACGGATACTTAAAGCAACATTTTTTGGTCCAACAAGACCCTCAACCAAGTCAGCAATGTCCTGAGCCTCGATACATTCAGTCTTTAAAGCGGAGTCTAAACCTTTGGCTCTAGCGCTATCACTAATTGCATATAATTCTTTTAGTTGACGCCTCATTTCATCAATGTAATCTTGATAACTTTGGCTTAGTTTGCTGCTCAAATAATCCCCTTCTAAGAAACAAGAAAGGTTAACAGTAAGGTATTTTGGCTTTTCTAAAGAAAAAACCAACTCACAACAAAGAATTATCAGCTATTTACTTTTTTGCTTGATTCCTTCAATAACCTCAGCGATGCGTTGCTTGTTATCCGCAACCTCGATAAGATTTCCTGTTACAATAATATCTGCGCCTGCTTGGGCAGCTGCTGCTGCTTGCTCGCGGGTTCGGATGCCTCCGCCGACAATCAAGGTAGCGTCAAGATATTTTTTTACGGTTCTAATCATTTCTGGCGGAACGGGGTTCGCTACTCCAGAGCCACCTTCAAGATAAATAAATCGCATACCAAAGTATTGCCCTGCTAAGGCGTGTGCTGTTGCCAATTCAGGTTTATCATATGGTATGGCGATAGCTTTACCGACGACCCCTGCTGTCCCGCCTTGTCCGACAATAATATACCCCATAGGAATTGGTTCAATATTAAATTTTTTGATTAAGGGTGCACCTAGAATTTGGGCGCCGACTAAAAAGTACGGGTCTACAGAGTTTAAAAGGGACATAAACCATATCGCGTCAGAGTATCTACTGATACCACTTACGTTATTTGGGAAAAGTATAGTGGGCAAATCAACAGCTTTCTTAATTGCTTGAATTACTGCATCTAAATGTTCCTGTGAAGAAAATGTTGAACCACCAATCATTATAGCTGTGGTTCCACTGTCTTTAGAGTTTTCTGCTACTATGGAAGCTTGGGCAGGAGTAATTTTTTCTGGGTCAATAAGTGTCATATGAATTGTTTTTTCAGCTGCAATTTTTTCAAGGAGATACTTTTCTACTCGCCCAAGCATTAGCTATTCTCTCAAGTTACTCTTTTTGTTTGGTTACAGGTGTACGCTTTAATGCACTGTATACACGATCAGTTAACATGCAGTAAACGTCAACTTCACTCTGTGCCGGCCTTACTTGAAAATCTTCTTTAAGACCACAACTGCTACATTGCGCAACAGCTTGACCACCTTCTTCCCGATTTATTTCAACAAGCACTGTTTCTTTTCCGCACCTAGGGCACGAGAAGAATTTAGGTAAACGTTTTTTTGGAATATGAACAACTTTTTTCCTTCTTCGTCCCATGAGACAACCTTCACTATCGATGTAATGTTCCCTTAATATTTATGCTTGTCCTTAAATACTTGCCTACCACCCATGAAAAGAGAGACGTGCGTGAACCGTGAAGTTGACACCTTCCGTATTAAACTTGGACTTCTCCGAAATAGAAACAAGAATTATTCGTTTTATAAAAGAATACGTTTCCAACAGTCAAGCCAAAGGTGTCGTACTTGGGCTCTCAGGTGGAATCGATAGTGCAACAGTCGCGGCATTATGCAGCAAAGCGTTAGGAAACCAAAACGTTCTGGCACTACTATTACCTGAAGGGGAAACAAAAAAACAAAAAGACATTGACGACGCAAAAGCCATTGCCAAACAGTTTAACATTGAAACTCAAACGATTGACATGACATCTATCCTTGAAAGCTTCTACACGGCAATACCGGTATATGACCAAAAAAATCAAATATGTAAAGGAAACATCAAAGCAAGAACTCGAATGATTATTCTTTATTATTACGCAAACAAGCTTAACAAAATCGTTTGTGGAAGCTCTGATAAATCAGAAACCTTGATGGGATATTTCACAAAGTGGGGAGACGGCGCAGCAGACATAGCACCCACAATGGATCTCTACAAAACACAAGTCCGCAAACTTGCAATTAACCTTGGAATCCCAGAATCAATCGCGTTAAAACCATCCACACCAGCGCTTTGGCCGAACCAATCAGCTGAGGATGAACTTGGAATAAAATATGAAACCTTAGACCTCATACTTTATGGGCTTGAAAGATTCATACCAACAGACGACATCGCAAACCAACTAAACGTTGAGCAAAACATTGTTGAAGCTGTTAAAAATCGTTGGTTAAATAATGAGCATAAACGACGACTACCCATAGTGCCTAAACTTGGTTTTAGAACCGTAGGAAACGATTTCAGGCTTCCAATATGAAATTACTAAAAAAAGGGGAAGATCATGAAAGACAACATTAAGCTGGCTCTTGCCCAAATTAACAGCAACCGCGGAGACAAACAGGTAAATCTTCAAAAATACGAGGAATTGTCACTTAAAGCTAAAAGCCAAGGCGCAGATTTGATAATTTTTCCTGAGATGTCTCTAACCAGTTATGTTATTAAAGATCAAGTTTACGAGCTGGCCGAACCGATTCCTGGGCCATCCGTAGAAAAAGTTGAAGCCATCGCAAAAAAGGCAGATATTCACATCATTTTTGGGATGCCTGAAGTAAGCCAAAAAACGAAAGCCACACTTTACAACACTGCAGTTCTTGTTAGTCCCCAAGGTTACATCGGTAAATATCATAAAATGTATCTACCTACGCACAGTGTCTTTGAAGAGAAACGGTATTTTCGTCCAGGTTACCAACCAGCCGTGTTTGACACTACCATTGGAAGAATCGGATTAACTATTTGCTATGATATTTTCTTTCCAGAAGTGTTCAGGCTTGCCCGATTAGATGGAGCCCAGCTAATTGTATGCATTTCAGCCTCTCCAGCAGTACGCAGAAATTACTTTGAAATTTTAACAGCAGCCAGAGCTATAGAAAACACGGCTTATCTTGCCTATGTTAACCTTTCTGGAATTCAAGAAGGCCTACAATTTTGGGGTGGAAGCCGTCTTATAAGTCCCACAGGAGACGTTTTAGCCAAGGCAAAGTATGATGAAGAAGACTTTATTTGCTGTGAAGCTGACTTTCATGACTTAAGAACAGCTGAAACTTTCATTCCTACGCTTAGAGATTTAAGACCAGAGCTTTTTAGCAAGTTAAAACATCTATCAGAAAATATCTAAACAGCGCTAAACCTAAACTTTTGTAATTGTGATAACGCTAATCACAAATCACATCACAATCACACTTGCATCACAAACCCATCACAACCTGTGATATCATACTGTTTCATGGAAAAACACGTGATTTCTGTGTGATTCACATGTGATTATGTGTGATTAGGTGACATCACAATGTCAATTTATTGTCGTTTATATTGAAAGTAGTAAGGAAAAATGTAATGATAATGAGAAAGAAAATGTGTTTTGAGCTGAAAAAATAAACAGCAAACAAGCAAATAAACCCTAAAGGGGGAATTAGTAATTAGCATAAAAGTTTAGAAAAAGACAAAAAACAACTATAGTAATTTAAATTGATAACTCCAAATTAACCTTTAAACACTTTTTTAGCACTAATTCTACCCGATAAGCTGCTAATTAACATAATAATGCAGTTATATTAAATAAAAACGTTAATTTATGGCGATTTAGTGGTCAATTTTCAGTTATTTTAGGGGTAATAAGCTATAAAAGTGTTGGCAGTATACAAAGTTGTATCCATTCAACATAAAGAAGGAGAAGCAAGTTTTGAAGCTAAAAGATGGCGTAACAGCATGGCTAAATGGAGCCCTAAATGACCCCATTGTAAAAATACTGGCAAAAAATAGCCAATTAACCAAAACGCAACTTGAGACATTGCTAATTGACATATTAGCCGAAAATATAACTGGCAAACAGCTAAAATACGATGAGAAAGCCAAATTACGACTAACAAAGTCTAAAATAAGCCGGGGTTCATTTAATAGGACTTTAGCGCAGTCTAAAGAAAATGTAATAAAATCCATTTACACTGTACTACTCTTAGGATATTTAGGTGTGTTTGAAAGCTCAACTCTGGACCCATATCTCGAAATAGCAAATAAACTAAGAGATTATGTGGAGGCCCACCAAGACGTACCCGGAAAACAGGAAGAGCTAGAAGACCATGTAAAATTGATAGAAATCATCAGAGAAGAGCTAGAAACAAGCCTAAAACGGCTTTCTGGCCCATCAAATCAGCCTATGTGACGTCACAAATCACATAAAATAAGGCTAATTTGAGCTTCTTTTTTCACTAGTTCTCAACAATTTTTTTCATGATAAACTAAGGAGTAATAATAAAATAAAGGTTAATTTAAGCTTATTTGGGATACATTGAAATCGTGGAAATGTGATTTGTGACCGTGTGATTTTGTGATGTGTGATGTCATGCATTACTTTCCATGGAAATTACCGTAAGGCTTAAAAGAGTTACAGAAACTGTGATGTGTGATGCAACACGTTAAATCACGAGTTAAATCACAAGTACATCACATATTGAGGTGGAAACTTGAGTGAAATTATATTACCAGTATTAATGGGTGTCTTACTAGTAGCCACAGCTGTCGCATCTACTGGATATTATAGCAGAATACGTCAAGCACAAAAAGAGTATGAAAAAGCCCGTGATGCAGTTGAAGATATTGTACTAAGTTTTAACCGCGAACTTAAACGTGAATCGGAAAGACTTGAACAAATAGCGTTTAAAGTTGAAGGAAGTCTAGCAAAATCTGATACCGGACTAAGAAAAATAGACACCATTGAGAAAAGAATTTCACCCGTTGAGAGCCAACTTAGCAATTTTGAAGATCAAAAAAGAAGCATTGAAAATCAAAGAAACATTATTGAAAACCAGAAAAATCAGCTTGAGACACAAATAAGTCAACTTAACAGTTTAACCCAAAACAGCAGTAGTTTATCATCTTCTCTGTCAGGGTTGGATATTAAAATAAAAGACATTGAAGCAACTCAAGAAACGCTTAAGAACAAAATCAGTGTGTTTGAGGAGCAAATACAAAAAATCTCGTTGATACCGCCTGAGATTAAGTTTGAGCAGATGTTACCAGTTGTGCCTATTAAGCGTGATAAAGCTTTAGCCTCATTAACCAGTACCGAGGTTGCAGTGCTGGAAATGTTATCTTCTGAAGGGTCAAAGACTGCTCCTGAAATTAAAGAGCGAGTTAACCTTAGTAGGGAGCATACAGCACGATTGATGAAGAAACTCTATGAGGAAGGATACCTTGAACGAGGAGAGGGTAAAATTCCTTTTAGGTATAGTGTTAAGAAGGAAATGGAAAAGTTTTTAAAGAAAGAAGACCCCAGCGCGCCCCAAACATAACATGCCATAACTGGTTCACAACTTATGAAATTGTGAAGTAAAAATTTTGTTCACAATATTGTTAAGAGTTGAAAAGTTAGTAATTGTTTTTTATTTGTTGTTTTATTGCTGTTTGCGGTAAGTTTGATGTTGATTTGTATTTGATATTGTTTCCTACACCTGTTCTTATAAGCAAACCTTTACCCACCATTCTTGATAAGTATGTTGAGACTGTACTTAAACTGATGGGCTCCTTAAGTTCCTGCTCATAAACCGATTGAATATCTTTAGACACAAACCAGATTAATGGAAAACTTTTCTGAATAACTATTTGGACTTTTTCAAAACGAGAAGTTACACTTGGAAGAACACTGTTTGAACTGCTTGTTGATTGACCCCCATTTGGAATACCACCTAGCATTTCAACAAGATCCATTATGCGTAGAGCTTTGTCACGTGTTACTTGTCCCTCGAATGCGACGGTGTATCGGTTGCCGTCATTATCGAATATCTCCACACGCATTTTACGTGCTGGCATTCTAGTTACCTTGGTGTCTGTTCACAATTCTATTACGTCACAGCTTATAGCTGTTATGGTGAATACACACAATGTGAAAAGTCTAAAATAAGCTTTAAATCTCTTTTTAGACAAAAATTTCATTGTTAATGATTTTACAAGCTTCACACAAAAACAGAATGTGAAAAAAAAATCATTCTTTGCTCTGTTTGTGTTTTCCAGTAGAAGCATAGGGGTGTGTTATTCACAATAAATAAGCAAATTAAATATGAATTAATGGAAATAGAGCTTAAAATAAAGATTTCACATCACAGTTTCACACATACTTCACAGTTTTGTGAAGCTATAAAATCATATTATCATACTTTGGAAACCGTTTAATACCCACAAAATAAAATAGAAAAAGAAAATTAATATTCATGGAAAAATTATGGGTTTTTTAATGGACTTATAGCAAATTTTAGCGGTTTACAGGCACACCCCTTGGTTTCCGCTCGAGAGTTTACTGATAGAACTTGATTTTAAGAGATTAAAAATTTTGCTGGAATTTCATCTAACTTGTTAGATGACAATGATTAATATACTTAGAACTAATTTATCTCCCAGAGTATATAATTATAATTTAATATATATTATATTTTTATTAATTTTTTTGTTTTTTGTCCAGTGGAAATTTTGGGGTGTGTCTCTTCTATGTTTAGGCATTTGATAGCTGAGTTGACCATAGTTCTGTAGAAATATTGTGTTATAAAACCAGTTTTTTGTACCTCATGCTTTATCTGTTCCAATCGAAATAACGGTATATCCTTTGAAAAATTGAGGGTGACAAATGGTAAATACAAATGTACTTGATGATGTATTCGACAGTTTTGTTAATCGAATAAATCTCTTCAGAGACAGAGAAGTACTCAGACACGACTATATACCTGACAAATTACCCCATAGAGAAGACCAAATACGCCTTCTAGGTGAAAGAGTTGCCCCAGTTCTCAAGGATGCTAGATGTTCAAACATTTTCATTTACGGAAAAACTGGAACTGGCAAAACCGCCGTAACAAAATATGTCTTAAGTCATTTAGAAGCAAAAGCAAAACAGTATGGTGCACAAGTAAAATTCTGTTACATAAACTGCCGTATGACCGGTTCCGAATATCGTGTTTTTGCAAGTTTAAGTCAAAGTGTAGGTATGTCCATACCCTTCACTGGTTTATCCGTGGAAGAAGTTTTTGATAGATTTCGTGCCAGTCTTGATACCTCACGAATTCTTTTCATAATTGTACTCGATGAGGTTGACGCTTTAATTAAAGAAAAGGGTGATGCTTTCATGTACGAGTTAACTCGAATCAATGAAACGCTCGTAAAAAGTAAAGTTTCTATAATTGGAATTTCTAACGATTTACGTCTTAAAGAGTTTCTTGACCCAAGGGTCTTTAGCTCTTTAAGTGAAGAAGAACTAGTTTTTCGTCCCTATGATGCGGGTGAACTGAGAAATATTTTGTTTGAACGTTCAAAGCTTTCTTTTCAAGAAGGTGCTTTGACAGATTCTGCTTTAAGTATTTGTTCAGCTCTTGCAGCCGCAGAACATGGGGATGCACGTCGTGCATTAGATTTGCTACGTGTTGCAGGAGAAGTAGCTGAACGTCAAGAAGCAAAAAATATCACTGAAGAACATGTATATCAAGCTGAAAAACATATTGAACATAATCGTGTTGTTGAAGCTCTCAAAAACTTGACGCTACATTCAAAATTGGTGTTGTTGAGCGTTTATCACCTTAACAAGTCAAATGCAACCACTGGTGAAATTTATGATGTTTATAATGAGCTTTGTGGTGAATTTGGGGCTGGTCTTCTAACCCAGCGACGTTTAGGCAGTCTAGTTAATGAGTTAGATTCAATGGGTCTTGTTAACGCCAAGGTTGTAAGCATGGGGCGTTACGGAAGAACTAAAAAAATTCGTCTTGAAATTTCCAGAACCTTAATACGTGATGTTTTTGGTGCCGACGTAAGATTCGAACGTATAATGGATTATAAACCACGTATTTCGAAAAAAAACTATTCCTTATAACAATTAATTTTCTTCTTTGAAATCTAATACTGTTATTTCCATTGTCATCAAGTTTATTACTGGCACTTTTCCTGGGGTTGGGACTAAACCTAATTTTTCCATGTAATCTGTTTGTTCTTGCCAACCACCGGAATTAACAACTAAAACACCTCTGTAATTACAATAGCCTAAAACGTGAACGTGACCAGCATGTAAGATGTCTGGAACCTTGTCAATAACTAGGTAGTCGCGGTTTTCTGGGGAAAGCATAGTTTTTCCGCCGTATACTGGAGCTAAATGTCGTCCTTGTAAAAGCAGTCTCATCGATTTTTCTGGATGATCATGACTCATTTCTGGAATGACTGCTATAATATCATCTAAACTTCTGCCATGGTCCATGAGTACATCAACACCATGGATATTTACTAGACATGGACTTCCAACTGAGTGAATGTTGGGTTTGCCCTCAATTGCGGTTAAATAGTCTGGTGGGATGGCGGGTTGTGGAAGGGCCTTTCTTGAAGTGTCATGGTTCCCAGGTGCCAAAATTATTTCGATATATTTGGGGATTTTTTCTAAATATTTGATGGCAAAATCGTATTGTTTGTGGACATCACGAATTGTTAATTCAAATTGTTGCCCAGGGTATACTCCTACACCGTCAACGATGTCTCCTGCTACAAGGAGATATTTTACGCGCCCAGCAATTTCCCTCATTTCTGGTGTGCCATATTTACCTTTAAACCAAAGGATGAATTTTTTGAAAGCTTCTCTGTTGAATTTTGTGCTGCCCACATGAATGTCTGATGTTAGTACAGCGTATACTGGTTCTTGTGCTCTCTGCGGAACTTTACGTCCTACATCAGGAAATATTATGTCTTCAGCCAGAAACAGATTGGTTCTGGTTTTTACTACTGCAATACAGATAACTTGATCTGGAAGAATCTGTAACGCCTTTTTTTTCACTTCGTCTGGTGCCTTGTTTGGAACTAGTACTGTTGCACTGCTGTCAAGGTCTTCTACGGAAAGTATTGTTTGTTGTTTGGCATCTCTTTTCTCGGTTAGCATGCCGATAATTTTTAGTTTGGTTTTAGGTTGTGACTTTAAGGCTTCCCGGATTGGTGTTGCTGCTCTGGCGTCTATTCTTTGGCGTAGAATTTTTTCTATACGTTTGTAGCGGTCTTGAAAAAGCGCCTTGTATTCTTCAAGGGTTCCGTTTGAGGTAAGTTTGCCTGTTGCATCCTCAAGAATTTTCAATTCTGAGGGGATGTATTTTGCGTAGGGATAAAATGTTCCTTCGTCGATAATGACTGACGGTCTAGATGACTGTTGTACCTTGATTCCTTGGGTTTTTTGTTCTTCACCTATGTTTTCTATGCTTTGTGTCGTTGTTTGGACGGTGGCTTGGGTTTTTCCGTTTTGAACCGCTTGTGCTGCTTGTCGTGTCTGGGTTAATTGTTTAACCATGTTTTCTAAGAAAATTTTTTCTATAAAGAAGGGTTTTTCTTTTAGATACTTCATTTCGTAAAGTACCATATTCATGATTGCAAGTGGGTCAGTTCCTTCACAGTTGTGGCAAAGATAGTCAAAAGCTTCAGTGCTAAGTTGGTAACCTGCAACGATAGTTGCCTCAATGGCTTTTTGAAGTCTTTCATTTTCGCTCATGTTTGTGATTTCTCGCCCTAAATCACTTCAATAATACTGTTGTACGTTTAGCCATTTATGGTGTTGGCGTATTTACTGTTATTGTTTGAATATCTAAAATTTTCAATGTTCTTTTTTATGTGTTTTTCCTTTGGTACTCGCCTGGTTGTCCTAATTATTTAATATTTTATGTCAAATTTATATAAGATGTGAAATGTTTAGATATGTTACAATGGATTTGTAAGGGGTAACTTAAGTTGAGTAATTTACGTAAAGTTCAGCAAACTCCAACTGGCACGTTTTTTGTTTGTGTGCCAAAATCTTGGGCTCAACAGAATGGACTGAAAAAAGGCACCTTAGTTAACTTGGAAGTTACTGGTGATGGTAAGCTTGTTGTTGATGCTAAATATGATTTTGAACAGCAGCAGAAAATAGCTACTTTAAGAGTTGGGCCCTTTCTGAACCGAGAAATTATTGGTTGTTACTTGTTGGGTTTTGATGTTATCCGTGTTGAAGCCAAAGACCGAATTAACCTTGAAGTAAGAAACACTGTAAAAACTACCGTAAGCTCTCTTGTAGGTTTAGAAATTGTTGAAGAGAATTATTCTCAAGTTGTTCTGCAGTGCTTGCTTGACCCTTCAGGTTCACAACCCGAAAAAATTTTGCGCCGAAACTATGCCATCATTTCTGGAATGACCCATGATGTTACAAATTCTTTTATCAATGGTGATTTGCAGTTGGCAAAAGCTGTTGTAACTCGCGATGTAGAAAGCAACCGCTTATACTTCTTATTGGTGAGAATTCTTAGGACAATTATACAAAACCCCTGTCTTAGTGAAAAACTGGGGATAACTCCGATTGACTGTTTAGATTATCGTCTTGCTGCAAGCCTGATCGAATCCATTGGTGATACCTGTGTACAAGTAGCCACAAAAACTCTTGAACTACATGGATTCAAACCATCTGGCGAACTGGCAAAACTGCTGATTGATTTACAAACTGTTTGTCTTGAAGCAAACGAACAGGCATTAAAATCTTTTATTAACAAAGACATGGCACTAGCAGAAAACGTTCGGAATATCAAAACAAAAATCCACGATATCTACGCAAACATTGAAAAAGTTGTTAAAAACCAACCAGTTGATGTTATGCCCCAACTTTTAGCTGCCATTTCTTTTATACGACAGATTTATGAACACAGCCTTGACATGGCTGACCTTGTCGCATAACTTCTTTTTTAAACTACTTTTTCAGCCATAAACATCTTAACTCATATTATAGAATTTTTGCATACATTGATTATTAGGGCCAAAATAGACTGGTTGACAGAACCACTTAACCAATAGTTAAGTTTGATTTTATTGGAAACTCTTTTAGAGTGGCGTGTAGACTTTATCTACTTCAGCCGGGGTGGCGGAGTGGTTATCGCGCCAGCCTCGAGATCTTAAAGGAAAAGTGGGCTTGGCCAAAAAACAGCAAGATAGCTGGTAGGTTTCGTGCCTGCAGGGGTTCGAGTCCCTTCCCCGGCGCCAATTTGCTCTGTATGCTTCCGTTCCTCTTTTTAAATTCTTAAAACACAAAGAAACATGCTAACAGATGCTCTGTAAATTTATGACTACACGCAATGTCTAAGATCTCGCTACAAAACATTAAGCAACTATGTAACGGAGAACTTGCTTTACGCCTTGACCATCTAGGCACACTAGAACTCTCAACAGCTCAAGTTGCCAAATACGCCGGCCACCTGCTTGCCCTTCTACACATGATAAGTACTGCCCTCAAAACGATAACTAAAAGTAGGCATCAAAACAATAATCGCCACTATAACTGGTAGTCGACAAAAACTGAAATAGTATTTAACGAGTAATCCCGTAGGCGAAAGATGCATTTCTCGTCAAAGTAACATTAAAGATGTCGACAGATGCTGCCAGTGGTTGTTTGGGTTCATGATAGTATATTCATATCTGGCGATAAACTATTTTCACAAAGAAATCTTATCGGGTTGGCGCCAACTGGGTTTATATGTTGTATTCTCATTTCTCTTTTTGTAGGCACTGCTTTACTGCGAGATGTCTCAAATACTACGCCGCCATCAAGGTCCATAGTGGCTGATTTGCTTTGCATTCACCAATATTCCTGCCTTTGTTGACGGAGCAGTAGTTTTCGTGTATAGACGATGTCAAAAATAAATAAACATGAGGCAGTAACTCCCATGGAACGTTCTGAACGAATGAAGTTATTTATGGATTTAACAAAAGTTAAGTCTGGAAAAAAGGTTTGTTTAAAAGATTTAGAAACAGGTTGGGCACAAAGTGAAGAGGCCAAATTTATAGGCAAAGGTGCTCTAAAGGAGCAAGCAAATAAGCTTTTTGATGTAAACAGGGCTGAACTGGCAAAGGCACAAGAGTTTTTGTACGCGAGCCACACTTGGTCTATCTTGATTATCCTTCAGGGTATGGATGCTTCAGGGAAAGACAGTGCAATTAAACATGTACTATCAGGAGTTAACCCTCAAGGCTGTCGTGTAACCAGTTTTAAGCAGCCTTCCCTTATGGAGCTTGATCACGATTTCATGTGGCGCCAAACTGTGGCGTTGCCGGAAAAAGGTATGATTGGCATTTTTAATAGGTCATATTATGAAGAAGTTTTAATCGTTAAAGTACACCAGACACTTTTGGAAAAACAAAATTTACCCATAAAAAAGTTTGATAAAAAGTTTTGGGAAAACCGTTACCAAGATATTTCAAATTATGAACGTTATCTTTCACGCAATGGCACTTTTATTCTAAAGTTTTTTCTAAACATTTCTAAAGATGAACAGAAAAAAAGACTCTTGGCACGTCTAAACAATTCTGATAAGCACTGGAAGTTTTCGGAATCAGATCTCAAGGAGAGAGACCACTGGGATCAATATGTCGCCGCTTATGAAGACATGTTAACCTGCACAAGCACTAAATGGGCACCATGGTTTGTTATACCTGCAGACTACAAATGGGTGGCTCGTTTATTAATTGCAGATATTATTACAACAAGCATTTACCAACTTAACCTCAAATACCCTGAAGTCAGTCAACAAAAACATGATGCTATTGAGGATGCCAAAAAAATGTTATCCTCAGAATAATTTCATTATCAAGGCCGAATTATTTTTTTATAATTATACTCTTCTTGACCCCTGTTGATCAAGAGCTATAGCTGACTTAATAATGGCAATTACTGCTTAAAACGTCTGTACATTTCCCTTGTTGACTTCCATACTGTCAATTTGAATATTTCACATTTAAATAAAACTAACGAAAAACTGCCAAGCTTCGGACGTGTAATTTCCATATGGCCGATTTAAGTTTGTTTTATCTTTAAAAAATTAACCAGTTGTCTGAAGTATTATCTACATAAGTGTGACTAAGCAGATGTTTGCTTTTCATGGCGGTCGAAAAATGCTAATAGTTCTAAAGATTTGATTCAAAAATAGTTAAGCCCCAATTTGATGCCCTATCAGTTTCAATTGTGGCTTTTGCGAGCGATGAGAATTGTTTGCTTCTTAATTGTTTAGGTATTATTTTCCATTCCCAATTACCTGTTGGATAACTAGGTATGTTAATTCGGGCTTCTTCATTCAGTGATAGTACGTCTTGTATTGGGATAATGCAAAGTTTAGCTTTTGATTTGAGTGCAAGTTTAACCATTTCAAAACCCGTTTGGGCTTCTGTTGCTTTTTTTTCTATTTGATTAAAAAAGTTAGCTTTCTGAGCAATAGATGCCTCGGTTTTGAACCAGCCTCGAACTGTGTTGGTATCATGTGTACCCGTGTAAACCACAGAGTTTATCGGGTGATTGTCTAACACGTGAGGATTATCTTCTGAACCGTTAAAACCAAAAAGCAGCACTTTCATTCCAGGAATCCCCAAAAACCTAACCACATTTTTTACTGTGTCATCATTTGCTCCTAAGTCTTCAGCGATAAACGGCAAATCACAAAAACAATTTTTCAGTATAACAAAAAATTTTTGGTATGGTGCTTTAACCCATTTTCCTTTTTGTGCTGTTTTAGCGGATGCCGATACCCTCCAGTAAGACACAAATCCTCTAAAATGATCTAGTCGCAAAAAATCGTAAATCTTCAAACTGTAACCAATGCGTTTAAGCCACCAATCAAACCCTGTTTTTGCCATTCTGGGCCACTCATACACAGGATTACCCCATAATTGGCCATCATCACTGAAATAGTCGGGGGGAACGCCACCGACAAATCTGGCTTTGCCATCCTGTTTTAGACTAAACAGCTTCTGATTTACCCAAACATCAGCACTGTCATGAGCTACATAAAACGGCATATCCCCAATTATCCAAATTCTTTTTTTATGGCAGAATTTTTTCAGGGTTTCCCATTGACTGAAAAAGGTGTACTGTACAAACTTTTCAAAACCTAACTCGTCAGATAGTTGCCTTGTTTGGGTTGCTAATGCTTCTGTGTCGCGACTACGTAACTCTGGTGGCCAGTGAACCCATGATTTATCCAACTTAGCTTTCAATGCGTTGTAAAGGGCATAATCGTCTAACCAATAACAGTTTTCAGAACAAAATGTTTCAAAATTCTGCTTAGAATTCATCATTGGATGCGTTTGTTTGAAGCGTTCATAAGCTTCATGAAGTATGATTTGCTTGTTTAGGTAGACTGCATAGTAGTTTATTTTGCTGGTTTGAGGTATGACTGCCGCTTTTAATGTGGACTTTTTAACTAGATCTTGTTTGTTTAGCTCTTCGGGACTAATGAGCAAAGGATTCCCAGCGTAGGCTGAACTTGTTTGGTATGGCGAGTTCCCTGCTTCAAGAATTGTAGGTGAAAGTGGAAGAATGCTCCAGTAATGCTGGTTGCACTTGGCAAGTAGCTGAACGAATTTTTGGCTTTCTGGTCCCAAGTCGCCGATGCCAAACTTTGATGGTAATGACGCTACTGGCAAAAGTAGTCCACTAGCTCTTGAAATATGGCTCATACATTGTTATCTCCTGTGAGTAGAGCTACTGGAAAATCACCTAAAACTTCATCAACAGACAGTAGTCCCGAAGTATGGATACGCGAATCTGTAAATTCTTTATTCCATATTGATGTAGTATTAACTGGCAATTTTACTAAGGTATCCTCCCAGTTAAGTTTCCATGAATACGGCGAATTTAACAAGCCTGTCAAGAAGTGGGGTGTGACCACAACAATAAACTTGCCTTGCTTTTTACGCATAAATGCAACTACTTGCTCTTTTAGTGTGCCCTCAACAGTTAATGGAATATACGTTCCCTCTTCAAACAAGGCTTTAAGTCGTCGTCGAACCTGTAAGGCTTTAAAAATTAAGTAAAGTTTTGCTTTGCCTATCGTGTAATCATTTAAAAGCATCTTTGCATCTGATGGAGCAATCTTTGAAATTTCCCCAAGGATATGTTTTCTTTTTTGGTAATCTACTGGACGACGGTTGTCGGGGTCTACCATGTTTAAGTCCAAAAGTTCTGCGCCTTGATAGAAGTCTGGAATGCCTGGACAAGTAATTTTGAGGAGCGTTTGAGATAGCGAATTTATGAAACCATAAAAGGCGATTTGTTTTTGAAACGGCAAAAATGTATCAAGAAACTGTGGATCTTTTAGAGTATCTTGAATAAACCGGTTGGTAGCGTTCTCATATTTCATGTTTGGGTTTAGCCATGATGTGTGAACTTTTGCTTCCCGTAACGCTTTAATTACGTATACTGCAGCTCTCGAGGTGAATTCTTGTGTTTCTGTGTCTTCAGGTGGGTATGCACCAATAAGTGTCTGGTAGATTAGGTATTCTTCATTGTGGTTAGGTACAGGGTTTCCGTTAATGATTGTTTTGTGTTTGGTGTTGTTTTCTGCCCAATATAGCAAGTGTTTTTCTAGTTCTTGTGGTATCTCACTTAACACGTTTAGTCTTGCTCTGGCGTCTTCGCCCCGTTTTGTATCATGTGTGCTGCTGGCATTAAGGGTGAGTGGCCAATTGTTTTGTCTTACAAGATTAAACTTGTGGTACTCCTCAGTTGAGACACCAAATTTGGATGGATTGCCACCCACTTCATTTAGCGATAAAAGTCTACAGTACCGGTAAAAAGCGGTATCTTCAAGTCCCTTAGCCATAATTGCACTGGTGAACTGCTGCAATTTCATTAGTGTTTCTAAAGCCATCTTGTTGTTAGGGCATTGCTGAAGAAGCTTTTCTATTACGTCTAATTCTTTAGTTAATTCGGGGTTGCGTTGTTTTGCCTGTTTTAACGCTGTGTAAAAGTTGCCTTTTTTGTCGATTGGGTTTTTAGGATTTAGGTAAGTGCGGTAAACTGAAAAACATGTGATCAATATAGTGACAGCATTGGTTATCTTCTCAGGGTTAAATTGGTTATATTCTAATTTCTGTAGGGTTTGATTAATCAGGTGGGCAATGTTATTTATGTCACCCATAAAATAGTTATCAACAACAGTATTTTTACAGTCAAACAGTAATTCATTAAACTCCTGTGTATTTTTAGTAAATTGTTTGTATATGTTATCAATGGATGCTTCGTTGGTTTGTTTTACAAATAATCCATTGACATAGTTTATGAAATCATATCCTGTGCTGCCTTGAATGGGCCATGTCTCAGGCAGAGTTTCGTTGTCGGTTAGAATTTTTTCTATAATTAGATAAGTGTTTGGGGAATGTCTGTGTAAGTTCTGGAGATATTCTTCGGGGTTATGAACGCCGTCAACGTGGTCTACACGCAAACCCGACACTTTACCAGTGCGTAACAAGTCAAAGATTAATTGATGAGTTTCCTCAAAAACGTCCTGTTTTTCCATCCGTAACCCGATTAAATCAAGAATGTCAAAGAATCTACGATAATTAATTTCTTTAAAGGCCTCTTTCCAGTAAGCAAGCAAGTAATACTGTTTTGAAAGCAACTCTGTAAGAAGTTTAGAACTATTATTATACTGCTTAATCGTCAACTCAATATTTTTTTCTTGAAGTAATTCTTGGTTGGTCCTTCTATTAACTGGAAACTCTAAATTGCCATACTTGACTTTGAAGCTAAAACCATCAAAAATTAATGATATTTCTCTCTGTTTAATACATTCGGATAGCTCTTTACTCAAAAATGGCACAAGAGTCCGTCTGTTAAGTATCAACGATGGATAATTCCAGTCAACATCAAAAAATTTTGCGTAGCGTGATTTTAGTCCATTCTGCATGACATCAAAAACTCTTTTGTTCTCTAGCGAATACGCCGCGTGATTTGGTACAATATCTTGAAGCCAACTTAACCCGTAAGCTGCCGTTTCGCGGCAAAGGTCTTCAAACGTTACTTTGCCACCTAGTTCTTCGCTGATTGCTGTTGGATCAACTATATCATAGCCATGCATGCTGTCTGCTCTAGCTTTGAATATTGGGGAAGCATAAATGTGCGAGATGCCCAGCTTGGTTAAATATGGCACTATTTCTTTAAGTTTTAAGAAATCAAAGTTCCTGTTTAGTTGTACCCTGTAAGTTGCTAAAGGTACATTCAAGGTTAATCCAGCCGTATTCCAATTAACTCACATAACTGTCGAAAACTTGAAACCCATATGTGTGCTGCTTCATCCTGCCGTGTCTTCATTGCTTGAAACAGTTTTTCTGCAAGTGTAAACGCGATGTTTTGCGACTGCCAAAGATTCAGATTTAACTGTAGCTCGTTAATGTGTGTGATTAGGTTTGTGATATTTTTGATTTTTTGTATGTCTTCTGGATTATTTTGAAGTTTGTTAAATTCTTCTGTTATTTTTTCGCTTGCTTCAAAAGTTAACAATTCAGAGTTTAAATTAACTGCGAAACTCTTAGAGTTTGCAACCAAACTTTGTAGGTGTTCTATGTCTATGTTGTCAGCGGTTAAGGCTTCTTCAATTTCCATTTCTAAAATTATTTCTGCGGCTGAACAGAAAGGTCGCGGTGGGGGAATTCTGTTTTCCTTCATAAACCGCATTAACGTTGAATTATCTCTGTAAATTATATCATAGAGTTCTCGAGTCTTTTCTAGGGTGTCTTCAACAATAAAATCCAGTATGCATTGTTGATCATCTCTGAACATGTCATTTAGCGAGTAATTGTTTTCACCAAAATATTTTGACAAGGAAAAGATAATTTCGCTAATCTGCCCCTTCTCAAAACTTCCTAAGAGTTCAGTTTTCATCGAGTTGAATCTTTCTTGTTGCATGTTAGGCATTGTTCCACAACTCACGTTGTGGTCACCTAACCAAATTGCTGCGCATCCAAGTGTTTGTTCGTCAAGGGTTATTCCTGAATAAACTGATGTGTTGTTTATTATTAGACGGAATTTTCCGTCATCTCGTACGTCAAGTTCTTTTTGTGTAACTTTGAAATAACAATTAGGCATTTGTGTGGTCAACATTTTAGTGTTTAAATTAGGTGAAAAAAGCGTGATAATCGTGCTTTGGGCGCCAATTTTGGCGAAATCAACAATTGCTGGTCTAACAAGAGTGTTATAGACTTTCTCACCATTTAAAAATTCAGCAATATTGCTTGGAGCTTGGGCCAGCATTTTAATGTATTGATTTTCTAAGTCTAAACCTAAAAGTTCCTTGGCAAGCTGCATGGCGCGAGCAGCATACATCATCACCTGTACTGTTTCGATACCACTAACTTCGTCGAAAAACCAGCCACAACTTGTAAAAGTCAAAAGTACATGTCGTTCCATCTCAAGGAGTTTAATTACTTTACGTTTTTCATAATCGTTTAACGATTTTTTTGCTTCCTCAGCTAAAAATTCGTCTCTGCATTCTTTTGACCTGTCCAAGATTACTTTAATGTAATTGTTTCGAGCGTTCCATGGGTCTTTAAGGTACTCTGCTGTTGCCGTTTCAAATCCTTTGGAAAGTTGGTCTCTTAGCCAGTTCATGGATTCGCGTAGTGGTTTGCGCCATTCTTGATTCCAGTTGCGTTTAGGATCATTTTTGCAGCCACAGTTGTTTCTCCAACGTTCCACTCCGTGAATGCAACTCCATGAAGTGTTTTCGATAATTTCAACTTCATACTCTGGTGAATTGTTATCTAAGAATTCAGAAAAGTTTGTTATTTTTGCAAGCTTTTTTTCTTCTATATAGTATAAGCAGTAGGCTAAGGTCATGTCGCCGTGTGGATGATGGTGCCCGTAGAGTTCTCCGTCACTTGCTACTGATTCGATTAAACCTTTAGTGGCATCAGTTTTAAACGAATCTGTGAGCCGTTTAGCAAAAGCCTCACCGCTTTCAAGTAGATTACCAAAAGCAATATCGTTAGCTGTTTGCTTATCAAAAAAGAATAAACGTATTGTTTTTCCTGAAGGTAGATTACATTGATATACTTTTTTTGGGTCGATTGGTTTTTCAGATGTTTGAATCCATTTTTTGTCACCGATTTTACGATATCTGGCGGCTTGATGGGGCGACAGAATCGTGAATTTTATGCTGTTTTCTGCTAGCACCTCGAGCGTTTCAATATCTACAGCTGTTTCAGGAAGCCACATGCCCCAAGAGTGCCGATCAAAATGTGACTCAAAATCTTTAATTGCCCATTTAACCTGTGTTTCTTTATCTCTACGGTTTGCTAAGGGCATAATCATGTGATTGTAAACCTGTGCGATGGCAGAGCCGTGACCTGAAAAGTTTTTCATGCTTTCTTTGTCTGCGTTTAGTATAGACTCGTAAACTGCTGGGTTATGGCGTGATAACCAGTAAAGCAAGGTTGGACCAAAGTTGAAGCTTATTTTGGAGTAATTGTTAATTAAACCGATTATTCGCCATGAAGGATCCATTATACGGGAAAAAGCGTTAGGTGCATAGCATTCAGCAGTTACGCGTTCGTTCCAGTCATGATATGGGGTTGCCGATTCTTGAATTTCCACTTCTTCCAGCCACGGGTTTTCGCGTGGTGGCTGATAAAAATGTCCATGAATGCAAATGAACTGGTTACTGCTCATGTGAATGACTCCTGATTTAGATAGACTGCAAAACATAAACTTGGCACATTCATACTTGGCAAGAATTTTTCTGGGAGCCCACTTCCTGGCCCTCCAAAAATTAGGTCGGTTGAATCTAAAACTTTTTGGCTGTTTAATCCACTAGGGATTTGGAGACTTTGTGTTTCGTTGCCTAGATTAGCTATGATTAATGCTTTTGAAGTATTTTTTTGTTTTTCGATTAACAAAACCTTTCCTTGGGTGTTTACTGTTTTGATGTTACGGTATTCATCGGCTTGAAGAGAAGGCACCTTTTTTCTCAAATTAATCAATGTTTTATAGTACTCCGTGATTTTACCTGTGATGCCTTGTCTACGTTTTTCCCATTGAATTTTTGATTTAGTAAACCATTCAGGGTTTTGGGGATCAGGTAGGTCACCGATCCACTGGAATTCAGTGAATTCTTTTCTTCTTTCTTCCCTAATCTTTTCTGCTAACTCTTTACCTTGATAATCAGTGAAAAACAAAAAGGGCGTAATATCACCGTATTCTTCTCCCATAAAAAGAAGAGGAACATAGGGAGACAACAAAATTAATCCCGCAGCCACTTTAACCGCTTCATAACCGGAAATACTTACTAGCCGATCTCCCCATAACCGGTTGCCGATTTGGTCATGATTTTGACTGAAAACTACAAACTTGTAAGCCGGAATCTGCCGAAAAAACTCCTCTGACCCACGGCGTCTGAATTCTGGTGGTTTTTTAACGTACACGTAAGCGTCAGTTAAAGCATCCACTAAATCCTCCAACTTGATAAAGCCTGTGTAGTAACTTTTGTTTTCGCCTGTTAATTGACTGAAAAGAGCATGATGATAATCATCCAGCCATTGTGCGTTAAAACCGTATCCATCTTTATCTATCGATGTTAGAACTGCTGGTTCATTATAGCCCGTTTCAGCAATCATATACAATCGTCGTCCTATTTCTTGTGCGTATTTTGCAACTGATTGGTTTAGTTCAGCAAGAAAATGCTTAGGACTGATGTCAGCTATCCAAAGTATAGCATCCAATCGTATGCCGTCAATGTGATAGTCACGGAACCAATGCAGGGTGTTTTCCAAAAAATAGTTTCGTACTCCAAAACTGTTTGGGCCATCAACGTTGAGGTTTGGTCCCCAAGTGGTCATACGATTATTGACAAAGTAGGGTGCATAATCATTTAGAATGTTCCCCTCAGGTCCAATGTGGTTATACACAAAGTCAAGAAAAACTGCTATCCCCCGGTCGTGGCATTCGTCAACTAAGCCTTTTAGGTCATCGGGTACGCCGTAACTGTTTTGAAGAGCAAATGGAAAAACACTATCATAACCCCAGCCTCGACTACCTGAGAACTGTGTGACTGGCATTAGTTCGATTGCGTTTACTCCAAAATCGGCCAGCTCTGCTATTCTGTTTTGCATGGCTGATAGTGTACCTTGAGGTGTGAAGGTTCCAACGTGAACCTCATAAAAAATTAGTTCTTTGAACTCTAGTCCGTGCCAAGAAGTGTCTTTCCATGTATATTTTTCATGATTTATCGCTAATGAGGGGCCAAAGACTCCTTCTGGCTGAAAATGTGATGCTGGGTCTGGCTTGGCTGATTTGGCGTCAAGCTGAAACATATATTTTAACTCTGGCTCAACCTGTTTTAGCAGTGTTGTCCAGTAACCGTTTCCCACTTTAGCCATGTCAATTGATTGTTTGTTATCTTCAAGTGTTAATTTTACGTTGGTAACGTTTGGAGCCCATACTGTGAATTCGCAATTGTTTTTATGATAAGTGGTTCCAATGCGCATCTGTTTATCCTTTTTTTTGTTTTGTAAGTTTAACGGCGGTTAAAAAGCGGAGAAATAGTTACTGAAAAATGGCGGAACATTGTTGGTATTATTTACCGTTAAAACTTCAATAATGTTATTATTGCTGGCGGCTAATAATTATTTTGTTCAAGTTTTAGAGACATTTCACGTTAGCTTTTTGGTGTTTTTTATGTTACATGTTGAACTAAATCGGAAAATCGAGCTTAATGATTATGTTTCGATTGTTGGGGAAACAGCCGTTGAAGAGGTCAAAGCTTTAGCTGAGCGGCTTAAAGGAAAATCTGTTACACACGTGAACTCTACTGCTTTTGGAGGTGGTGTGGCTGAAGTTTTGCACAGTATGATTCCGCTTATGCGTGACGCAGGTTTAGAGGTACATTGGGAAGTTATCCATGGTGATCTGCCATTTTTTAACACCACAAAAAAAATTCATAACGCATTACAAGGTGCTAATCTGCTGTTAACCAAAGAGGAGGAGTACACATATCTTGAATACAATCGTATGAACAGTGAATCAGCGATTATAGATACTGATATTGTGATGGTTCATGATAACCAACCGGCCGCTATGATACAGTTTCATCCTAATAAAATGAACAAATGGATATGGCGTTGTCATATTGATCTCTCGACTCCCAGCTTGGCGGTTTGGAACTTTCTCGAACAATACATTAATCGATATGATGCGGCAATATTCACCGCTAAAGAGTATGTTATTCCTAGTCTTACTGTACCGATGCTTACCATTAGGCCACCCTCAATAAATCCCCTTTGTGATAAAAATCGCGAATTAAACGATAACGAAGTTTTGTCTATACTGGATCGGTATGATGTTAAACCTGATCAGCCGATTATTACTCAGGTTGGCCGATTTGACCCTTGGAAGGATCCTTTAGGTACAATTGATGTCTATCGTCTTGTTAAAAAGGAGATTCCTAATGTGCAGCTACTATTAATTGCAGGAATGGCTGCTGATGACCCAGAAGGGTGGCTATATTTTGAAAAAACTGCTCGGCATGCTTGCGAAGATTCAGATGTATATTTACTTACAGATTTAAAAGATGTTAAAGATTTGGAGGTTAACGCTTTTCAGCGAGCTTCGCAAGTGGTTTTGCAGATGTCGACTCGCGAAGGTTTTGGATTAACGGTGACTGAAGCCCTTTGGAAGGGTGTTCCAGTGGTGGCAAGGCATGTCGGCGGAATTCCGCTTCAAATCCAAGATGGTACAACTGGTTTTATGGTTGAAACTGTTGAGCAAGCTGCTGATCGCACCGTTTATTTATTAAAGCATCCTGAATTAGCGCAACAGATGGGGAAAAAGGGTAAAGAGTTTGTGCGAGAGAATTTTTTAATAATTAGGCATTTAAGAGATTATTTTACACTATTTACTGAATTGCTTAAATGTTAACCCTGAAAAAGTGGGTGAGATTAACCCATAATGGTTGGGTGTTCGCCTTCCTCGTCTATATGATGCATAACGTGGACTGCTAAGCCTGTGGCGGCACCTGCAGAAAGCCCAATCAGCAAGTTGTTTAGCGGTGCATAGTTGCCTACTAAGCCTAAAACAACTAGTATGTCAAAGCCGATTGCGACTGTAAGGTAGCCAATACACCAGGTTTTAACGCTCATACCTCTTGGTTTGTTTATTCCGATGCCGCCAAGTATGCCCAGCATTATGAGGAAACCAATTAAAGCGTAAACTAAGTCAAAGCTTAAATCCAAACATTTTCACCTGTTATTGTCTCGGTATGTTCACATTGGCACTTAATTAGTTTATCGAATTCATCTGCAGCTAACGATGATACATTTTTTAGCAACTGATATACTGCTACCTTATATACTCTTAGAGCCTTCTTTCTCCACTTTAATTTGGGTGGATTGCAAATGACCAATTATGATGAGCGGCATTGCCATAAATGGGCTTTGCTGTTGACAGAAAGGAAGAGTAAGCTAAACCAAGCGCAAGCAGCAATAGATGTAGGGGATTATGACACAGCCAAGCAGTTGTCAAACCAAATTTTTTACGGTAAAATAGGTAGACAAACTGATCCTGGAATGGCAGGTTCACTGCTTTACCACATGGCTATGGTTACAAAAATGGAGTCAGAGACCAAAATCCTACTCGAAGAATTAAATATTAAACAGCCTTATATTCAAAATAATCTTGACCGATTTTATAGTCTTTTTGAAGAGGATGCCAACACACTACTAAATGGTGTAATTAGTTTTAAAAGAGGGGATCCATCTATTGCTATAGAACGGTTAAATTCAGAACAAAAAATCGTTCTATTTTCAGAATTAGCTAAAAAATACAAAATATTAGAAAGACAGTTATCAAGTCAGGATTATGCGGCACGTGTTACTCTTGAGGAACTGTTTCATGAATGGACAAATATGGCTACAAAAATGCGTCTTATTCAGGAGTACGAAACAATTAAAGGATTACTTACTCTTGACGTGCTTGTCAAAACTTTTGGGGCAGAAAAAATCCAAAATGTAATGGATGCTGTAAAAGATAATTTTGGTCAAGAAACTGTTAACATTGCTTTAGATGTAACGTTAAAGGTTGGTATGCGTAGGGAAAAATTGCAATCCGTTATGCTAAGCGACCATTATATCAACAACGTTATGTCCATTGAAACACTTGATGGTCAAATGGATTTCTTAAACTGCCCAATACATGGCAGTCACCAGTATATAATAAAAAATCTTGACATCAGTAGTGATGTATCAACGTTATTCTGCAAAAACTTCTGTCTTGCCCATGCTAAAGCAATGCTTGAAACGGTCATGCCTTTCCCCTTAACCCTTTGGCAACCAAAACTTATGGCATCAGATGGCATATGTTCTTTCTACCTAAAACTTGCTTATTCCCAAGAGACTCAACAAAAGGCGCGTTTTGTTCCATTAATCTTGTCTTGGAATGTAACTCGTGAATGCAACCTAAACTGTAGTCATTGTTATATTAATGCCACAGACAGAAAATTGGAAAACGAGTTAACAACTGAAGAAGGGAAACGGTTAATTGATCAAATCTGTGAAGTCAGCAAACCCCTTCTGGTTTTAAGTGGTGGCGAGCCACTTCTACGACCAGATGTTTACGAGCTTATCGAGTACGGTTCAAGCAAGGGTTTAAAAATGGGTCTAGGTAGCAACGGCAGCTTAATTGATGACACAGTTGCAAAAAAACTCAAAAAAGCAGGTATAACTACTGTTTCAATCAGCATAGACTCACATATTGCAGCCCAACATGATGACTTTCGTGGTGTCATAGGTAGCTGGGAAAAAGCAGTAAACGCAATCAAAGTGTTGCGCGCTAACAATATACTAGTCCAAGTTAACACAACTCTAACACATGATAATTACGACCAAATCGATGATATAATGAGTTTCTCCGAAAATATTGGTGTAGAAAACTTTCACCTTTTCTTCCTTGTTCCCACCGGTAGAGGCATAAAAATAGATGACATTTCTCCTCAAAAATATGAGAACATGATAACAAACACTTTCGCTAAAGTGTCAAAACATCGACTCAACGTGCGCCCTTCATGTGCTCCTCAATTCATGCGTATAGCCCAAGGAATGGGTCTAGACATGCGACAATGGATACGCGGCTGCATTGCAGGCATGTATTACTGCCGAATATATTCCAACGGAGACATAACACCATGTCCATACTTACCAGTCAAAGTTGGAAACGTTCGCGAGGAAAGCTTCAAAGAAATCTGGAAAAACGCTGACATGTTTAAAGCCCTACGTGATACCAGCACTCTGACAGGCAAATGCGGTGAATGCGACTACAAAACGCTGTGCGGTGGCTGCAGAGCAAGAGCTTACGGTCTTTCATCCGACTTCATAGATTACTGTGGTGACTTACATGTGCCAACCGAGGCAAAAAGTGACTACCTAAAAGAAGATCCATGGTGTGTCTATCAACCAGGTACTTCCAAAAACACTAACATTACAAAAGGACACCCTCATAGTATACAAAGACCTTAAGGATAAAGAAAAGAGTCTATACCCGCGTTTTTGCACCCTTAAATTATTTTTATCTTATTTTTGATTTTTTTCATAACTTTGTCGGTTAGCTTTTCTCTCTGATGGAAAAAATTCTGCTAGTTTATCTGAATTTTTATCTTTCCGTTTTGTGGAAACCATTATGTCACCATCTATCTATAGTTGAAAATTCTTATTTTTAACAGCAGTAAGCCGCTCTTTGATTTGTATAATGTTTCTCCTAAACGTGAGATGCCTCTTTATTTTCGCTGAATTGTTTGGCGATTGTAAGGCAGTAACTTTGCTATTGTTTGTGTAGTTTTATACTTGGATTTAAAATGCTATATCTATCTTGTATGCTGTACAAAATTTGAACTAAAATAAAAAAATAAAATAAAATGTTTAAGAAGAAAAAATTATTTATTCTTCTTTCTTGTCCTCGATTTCAGTTGTGATTTCTTCAATCGGCTTTGGAGGCGGTGTAGTTGCCATTGTCCATCCGATCCATGCGCCTATGAACATTATTGCAACAAAGGCGACGAATACAGGAATGGTGACTACCCATAACCTGAATGTGACATTGTCCATTGTTAAATGAAGCAGATTACTCATCTGACTAGGTGCGACTACAGCAGCGATGTAGAATACGGCAACGAGAACACAAACGAGCAGTATTGCTCCACCTATAGCTTGATCTTTGCTTACCATTTTAGTGATTCACCACTTTATAGCCATTGTACTTGCTTTATCCTTTTAAAGTTTGTCATGAATTCATGGGGGTGAGCTTGTTTAGGTTGTACCCATCTCCCATGTGGATAGATATTTTTTCTGTTCTTCTGTTAACTCATCTATTGTTATGCCCATGCTTTTTAGCTTTAACTCGGCAACTTTTTCATCAAGTTCTTTTGGTACAATGTAAACTTTAGTTTCCAATTTTGTACTTTTAGCAATGTATTCTGAACATAGTGCTTGGTTAGCAAATGACATGTCCATAACTTCTGATGGGTGACCTTCTGCAGCTGCTAAGTTGACTAGTCTGCCTTCAGCAAGCAAGTAAAGGCGTTTGTCATCTTTTAGAGTGTATTCTTCCATGTTTGGTCTCATAGTGCGTTTAGATGTGGAAAGTGCTTCCAGTTCAGAAATGTTGATTTCTACGTTGAAGTGGCCACTGTTACACATTATAGCGCCATCTTTCATTTTTTGCATGTGTTCTTTACGGATGACGTTTATGTCACCTGTGGCTGTAGCAAATATGTCACCGATTGATGCTGCTTCAGACATGGGCATGACACGGTATCCGTCCATAACTGCTTCTAAAGCGCGGATTGGTTGAACCTCTGTTACTATAACATTTGAGCCTAAGCCTTTTGCACGCATAGCTATGCCTCTGCTACACCAGCCGTATCCTCCGACAACAAAATTTTTGCCTGCAAGCAAGACTGAGGTTGCACGTAGTATGCCATCAATAGTGCTTTGTCCTGTTCCGTACCTGTTATCAAAAAGGTACTTTGTGTATGCATCGTTGACAGCGATGATTGGATATCTGAGGCTGCCATCTTGTTCCATGGCTTTTAGGCGGACTACACCCGTAGAAGTTTCTTCGGTTCCGCCTTTAATATCTTTGATTTGGTCTTGGCGTTTGCTGTGAAGCATGCCTACTACATCGGCGCCATCATCCATGGTTATAGTTGGTTTAAAATCAAGAACTTTTTCGATGCATTTGTAGTAATCTTCAGTATTTTGACCTCTCCAAGCAAAAACGTGGACACTACTATCTGCTAAAGCGGCTGCTACGTCATCTTGAGTTGAAAGTGGGTTAGAACCACATAAAGCAACATTGGCACCTCCTGCAATGAGCGTTTTAATTAGAACAGCTGTTTCTTTTGTGACGTGCAGACATGCTGCTATGGTTTGTCCTTGTAGTGGTTTTTCTTTTTCAAATCGCTCTTTGATTATGTTGAGAACTGGCATGTGTTTTGATGCCCATTCAATTTGTAAATGGCCTTGTGTGGCTAATGTTTTGTCTTTTACTTGGGATTCTTTCATTACGAATTGCACCTTTGTTTATGGGTGATATAGTTTACATATTTAGTTTTATCCCTTAATAATAGACTGTAACTGCAAAGTCACTTTTTTTTGTTAAGATTTAAATGGTTTATTCCTATTTTTTGTTGTAACTAATTGGTGACTATAATGAGTGATGCTGGCGTTTTGAATCTTTCACAGGACGCTGTTCTTCAATATCTGCGTTCTCTCTACGGTGAAAAAGTCAAAGTACAACAAATTTGGCGTCTAGGTGAAACCCCTGGAGTTAATGCTGACCTAAAAGGGTTTGGTTATGGGTGTCCATATGTTATAGAATTCAAAAATGAAGGAAAAACTCGTAGAGTGGTGCTTGAAACAATGCGTCCCGGCGAAGGATTTGGACATGACCATTTCTCAGACCGTGCCCAAGTTTTAATCTGGCAAAATTCAGCCTTTAATAAGTTGCCCAAACATGTACATTCTGTTGATGCCGGTTGTTTTGAGGACACAGGGAAACTAGTTTCTGTTGGCAGATGCAAGGAATACTTTATTTTAACTGAATTTATTGAAGGAAAACTTTACCATTTAGACCTTGATCGCTTAAAAAAAACAGATAACATAAGCGAGCTTGATATGAACCGTTGTATTGCCCTCTCAGATTATCTGGCTGAAATACATAAGACACGTAATAGTTCAGCTGGTTTGTACATTAGAAGAATCCGCGATTTAGTGGGTCATGGTGAATGTATCATGGGTTTGCTTGATAGTTATCCAAAAGAATTTGCTTACGTTAACAAATCCTACTTTATCGATGTTGAGAAAGCCTGTGTTGAATGGCGCTGGAAATTAAAAGACCGAACACACCGTTTAAGCCAAGTGCACGGTGATTTCCACCCTTGGAACATTCTTTTCCGTGAAGGTGTAGATTTTACAGCGCTTGACCGTAGCCGAGGTGAATGGGGTGAACCAGCAGATGATATTGCAGCCTTAACCATAAACTACCTGTTTTATTCTCTTCAGAAATACGGTGAACTAACTGGTGTTTTTGACAAATTGTTTAAGCTTTTCTGGGAAAATTATTTGCAGAAAACACATGATTCAGAAGTTCTTGAGGTAGTGCAGCCGTTCTATGCATGGAGAAGTCTTGTTGTTGCTTCACCTATATGGTACCCTAACTTGAGTGTTGACGTCCGTGTTAAGTTGTTAAACTTTGCACAAAACATGTTACAACAGGATCGTTTCAATGTTATGGATGTAAACTCTCATTTTTAATCTTCTTTTTTTTGATACTTGTTCCTTTGAAAATTAACGTTATATTTGCCAATAACTTGTTTTATAGTTACGCCTCATGGAAAATGATGTTGGCTTGCTTCGTTTTTGTGCGAAATAAGCCATATAAAGCAATTGTTATTAAAACGCTTGTTTGATTTTTAAGAGAACTTTTTGATTTTATATTCTCTTCTCTTTTTAGTTGATGTTATACTTTAGTGTTTAAATAAACAGGTAGACTTAAACAAGGCTTTGTTGTTTACCATTTATTTGTGGAAAGCGTTTTATGAAAATGCCTGCTGGTTGGTGTGTCTGGGTAACTGGTCTTCCGGGAAGCGGTAAATCGGTGGTTTCTCGAGCATTAGTCGAACTTTTAAACCAAAAAGGTATTTCTGTTCAGTTATTATCGTCAGATGAATTGCGCAAATTTTTAACTCCAAAACCAACTTATAGTCTTGAAGAACGCGATATCGTCTATGTTGCCATGGTTTACATAGCTAAGCTACTCACGCAAAATGGTGTAAACGTTTTAATTGATGCTACTGGTAATCTCAGACGTTATCGTGATGATGCACGTTCACAAATGGCATGTTTCATAGAAGCATACCTCGAATGCTCTTTTGATGTGTGTGTTCAACGTGAAGCTGAACGAAAGGAAACCTATAACGCACCAACACAAATCTACCAAAGAGCTCTGCAAAATAAAACATCAAACACCGTTCCTGGCGTTGGTCAACCTTATGAGGTACCATTAAACCCTGAGGTGGTAGTGAAAAATTTTATGCTTACTCCTCAAGAGTCTGCACAACGAATCTATGAAGTAATAATTGCTAAAAAATAAAGTTATTTTTTGATGTAATCAAGCACTGTTTCGGCTTGATCATCAGGGATTTTTCCGTTTTTCTGTAGCGAAGTAACTATTTCAGAAACTTTGGCTAAAGCATGTACGTTGTAACCAGTTTTTTCCAAGTTTTCTTTACCGCCCTGTTCACGGTTAACAATAACTAATATGTGTTTAACTTCGGCTCCTAATTCTCGAAGTGGTTTTATTCCTTCAATTTTTGACAAACCTTCGCTGATCACGTCATCAACAAATAAGATTTTGTCGCCCTCTGTTACGTCTGCTCCCGCAATTCTACCTGTTACCCCGTAGGCTTTTTCTTCTTTGCGTACGATGACGCATGGCAAGTTGACTTTGCAAGCGATGCTTGGTACAATTAAGGCGCCTTTTAATTCTATTGAAGCAAGCTTGGTTAATGTGTCTGTGTCAGTGATTAGACGGATTTTTTGAGCTGCAACATCTGTAATAGTGCACAATTCTTTGGGCTTTGAAAGTAGACGTGCCATGTCAATATAGTATGGGCTTAATGCGCCTGATTTTATTTTAAATGAGCCAAATTTGATGCATCCTGACTCGTAAAGTGCATTTGCAACTTTGTCTGTGGTGGCTAAATCCATATTATTTCCCAATTGACAAATAGAAAATAGCAATTTAACCCTTTACTGGACAAAAAAGAATGTAAAGCTTGAAAAAAACTTTATTTTTTTAGTGCTTAATTTTTTTGCAAACGATGCCCTTTGTCGTTGACAGTTTTTAATGGTAAGAGATAACTATGGGTTTGTTAATTGTTTTTACTTAGCGTTTTGCGCCGTTTTTATTTTTTAACGGTAACGTTTATAACTCTATTCTATATTTGCTAAAGGCGCGAAGCGGAAGTACAATGGGACATCGAAAAGTTCATGCTCCAAGACATGGTTCACTAGCTTATTTACCTAGGAAACGGGCTAAAAGCCCAGTAGCCAGAATACGCTATTGGCCAGAAATTAAATCAGATTCTCCTAGGCTTTTGGGATTTGCAGCTTACAAAGCTGGTATGACATATATTTTCACAATTGAGGACAAGAAACGTTCGCCTCATTTTGGAAAAGAAGTCATGAAAGCAGTAACTATACTAGAAACGCCACCTCTAATCGTTTGTGGTTTTAAAACATACATGAAAACACCGTATGGTCTGCAAAATATCAGCGAAGTTTGGATGAAAGATCCACCAGCAATATTTAACAGGGCATTGATTTTGCCTGAAAACTTTGATACAGAAGCGATGCTGGAAAAAGTACAGAAAAACCTTGACCAAACCATAGCAATTCGTGTGATTACGGCTACTCAACCATCACAAACAGGGCTCTGTAAGAAGAAGCCTGAGATCTCCGAAATCCAGATCGGCGGAGGTAACATCCAGCAACAATTTGACTACGTAAAACAGCTTCTGGGTAAAACAGTAACACTTGAAGAAGTATTCAAAGATGGCCAATACATTGATGTTGCTGGCGTAACAGTGGGCAAGGGATATCAAGGTCCAGTAAAACGTTGGGGTGTAACTAAACTTCAACACAAAGGTCGTAAAACCAAACGCGGTATTGCTACTTTAGGTCCATGGAATCCTCACCATCTTATGTATTCAGTTGCAAGAGCCGGTCAGATGGGCTATCATCAACGCTTAGAATTTAATAAGCGTATTATGAAGATTGGTAAAGACGGAAAAGAAGCAACCGTTAAAGGTGGATTCATCCGTTATGGTGAAATTAAGGGTCCCTATATCTTAATTGATGGTAGTGTTCCAGGAACAGAAAAGCGTCAATTACGTCTACGTGTTCCTGCGCGTCCACCAACAGAAGTCCCAGAAGCCCCGCCACAAGTAACATATCTCTCACTAGAATCTCCACAAGGAAAATAAGGTGAAACGCCATGGCAGAAAAAACAGCAGAAATCTTTGACCTACAAGGCAAAGTAACTGGAAAAATTACTCTCCCCGCGGTCTTTTCTACACCAGTAAGACCAGATGTGATTAAGCGTGCAGTGTTAGCTATCCAATCAAATCGTCTCCAACCACAAGGACGAGATCCCATGGCTGGAAAACGCACAACCGCAGAGTCACGCGGAACTGGTATGGGCATAGCAAGAGTTCCTCGCATAAAAGGCGGTAGCGGACGAGCAGCTTTTGCACCAAGCACCGTTGGCGGAAGGCAACCACATCCACCCCGAGCAGAAAAGAAAATTGTTAAAGATATTCCAAAGAAAGAAGCCAAACTTGCATTAACTTCCGCTATTGCAGCAACAGCGCAAAAAGAAGTTGTCGTAAAGCGTGGGCACGCAGTTGAAAAGGTCGTTCAGATTCCATTAATCATTGATGATGCAATTGAAAACTTAACTCGCGTAAAAGATGTTGAAGCAGTATTCACAAGTTTAGGTATTGATGGCGACATCACACGTGTACGTGACAGCCGCAATATTCGGGCAGGAAAAGGCAAACTTCGAGGACGTAAAATGAAGCAAGCCGTTGGGCCACTCATTGTGGTATGTGACGGGGTAAATCTTGTTGCAGCGGCAAGTAACATTCCAGGTGTTCAAGTGACAACCGTTCTAAATTTGAACACTGAAATGTTAGCTCCAGGAACGCACCCAGGAAGATTGACGGTTTGGACAAACGGTGCTATTGAACAATTAAATACTCTCTATGGAGAAAACGCGTAATGGATAATAACGAAATAATTTCTTATCCACTTATGACTGAATCAGCAAGTCTTATGGTGGAAAAAGATAACAAACTGATCTTTATTGTTAACCTGAAAGCTGGAAAAGCTGAAATCAAGAAAGCTGTCGAAGAACTTTACGAGGTCAAAGTTAGCAAAGTTAATTTGCAAATCACTAGTCAAGGTGTAAAGAAAGCCTACGTGAAGCTTACCCCCGAATTCAAAGCGTCAGATGTAGCAATCAAACTAGGAATACTCTAATAGACTTATAGAAGGCATGATTTATGGGAAAACGAATTCGTGTACAACGGCGTGGTCGCGGTGGGCAAAACTTCCGGGCTTCAACTCACAAACGTGTTGCTCCAGCGAAGTATCCATTCGTGAAATCACCCAAAGAAGTTTACGACTTGTCCATAACTGGGACAATTAATGAACTGGTTCATGATCCAGGTCGTGGCTCTCCCCTTTCACAAATTACACTTGAAAACGGTTTAAACTGCTATAGTATTGTTCCAGAAGGCGTATTTATTGGTCAACAAATCAGCCTCGGCGGAAACGCTCCTGTTGAAATTGGTAATATTATGCCTCTTGGAAAAATCACCGAAGGAACTTTAGTTTGTGACCTTGAGCTTCGTCCAGGTGACGGAGGTAAAATGGCTCGCTCATCAGGTGCTTATGCAACTGTTGTTGGTCACACACCACAGGGAACTATGATTCGGTTACCATCAGGTCGCACAAGATACATTGATGACTTCTGCATGGCAACCATCGGTGTAGTCGCAGCTTCTGGCAGAATGGAAAAACCGTTCCTCAAAGCAGGCGAAATGTTCCACTTAATGAAAGCCAAGGGTCATAAGTATCCGAGAACTAGCGGTCGTAAAATGGTTCCAGCTGTTCACCCCTATGGTAGCAGCAAACGTAGCGCACGCAGAACAACAACAACTTCACATGGTGCACCTCCGGGACAGAAAGTCGGTTTGATTGCTGCACGAGGGCCTGGCCAGAAAAAGAAACGTGCAATAAGATAAAAAAATAGAGGATAGATGAAAAATGCCACTAAAAGAATTTAGTTACCGTGGACATAGCCTTCAAAGTCTCGAAGGCATGTCTATGGATGAATTCATAACTTTGCTTCCATCGAGGCAAAGAAGAAGTCTACAACGTGGATTAACCCCTGAACAGCGTATATTGCTAGAAAAATTACGTGTCGCAAAAGAACAGCAAAAACAAGGAAAAGAAGTAAACCTCAAGACACACGTACGCGACTTAATCATACTCCCCGAAATGGTGGGTGCAAAAGTTGCAGTACACAACGGTAAAGAATTCGTTGCAATCGATGTTAAACCAGATATGATTGGACACTACCTTGGTGAGTTCGCTATAACCAACAAGCCGGTTAGACACGGGACTCCAGGTATCGGTGCATCGCGATCATCAATGTACGTGCCACTAAAGTAAGCTCTTTTTTCTTTTCTTCTTTTTAATTTTTCTTTTTTCAGTTATACCTTGTATTTGTGTATCACACTTTTCTATTACTCTCAATATGTTAATGCCTTATTTTTTAATCAATACAGATGAGCCCCTAGTGTTTTGTAAATCTTTGTAACTGAATTGCAGAATGACCTTGTCTTGTATGGTAAATTAAGTTGACTGAAAACGGACAAACCATGTTGCTAAAAAAGATTGAATACTAGATTAGAGCACAAATGAAAAAGTCACTGACTCTTTCGTTTTAACGATTTCTCGTTTCCGCTTTATACTGAAAATTCTTACTGGGATTTATACCTTCTCAAGAATACCTTGTACTTCCTATCTTGGGTTTAGGCAAGATGAGTTAAAAGTAAAGATGTATTTTGTAAGGCAATTTAGAGACTATAGTCTCTGCCTTGTGGTTTTATGCTTGGTTTTGTGCCTGCTTCAGGGATATGTGGTAATGGAATAGGCGGGGGCATATTTAGTGTCCGTGAAATCAGTACTGACTCAATAAAGACTACGTTTGATATTGATTGGATAATTATTTGTGCTGGTGGTTTTTTCTGTTCAAAATCTTTGATAACTTGGTCAACTTCATTTTTTTCGCCATTTACGTAAGCGTTGCCTTTAATGTTTATCTGTGCAATGGATGGGTTATACGCTATTGAAAACACATAGGGGACTTCAAGTGTTTCGTTTTGTTTTTTCTCCATGCCTATGACATTGATGTTTGTGTTAATTTGGATTGGCGGCATTGGTTTGCGTACGTCCCAGTAACGTTCAGCTGTAATGCTTGATATAACTACGTTCACTCTAAGCATGATCAATCAAAAAGAAATAGTGCAGTTGAAAGATTTAAAACTGCTTATCAAAAATTACTTTTGTTTATAACGTGTAAAGCCACAGTGACCACAAGTATACCTTGAATCATGGTCTGCCATGAAGTATCCTGGACCACAGCGTTCACAAGTTGGGCGTGCGCGAGAAACTTTGTCGCCTTCAACTTTGTATAGGACGCTAACGCCGCTTGCTTTCTTTTTTGCTTTTTCTTTTGGTTTATTTTCAGTTTTTGCAGCTTCTGGTTTTGGCATTATGCTTGAGCCTCTTCTTTAGGTTTTTCAGGGTTGTTTCGTTTCCTAATGTATCCTGGTTCTACAACTTGGGCTTGCTCAATACTTTGGTAAACGTTGGCAAAACCATTAGTGATGTTTGTCCCAGTTAAAGTTTCCATGCATTTGATGTAGACAACGCTTTCTTTAACTTGTACTGCGTTAGCAACTGCTCTTTTGGTATCAAGTCTATTTGGGGTCTTCTCTTTTGGACCTTGTGTAATTGTGAAGCCTACTTCTTTGCGTTTGAGAAGTGGGTTTTCTTTAGTTGACACGATTTTAATTTCCATGAATATTCACTTGATTCAAGTCTTGAGTTCTTACAGTATTCTTCTTATTTAGCTTTTCGAACCTTTTTCCATCTCTTTCAGGAATTCGGAGGCTTTTGTTTTCTTTTCAGGCGAAACTTTAACCAAAACTATGCCTTCATACGGTTGTCCATATACTACCACAGAATTTTCGGGTGCATACAGCACAGCGATGAGCGTGAGCAAATCTTCCTCGCCGTCTACAACTATGTGATTGTGTTCACTACTTTTTAATGCGTCTTTTATTGCTTCAATTGCTTCTTTAGTTATGGTTCCCTGTGGATTTTTCACTTTAATAGCCTTTGAAGTGTACGTGGTAGATTGAACTTTTTTGCGCATACACTGATTATCTGTTATGGCTAAGTCTGGTGGTATATTGTAGGTTTGCAAATTTTTTGTAACTATATCACCTACAGAAATAATTTTTGGCGAATCTTGGGTTTTAATTTCACGCATTTTTGCCATGGTTTGGTCAAATGAACCTTTAACCAAAATGCCAAATGGTTCTTTGAACTTAACTCTAAGTTCAGGTGTAATAGTGTAAACGACCAACATAGACTGGTACCTGCCTGATAAAAAAATAATAAAATAAAAGTTGTTAAATAGTGCTGCTGTTGGTTTTATTTAGCGAACCTTTAGGGCGTAACGGCCTTTCTCTTTTACACCCATGGCTTTTGCAATTGCTGAATTTTCAGGATCAAACAAAACCACAAGACCTCCATAGTCTTCACTTAAACTGCTACTTTTGCATTTTGGACAAGCATTTTCCTTAGCTAGAAAATGGCAGTTTGTGCATGCTTTTTCACTCATTGTCTATTTTTCCTCCTCTTTAGTTTCAGCTGGAGCTCTACCTTGATCCATTTGGAGCCATTCCAATTTGCCAAGGAATGGTTGTCTTGCGGTTACACCGATTTTGCCTGAACTGCCCGCTCTACCAAGTGAAACTGCTGTGATGCGTACACGGACTTGGTCTCCTGTGATAAGTTTGCGTTTTGTTTCTTTACCCAGAAGGACACCCTGCTTTTCGTCGTATGAGATAAAGTCATCCATGAGTTGTGAAACGTGTAGTAATGCATCGATTGGACCGATTCTGACGAAAGCTCCAAAATCAGCGATTTCAACAACATCTCCTTCAACTACTTCTTGAATTACTGGATAAAAGGTTAGTACTGAAAAGTTTACTTTGTGGAATGTTGCGCCGTCGCCTGGAATAATCTTACCTATTGGGCTTACTTGAATACCTGTTACGGCTATGACATAGCCTAATTCTTCATCCACAATTCCTTCATATTTTTGTTTTACTTGTTCGCGACCTACCTTCTCAAGTGGTTTTCCGAAGGTCTCTGGTGGAATGCGAATAGTGTCTTGAAGAGTAATTAGTTTGAACATCTATGATATCAATCCGTCAATCTCTAGACGAGATTTTTGTCTCACATAAATCACTGGCAGACTTATATCTCTTAGCCTCTTCCTTAATTGTCTGTCATTGGTAAAAACTGGCGAATTCCAGTCTTTTGCTATTTTAACTATCGCATCGTCTGTTGTAAACTTATCTGAAACAACAACTGGGACTAATTTGCATTTTTCTGATAGTCTAAGTGCAAAATTTGCTTGGCGACATAGCTTGGAGGATTTTTTGTTTGCGAGCAGTTCAAGTTCAGCCTTAACTGGAGAAATCAAAATACACTCTACGTTTCGATTTAGTAGACGTCGGAGTTCTTCAAAAATATCTATTTTCAACTCTAATGGCGTGAATAATGCGTTTGAATCTAAGATGACTTTTAGGGGTTGGATTGTTGTTTTTGACATTTAAGCGCCTGCTTAATTGAGTTTTATGTTTTTCTATAGTCTTAATTATAACGTTACTTTAAATACTTCTTAGCTGAAACTTGTTGTTGGTGATATTTGTGCTTAGCGAAAAATCCTGTGGTGCTGTTGTTTATTTAAGAAAGTGTTCTGAAGTCCTTTATTTGTTACTCCATTATGAGGCTGGACACTGGGATTTTGTTAAAGGTAATGTTGAAGTAAACGAGGCCGAAAAAGAAACCGTTGTAAGAGAACTAAGAGAGGAAACAGGAATAACTGACGCGCACTTTGTAGAAGCGTTTAGAGAAAAAATAGACTACTATTACCGCAGACAAGGTGAAACTGTGCATAAAGAAGTGATTTTTTATCTTATGGAAACAAGCACCGAAACTATAACAATATCCTTTGAGCATGTCGGTTCAATTTGGCTTAACTACAGTCAGGCGCTAGAAAAATTGACATTTAAGAATGCAAGGGAACTATTAAAGAAAGCAAATCAAATTTTAAATAAAAAATAAATTTGTTTATTTTATTAAGCCGTACCCGATTAGACGCCAACGGGCCGTAATTTTTCTGCTTATTGCAACTCGTGCGCCTGGTAAAGCACAAATTGGCCTTGTTAACTTGACTTTTATTGTGTTTTGCTTTATGCCTATTACTTTGCCAACGTTTACTGCTGCGCCAACGTGAAGCAGTAGTTGCTCGTCAGGGTTAATTTTTTCAACTCTAAGTTGTTCTTTGGTTCCAACAACCCGTTCAAGAGTATACGTTTCCAACGTGAGTTCGGTTAAAGTTGGTGGTAGCATGTCTGTTTTTCCTGCAATGCTGCCTGTTAAACCGTCAGCTTTAGAATATGATGGATCAAGTAGTGTGCCAACGCCGACAAGTCCGCCACAGGTTGCTTCTTTGACATTTTTGTCGCCTGCGTGTAAGCTTATGATTTCGCTGATTAATGGGTTGTAAATAGTTTTGCCTTCGCGGTCAATTGGTATGCCAGGCCGGATTTCAATTTCTTCGCCGACTTTAAATTTACCTTGTGCAATGGTTCCACCGATAATTCCTCCACCAATATCGTCGATAGTTGTGCCTGGTTTGTTTGTGTCAAATGAGCGGACAATAAACATTAATGGTGGTAAATCAGGGTCACGTTTGGGTGTTGGAATGATTTCTTGTATTGCTTCCAGAAGTACGTCAACGTTGATGTTTCTTTGAGCTGAGAGTGGTATGATTGGGGCGTTTTCTGCTATAGTTCCTTTTACAAAGGCTTTGATTTCATCGTAACTTTTTCTTGCGCGGTTCTCATCAACGATGTCGATTTTATTTTGTACAATGATAATATTTTTGATGCCGCTAACTTCGGCTGCTGCCAAATGTTCGCGTGTTTGTGGTTGTGGGCAGAGTTCATCAGCAGCAATTACAAGGATTGCTCCATCCATAATGGCAGCGCCTGAAAGCATAGTTGCCATTAATGCTTCGTGTCCTGGAGCGTCAACAAAACTTATACCTCGCACGAATTCTGCTTTGCTATCACAGTTTTCGCAGAAAGGTTTTATCGTATAGTTTTTTGGTGGTGGACATTTTGGGCATTTGTAGATTGGCATGTCGGCATAGCCCAGTTTTATGGTGATGCCTCTTTTAAGTTCTTCACTGTGGCGTGATGCCCACGTGCCTGTTAAGGCTTGGACAAGGGTTGTTTTTCCATGGTCTACGTGACCGATTGTACCAATGTTTACTTCTGGTTGACGTGGCATTGGTGCGGTTTTTCTTTCTTGTGTATTTTCAGCCATTTACAAACGCCTTCAGATTCTGGGGTGTCTTAGTGTTCAATGCTTAAATTTAACCTTTCTATATCAACAAAATGTTTGGAAGGCAATAAACTGTAAAGTTTTTTCTTACCAGCAAATCTGCGTTTAATGTTGCAGATGGGCTTGGTTTAAACTGAAAAGGGAAATCAGGTTTATTGCACAGTTTGTTAAAAGTTGAAAAAGACGCGTTTAGGCGGCAGATTCAGTTTTGACTTCTGCCGCTTTCGTGGGTTGTTCAATAATTTTTAGGTTGATTTGAACAATCTCGTCAGTGATAGTGTTTCCTCGGACGGTTTTTCGTCTTCTTTCTCCTTCTCTTTTAGGTTTGAATCCTGCACCCTCGCTTAAAACTACTTGACGTCTGATTCCTCCGTGAACATCGCCTCTCATGGGTACGCCATCTTTGTCAGAACCACCTAAAATTTGAAGTTTGGTTGCTGGCATGTCTACTACGATGCCATCAATGGTTTCGCCTAATTTTCTTCCGATGAATGGAGCTGCACGTGCTTCTTCAACTTCAATTACTTTGCTTTTTCCGTCTGTTGGATCAGATATGATTATCTTGAATTTTGCCATTTGAAGATTAACTCTCCAGCGCAGTTTAAAATTGAATATCTCTCTATTAAGCGTTTATATTTAAATCATAGTTTGGATGCTAAGAAACCGTTTCCGTCAAGAAGAAACTTGTCTGCATTATTGTAAAGTACTCTAATTTGGGATAGTTGGTTGTTTTTAGAGGCGCTATTTTATGAATGTGTGCTGTTGTCCTTTTTGCGGTGAAATTGTAAAATTGCGTAGGTGGGACTGCTTGAAAAGCCTTTTTGTATTAAAAACTTGTTTTTTGAAGGGGGCTGGTTTGGTTGAGATTTGTCGGGAAACCATAATCAGGTCAAGTTTATGCTTCTAGTTAACAAATCATTTTAAGCATGTCTGGATGGTTCATTGATATTTTTTAGAATATGAATTTTGTTATTTGAAAAAGTGAGTTTGTGTTTACAAAATATCTTCAAATTTTTTCGCCTAAACATTTTAATTTAGCCCTGAAATGCATTTTGGCTATGTGGCGATTTGGTTTTTTCTTCCATGAGATGGCCTTTGGCTTACTCAGTGTCTTCATACCCCTTTACGTGGTTGGCTTTCAAGATACAAGTGTCATAGGTGGGCCTTTGGTTGCTTTAGGTATCATGATGTCCGTTGCCACGTTCTGCTCAATTCCTGCCTCTTTTCTTTGGGGTTGGCTTTGTGATGCAACAAGGCGATGTAAACCCTTCATCTTACTATCCTTTGCTTCCTCAGCGGTTCTGCTTTTCCTGATGACCCTTTCTTTTGCTCAAAATATCATAGTCTTTATAGTTCTCTATGTTATCATGCAATTTCTTCACATTGCTCATGAAGCGCCAAAAAACGTGTTAATCGCCGAACATTATAGCCGTGATGAATGGGAGAAATCTTACGGTTACTATAGAGTTTCAACTGAACTCGGGTTAATAATTGGTTTAGTCATCGGTTTTTGTTTATCTGTGGGCTTGTTTTCTTTTACAGCAAACCTTAGCTCTGTAGTTTTAGCAAATTATACTTTATATCTCTGTAGCGGCTTAAGCGTGGTAGCATTTATACTGTCAGTTTTGTTAGTTGCTGATCCATTGATGATTTTTGAACGCCGCCTAGTCAGAATAGAACGTGACGTTGACTTTACATACCGAAGTGCAATATCCGCTTCAAGAGTTTTAGGTGGTTCCTATTGGGATGGCTTACCTAAGAAGGACAGTTTCAAAATGTTCGCTTTAGCCATTGTTCTGTTTTCTCTGGCTACAAGTATCTTTTTTACGCCTTTACCTGTCTTCTTAAGTCAAGGTTTAGGTTTATCCAACAGTATGGTCTACATTGGCTATATTTTTACTTCAATTGGTGCCACCGCAGGATACTTCTTTATCAGTGGACGTGCACGATCAATGGATATACGTAAACAGATGCCCCGATATGTGTTGTATAGAAGTCTGTTAGTTTTTGTGTTAATCGGTATCATACAGTTAGCCCTCTATCCGACATTGATGACTTTCTTGATTCTCGTCTTTCTGGGCTTCTGTTTTGCTGTGTATTATATTTTGATGATTTCAATTTCAATGGAGCTTATACCTGCAGGAAAAAGTGGCGTTTTTGATGGATTAGTAGGTTTAGGAACCGCTTTAGGCTCTTTTCTTGGACCTTACTTAGCGAGCACTTACAATTATTTGCCAACATATTTTGTCGCTGCATTGTTGTTCTTATTGGCTTTCATATCCATAAAACTTGCAACTTAATTTTTTTCTTAATAAATTATAAAAAAAGAAAAGGAGCCTTATGACCCAAGTTTGTTTATTCAGTGTGTACTCGGTATAAGTCTACGTCTTCACGCATGCTTGGTGTCAGTTCAAGAAATTCTCTTACTGATCTTTCTATGTCTTTTGATTGTGTGACATATCTGCCAACGATAAGTATGTCTGCTCCTTTTTCTAATGCTTCTTTGGCTGTTTCTGGAACAATGCCGCCTGCAACTGCGATTAAGAATTTCTTGTTAGGGAATGTTTCACGGATGAGTTTTATGCGTTCAAGCCCGCTGCTCTTGCCTGTTTCTTGGTCAATACCTCTGTGTAAGATGATGATGTCTGGAAAATCTTTGATTGCCTTCAATTTTGTAAGTACGTCTTCTACGTTTAGCATATCAATAATTGCATAGATTCCTAGGCGTCTGGCTTCATGTACGGTTAGGTCAAGAGTTTCTGCTGGTGCAAGGCCTGCTGCGACAATGGCGTCTGCTGTGTCTTCATATGCTATGTCTACTTCAACTCTGCCTACGTCAAGCGTTTTTAGGTCCGCTATGATGAATTTGTCTTTGGCGATTTCGCGGATTTCGTTGATGCCTCTTGTGCCATAGCGTTTGAGGAGTGGTGTTCCAACTTCAAGGATGATTCTATCGCTTCCTGGTAGCTGTTCAATAACTTTCTTTGCGCCTTCAAGTGAGGGTGCGTCAAGAGCGATTTGTAAGTATGGTGGTCTCCATAAGCGTGGAACTTTGAAGCCCATGATTGGGTGTTTTGCGCGATCTTTATCGTAAATGATTTTGTCTATTGATGGATATTTCGTGAGTGCGCGTTGAAGTGCCATTTTTGTTGCGCCGTAATTGTATTGGTAGATTTTACGGTAATCGGTCGCTTGTGGGTGAATAAAGACGCTTGCAATAATTACCCACTCGTCAAGTTTTGCTGCTGGGATGATGCCTTCTTCAGATGCATCTGCGACTGCTTTGGCTACTGCAGCTTGTGCAGGACCGAAGATTTTGCCGGTGTCCTTCATGTTTTTAACGGTAACTTTTGGAACAATTAGTGTGTGTGGTTTAGGTGGTAAGTTGGGGCGGATAACTGCGAGTAGTGGTGTGTGGCCTGCTGATAAGCTTGCCATGCCTGTTGCGAAGGCTTGGCCGATTGGTCCATTTTTATCGCCAATCATTAGGTCAACGTGTGCAACTTCGTTTCCTTCTCCTAATAGTGATTCACCGATTAAATAGGTTGGGCCTGAAATTTTTTCGTTTTCATTATTTTGGGTCGGCATACAGTTTATAATCTCCTTAAAATCGACATTAAACTCTTTTAGCCAAGAATAAAGGGTATCTCTGTGGATGTCCATTTCTTTGGCTGTTCCAATGATTGTCGGTTTTGTCGGTTTATTTTTAGCTCCTGTTTCTCTTTGGGCTGCTTGAAGAATTATTTTAATAAATTCTTCCTTAGTCAATGGCTTTTTAACATCTATTCCCGACATTATTCTGCCTTCTTTGACACTTGTATTTATCCAAATATTTAAGAATGTCGGACTACCCTGCTCTTTGTTATCTATTTGTGCTCATTTTATGTGTAGCTTTGTCGGTTGACTGTTTTGGAGTTATGGCTGACGTTAAAGTCTTTAACCGTAAATCTTTATATCTCATGTACTATTGACTTGATAGTTACATGCAAAAGAGGTTATCGTGATGTCGTGGTTAAGCTGGGTAAGTGTTATCCTTGTTATTGCGGGTTTAGGTTTGTTTCTGTATGGTGCAAATGTTTACAATGCAGTAGTCGGATGGACAGGGTTCTCTCTTGGTATAGCGGGTATATTGCTTTATGTGGTAACCTATCTGTATGCTCAGTTAAGAAAAAAAGAGCCTAAGCAGGCTCCGGTTTAGAATCCAAGTTCGTTGTATTTGTTTTGTAGATACTGTACGAATGGCTGTGGATCCAAGTTTTTGCCTGTTGCTTTCTTGATTAAGTCTTCTGGGTCATAAAGATCACTTGGATGGTGTATATTTTCTTTTAGCCAACTATTAAGTTCTCTTAAATTGCCTTGTGTAAGTTGGTTACGCCAATTTGGCAAAACTTCTGTTAAGGCGTTATTTATTTGTCCACTGTAAATGTTGCCCAACGCGTAACTGGGGAAGTACCCGTATAATCCGCTATACCAATGAGTATCTTGCATTACACCTTCAGAGTCATTGTCAATTTTTACACCCATGTATTTGGCGTATTTTTCATTCCACGCCTGTGGCAATTCGTCGACATTGATTTTGCCCCCAAATAAGTCACGTTCTAATTCATAGCGGATGATAATGTGGAGGTTATAAGTAACTTCATCTGAGGCAATACGAATTTTGGAACGCTCAACACGGTTAACTGCATGAATAAACTCATCCAAACTTACTTTTGCAATAACAGGTGCGATTTCTTGTAGTTTAGGCAGAAATCCCATCCAAAATTCTTTGGAGCGTCCAACAATGTTTTCGTAAAAACGCGACTGTGACTCATGAATGCCATAGGAGCATGTGCCGCCGATAGGTTGGTATCTCCATTTTGGGTTCACATTCAACTCATAAAGAGCATGTCCAGACTCGTGAAGAACAGAGAATATTGAGTTTGTGTAATCGTTAACATAGTAATGGGTTGTTATGCGTACGTCTTGATAGCTTCCAGATGTAAAGGGGTGCTCAGTTTCATCAATCCTGCCGTTAGCAGTGGGTGAGGCAGTGTCATAACCAAGCGTTCGAGTTATAAGTTGAGAAATCTGCCGTTGAATCTCTATTGGCACTGGTTGATGCAGAGCCTTAGTGTCTGGCTGTTTGTTGGCTTCTTGAATTCTGTCCAAAAGTGGGCGTAATCCTGCCTGTAGTTTGTCAAAGGTGTCAGTGATTTTTTGCGTGGTCATTTTGGGTTCAAACTGATCAATTAACGCTTCATACGGTGTCTTTGTCTGTTTAATCTCCATAAGAATTTCTGCAGCTTGCATACTTAAATCAAACAGTTTTTTCAGTTCAGGTTTAAGAAGGTTGTAATCTTTTTTTGCTTTAGCCTTTTTCCAAGTGTTCACGGTAATTGTTTCTTGTTTAGCCATCTCCGAGACAAGTTTCTCTGGTAAGCTGACTTGTTCTATGTAACTTTTGTTAATTAGGTAGACGTTGCGTTTTTCAACTTCCCCCAGTTCAGAATAACCTGGACTTGTTTGGATTTGTTGTAAGAGTTTTCCAATTTCTGGGGGTGTGCTCATTTGATGTCCAATTTTACTAAGTAGTTCCAGTTGCAGACTTCGTTGTTCCACCGCATTTGGCGGCATCATCGTCTCCATATCCCAATGAATTAACCCTTGAGCTGTCCCCAAAACTATGCTGTCTTTGGTTTTTTCTAAAAGTTCCATGTAACTGTACTTGGTGCTGTTTTCCAAAGATATTTCCTCTATTGGTTTGTATAGGCGAACGTATTTACTGTTTTTGTTGCCGCTCTTAACTGGTTCACTAGTTATGTTGGTCTCATTAGTTTGCTATTAGTGGTTCTATGAAAAAATTTAAGGGATGTATTATTGACACTTTTTCAAGTTATCACATGCCTGATTATTGTTTGGGTTGCTAATTTGTCTGTAAAGCGTTTTTCGTTTTCAATTTTTCTTCTTAAAAACAGCCGTTTTTGTTGTCACATTAAAACAACATACATTTAAGAATCATCAGAGGCATTTTACATAAGGTTGGTTTTATGAGTGAATATAAACCACCATACGGCACACAAGTGAACATCCGAAACATGAATTTGCCTCAAGTTCCAACGCAGCCTGAAGAACCGTTACGCGGAATTGAACCTGGAAAACTTGTTTGTACCATATGCGGAAAAACTTTCAAAACAACAAGTGGGCTTAAGCGTCACCGGGAAAGTATGCATGGAACACCAGAACGTCCCATTTAAAGCTCTTCTACCGTTTAGTCCATAAGATACAGGGGTAACACGTCGTTTAACATAACCAATAACACTGGAGTCGGGCAAGAGAATTGTAAATGTTTAGGTTACTATTAAAGTAACTACGTACGATTAAAGGTAACTGCACTTTATAACTGGTTGATTTTAATGTCGATTTAATCCGTAACAGATTAAAGTTACCGCAACAACATGCCTAAATTATAAGGGCTAGGCTTGGTAGCTTTGGATGATTTAGATGGATTGTTAAACGGGCAAAAGATTGCTTACTTTTCAATGGAAATTGGTGTAGCAAGTGAAATTCCAACATATTCTGGTGGTCTCGGGGTTCTTGCAGGTGACACATTGCGTTCAAGTGCTGACCTAAAACTTCCAGTTGTCGCAGTAACTCTGCTTTGTAAAAAGGGGTTTTTTCGTCAAGAATTAACTTCTGAAGGAAAACAAATTGAGTACAACCAGGATTGGGTAGTATCTAACTTTATGAAAGTGTTGTCTCAAGAAGTGACTGTTTTAATCCAAGATAGAATAGTAAAAATTCAAGCATGGCTCTACCAAGTAAAAAGTTTAACCGGTGGAGTTGTTCCAGTATTCTTCCTTGACACTGACGTTGAAGAAAATACGCCTGAAGACCGAGAAATTACCTCTTACCTTTATGGTGGCGACCAAAAATATCGGATAAAGCAGGAAATTGTGCTCGGCATTGGCGGCGTACGAATGTTAGATGCTTTAGGCTTTAATGTTCGTAAATACCACATTAATGAAGGGCATGCAAGTTTTTTGGCGCTTGAACTACTACAAAAACATGGTATGATCCCAGAAAAAGTTCGTGATTTATGCGTTTTTACCACTCACACACCTGTTGAGTCAGGACACGATAAATTCAGCTATGACCTAGTAAAAGACGTTCTTGATGGTACAACAGACATGAATGTACTAAAAACCTACGGTGGAGTCGACGTGTTAAACATGACTCTGCTGGCGTTGAATCTAAGTAAGTATGTTAACGGTGTAGCCAAACAACATCAATGGGTGTCAAAAAGAATGTTCATCGGCTATGAAATTCACGCCATAACCAACGGCGTACATTCCTATACTTGGACAGGTGAGAGCTTCCAAAAATTATATGACCAATATTTGCCTGGTTGGGCAAATGAGCCTGAGCTGCTTGCCCGTGTAGTTGACGGAATACCTAATCAAGAAATCTGGAGTGCACACCAGAAACAAAAGGAACTCATGATTGATTATGCCAATAGCTTAACCAAAGCTAACTTGGACTATGATGTTTTCACAATGGGGTTTGCCCGCAGAGCGACGGAATATAAACGAGCTTACCTGTTGTTTTCTGACCTTGAACGCCTAAGAAACATAGGTAAAAAACACAAAATTCAACTCATATTTGCTGGAAAAGCCCATCCAAGAGATACTCAAGGCAAACGATTAATTGAGCAACTTTTTAACTATGCAAACCAGCTAAAACCTGACATAAAAATGGTTTACCTGCCTAATTATGATGTTGATATGGCTAAAAAACTGTTGGGTGGTGTCGATGTTTGGCTTAATACACCTCTTAAGCCTCTTGAAGCTTCAGGAACCAGTGGTATGAAAGCAGCCCACAACGGTGTATTGAACTTTAGCGTGCTAGATGGCTGGTGGCTTGAAGGCTGGATCGAATGCATTACAGGCTGGAGTATCGGTTCTCACCCAGATGACTGCATAGAAAACCCTGACTGTATCACAAAAGAAATTGCTGACATCTACAATAAACTGGAATATGTAATTCTTCCTACGTACTATGAACGGCTTGATGAATGGACAAGAATGATGAAAAACTCAATTAGCAAAATCGCATACTACTTTAACAGCCATCGCATGATGCGCAGATACGTGACAGAGGCATATCTATAAAATAGCCACTGAGCTTTTTTGCTCAGTCACCCTTTGTTTTATGATTGTTTAAATTTTAGTTAACTATACTTGTTTGCTACCTTTTGTCTGTTTGTTAACGATAAGCATTTTTATTAGAGCTGTCAAGTTTTTCCGCTTCTAAAGGTAACTTAAAGTAACACATTTTATCGTCTAATTTACAAAAACGCTTATGCCTAACCTTTTCAACTGTTAAATGTAAGGGTGTAATCTGCCAGAATTTATATGTCTGTTACCCCTTATATTATCCTAAAATGTTAACGAGTTGACAATATGAACGATCTTGCACTAAATCTAAAAGCTACCGCCAAAAATAGTGCACGTAACCTTCATAGTAAAAACGTGTTTTACTCGGTTGTTTCTTTGTTGTTTGTACTTGTTTTGCTTTCTTCTTGTTTGGCCTCTGTGTTCAGCGGTGTTTCTTTTTTTGTATCTGGTGCTGATGTATCAGTTGTAGATCAGGATACGCTTAGGGCCGCTGTTATTGGTGCTCCTACGGGGTTAGGCGTATCTTCTGTTATTGTTCTTTATGCAAATATTTCCATTACGGGGTCGCTTGGCATTCCTGCAGATAAAAATATTACGTTAAAAAATGTTGACGGGGATATTTGTAGACTTATTGGTATGTCTGATAATGCTCACACTATTATTGTTAATGGAGCATTGACACTTGACGGCATTACTGTAACACATGTGGCTAAATCTGTTGGTTGTGGTGTGTTTGTTTCTAGTGGTGGCACACTTGTCATGTTAAGCGGCGAAATTTCTGGCCTTTTAGGCTCAGGCGTGCGTAATGAGGGTACTTTTGAGATGTATGCTGGTCTTATTGCTAATAATACTTGTGACATTTTTGCTCTCTCAGGTGGAGGGGTGAGTAATGCTGGCACCTTTAAGATGTATGGTGGGGTTATTACTAATAACACTGGTGACCGTGCGGGTGGTGTGGCTAATGGCGGCTCTGTTAGTATGTATGGAGGCAAGATTACTAATAACTTTGGTAGTGGCATATACAGCGTTTGGCCTGGCAGTGCTAGTATGAATGGTGGCGAAATTACCAATAACACTGCTTGGGCAGGTGGTGGCGTATATAATAACGGCGCCATTTTTAGCCTGTTTGACGGCAAAATTTCTGATAACCGTGCAACTAATGGAGGTGGCGGCGCGTATAGTACGGGTGAGTTTAACATGTTCGGCGGTACAATCTCTGGAAACAATGCTCCTTCCGGTGGGGGCATATACATAGGCAACGATGTCATACGTTCTAGTGTTTGCCACTTATCAGGCGGCATAATTTCCAATAATAAGGCAACAGGTAATGGCGGCGGAGTTTGGGTTACCGATGACTGTTCATATTTAGAGAGACTCTTTGTCTCTAATGATGTTATATTTCAAAATAACTTAGCCTATGCAGCGTATAATAGAGCACCTGTATTTGATGACATTTATAACCTGCAGATAGGTAGTAAAGTTACTTGGACATCTCCTTTCACTCAAGGTTATAATAATTATGACATTAGCTATGTTTATGGAACATCTCTTACACAGTATTCTGTAACAGTGCATGACAGTTATGCATCAATCACAGGAGCAGATAACTATTCAACAGGAATATCTGTTACTATAAACGCTGGCTCTCGTGATGGTTACACTTTCTCTGGTTGGACAGTTAATGAAGGCGGCATATCATTGTCCAATAGTGCAACTGCAACCTTTACAATGCCTGCACGAGATGTTGTGCTCACAGCGAATTGGTCACCTATTTCATACACTATTAGTTACGTGTTGAATAGTGGCACTAATGCGGCTGGTAATCCTTCATCATATAACGTTGGAAGTACTTTACCAATTACTATAACTAATCCTTCTATGTCGGGCTATGAGTTTTTAGGTTGGAATGTGTTGTATGCTAATGGTTCGCAGGTGTCTTCTCAGAGTTCTTATCGTATTCCCGCTGGTACAACTGGTAATATAGAGTTGACGGCTAATTGGTGTGTTGTTGATTCGGGTGGTTCAGATGGTGGCGGTAATGGTGGCTCAGGTGGTGGTGATTCTTCACCTAAGCCTTCTCCAAGCCCTTCTGTGCCAAGTGAACCTACACCAAGCAGCCCAGAGCCATCAAACGAAATTATTGCTGATCCTAACCCGTGGCCTACTACTCGGGTGCAGTTAGTGGTTGCGTTGGTGATTGTTGTATTGGTAGTTGTTGGGGTTGTTGTGCTGTTGTTGTGGAAGGGTTCAAAGGTTTAGGTTGTGATGTTGCAATCGTGTGTACGAGTGTGAACAGTAACCCCCTTTTTTTGTACATAAATAACTTTTTGAATTCTGTTTAAGGTGCCAAAAATTTGTCAGGACAATTAAGCGGGCCAACCAAGCGACAATTAAAAACGGATTTGATCATCTAGTAACAATAAAGGCTTATTATAAAAACGGATGATATAGCGATAGAGGATTAAAAGTATTCTGTGTATATTTTTAGATGAATTAAAAACTTAGCTTAATACTGCTACTTCTTGTCTCTATCTCCCGCTTTTTGATAGGCCTTCGTAGCGTTGTTAAGTAGTAGGCGAGACTAAGTATGTGTGTACGTCTTATTTTTGGTGAAATGTCGTGTTAAGTAAAGTGGAAATGGAGTTTTTGAAGTCTCCTGAAAAGTTTGATGGTATTTATCGTCGTGTGTTGCGTCATCGTATTAAAGTTAAAAGCACGCAGATGCGTGAACACGCGATGTTGTTACAGGGCGTCGGGCTGAACGTTACGGAAAACTAATACCGTTACAACTTTCTATAACGCGAATCTGAGCTCAAATCAAGCTTTAAATATGAAAAGAGTAGAGCTTTTTGGTGCTCCGGCCGGGATTCGGACCCGGGTCTTCGGCTCGAAAGGCCGGAATACTTGACCGGACTATACTACCGGAGCGCTTTTAGGATGAAGCATCAAGCAGAATATAACTTCATATGAATAAACTTTACCCTTCTAAAATCAAGCTTTCAGCTCTTAGATTGTTGCTGTTTGGGTTTCTTGGGTTTAAAGAGAAATGCTGTTATTTGTTCAACTAGTTTCATTTGGTTCTGTTGTGTTTTCTCCAGTTCGGCAATGCGTTTTTCGGTGTCTTTTGAAATATTTTTGTTTTCGATGCGGTTTGCGCTACGGAACATGAGCATCATTTTGAAGACTTCTGAAATAGCTTTTTGTTGTTCTTCGCTGGAAGCAGGTTTTACGCCTGCGCAAACAAGAATCAGGTCAATGTAGTGTTCTTTGATTTTTAGTTCTGCGCTAACGGATGGGTCTTTGGGAAATGCGATGCTTAGGGGGGTTTGTTTGCCTAGTTCGCTAGCGGTTGGGAAACGGATTATGATATCTCCTCTTATCCATGAGGTGATAAATTCGTTAACGATTTCGCGGACGTCTTTTTCACTGTAGAGTGCAGCTGACGGCTCAGGTTTCTTTTTTATCTGAACGCGAATTATTTTGTTCTCTTCGGGTTGTGTTGTGTTATTTTGCGCCAATATTGCTCCTTCCCTGTGAAATATACTGTTTGATTCATCTTAAGCATGACTAGTATATAAGAAAAGCATACAAAGAAAATTAAAAAGAGCTTTTTACATTATAGGGGGCGTTACCTAAAATTTTAACTGTTGCTGTCTCAACTGCCTCTCGGGTTTGCTCGTCAGTGTAGACGCGTATAATGTTCATAAAGCCCTTTAGGGTTTCAAAAATTTTTGAGCTATCACTGAGTTTTTGTAGGTCACGTTTGCCTTTTGTGCTTCTAGTGAACACTGGAATTTCTGAAGATTTAATTAGAACAGCTTGATGATACGGAACCGATGGTATGGTTGGTACATCAATAGTTACTTTTTCAATATCTACATCTGCTTCTTTTGCGATTTCGCTTCTAATTTGTGTACGGTAAGATTCCCTGCCAAATAAGTTAGAAACCATATCATCCTCTTTATAGAAGGTACGTTCGTAAGCGCATTTTAGCATTCTGCGTTGTTCTAAATTTTCGATGATGCCTTGGGAGGCTTTGCATTTTTTTAGTGCAGACCAAACAGTGTAGTCGTCAAGTTGGAGAAACTCTTCAGGGGTTTTAAATGAGGTTAATCCTAATTCTTTGTTGGCTTTATCCATGGCAGATGCAAGCATAATCTGTGCGGCTCGTCCCATACGGTGGAAATAGATGCTTTTGAAGGATTCAATGCGGGCAATCATAAACGCTTCCAAAGCGGAAAGCGCGCCAAGTTCAACAGCCAAGTTTTCGCCTAAAACATCAAGAGCATGAATTAGTCGATAAACATCTATAAAACCATACTCAGCACCCGTATGGTACGTGTCTCTTAAAATGAAATCCATTTTGTCAACATCGACGGCGCTACTAATGATTTGATCAAGGAATGCTTTGCCTGGCTTGTGAGCTTTTCCAACTGCAAGTTTACCAACTTCGACGGGGGTATAGCCTATTTTGGAGAGTTTGTCAGCTACTTCACTTTTTTCAACAATCCATGAAGTTATGTCTTCATGGGTTTTTTGCAAATTTTTAAGTAGCACTTGTTCAAAAACGTGTGAGAATGGTCCATGTCCACAATCGTGTAGTAAGGCGCTGATTCGGGTCATGTCTGTCTCCTCTTCAGTAACTTCTTGAGAGATATGTGGATTCTCAAGTAAGTTACCTGCCAAAAACATTACACCAAGACAGTGCTCAAAACGGGTATGATTAGCGCCGGGATACACGTATTCAGATCCTGCAAGCTGCCTAACTCTGCGTAATCGCTGCATTGGGTACGTGTCAATTATGTCTTTTTCTGCCTGTGTAATGTACACATAACCATGTACTGGATCTTTAATTTCTCCCCAGTAAGCCTTTGGCATACTTTTGCACTCTTTTTTGTTTAAATTATATTTATGTGGCTCCCTATAATGGTTAGCGCTAATCTGAATAATCAAGGGCATGAACTATGAAAGGTGTATTTATCTGCATTGAAGGTTTAGACGGAAGTGGGAAATCAACTCAAGCTAGACTCTTAACAAAGAAGCTCTGTCAAGCAGGTTATGCTGCCGTCTTTACAGCAGAGCCCAGTCAGGGAAAAATTGGTAAATTCATACGTAGCCGTCTTTTTGAACAAGAACGCATGCCTACGACTGTTGAAGCCCTGCTCTTTGCGGCTGACCGAATTGAGCATGTGCAAAACATTGTTGTTCCTGCTTTGGAGGCGGGTAAAATTGTAATCTCTGACCGTTATGTTTACTCATCACTTGCTTACCAAGGTAGCGTAGGTTTAAACTTGGGTTGGATAGAGACTATAAACGCTTATGCCCAAAAACCTGATTTGTCAATTTTTATTGACGTTGCTCCAGAAATTGTTTTGGAACGGCTTAAACGGAAAAAATCTGTAATGGAAAATCTGCAAACCCAGCAGTATGTTCAGAAAATATATCAAAAATATGTTGAGAAGGGCGAGCTTAAACGGATTGACGGTGCTAAAAGCAAAAATGAAGTTTTAGACGTATTATATAATGAGGTTATTTGTTTTTTAAGTAAATTTGAAGCCTAAAAAATTGGTTGAAAAAGAGTGTTAGTCTTCTCTCCATTTGAACAGTTTAACTGCCAAGACGAAGATGACTAAAGTTATTATGCCTAACACTGCAATGTCTACGAGTGCGTTTGGTATGTTGTTGTAGACCATGACGTTGTTTAAGCCTTCAGTAACATAGAACAGTGGCAGAACATGAGCGATGGTTTGTAGGTATCCTGGCATGATGTTGATTGGGAAGAAGGTGCCTGCTAAGAACATCATTGGGAAGGTCACTATGTTGCCTATGACACCTGCGGTTTCAGGATTCTTAGTTACCGTGCCAACTAACATGCCTAGTGAAGCGAATAGTAGTGGTCCTAAGATTAGGAAAGGTATTAGCCATGGCGATAGTGTGACGTGTGCACCGAAAGCAAAGACTCCTACTCCCACCATCAACAGAAAGCCTGCGACTGTTAAAGCAATGTAGAACAAGACTTTAGCTATTAGCCACTCCATTTTTGTCAGAGGCGTTAATGATAGTTGTTTGAAGAGTTTATTTTTCTTGTATTCTGAAGAAATGTTGACTAATGAAAACATTGGACTTGTTAGAATGGAAAAGCCGATTAAGCCTGGGATTAGGAAATCAATGTATGTAGTTTGCTCAGTGTTTACAGTGGCTGAAGTCAAACCTATTACCATGCTGCCGTTGAAACGCTGTAAATTGAAGTAGTTAACATATCCACTGACTGTTCCACTGACAATGCCACTTGTACTGGATGCTGGACTACCATAGACTGTAACATTAACCTGTTGCTCCGTCATGTAATTCCCTGTGAAATTTGAGGGAATAAGTATGCCGTCTGACGCTGAATGTGCAGCCAAGAAGTCTGGGAAATTCTCTGAGGCGTTTACTGTTATGACTCTAATTGTCGAGGATTCGTTTAACGCTGTAAGAAAATCGTTGCCGATGTTTCGGCCAAGAGCGCCTGTGTCTTGGTTTTGGGCATAGACGTCTATTGTTCCTGTTTCTCCGCTGAAAATGGCGCCGAAAATCAGGATTAAAATAACTGGGAAAATTAAACCAAAGAATAATCCGAATTTATTTCTTAAGTAGCCTACACTGAATACTTTAAAGTCTACATAAATGCGTTTAAGACTAACCATGTTTAACGTCGTCCTTTTTTGTTTGGTTTCTGTTCTATTTCTACTTCTCCTTGTTCGTCAAGTGGCTCGTTAATAAGCTTGATGAATACGTCGTCAAGACTGTCTTGGCGTGTCTGAATTTCACCCCAGCCCATTCCTGACTGTTCAGCAGCTGCTAATGCTGCTAACATGTCTATTTTCTTTTTTAGTGGTATGGAGATTACTTCTTTAGTTTTATCGTATTTCCCTTGAAGTTCAGTGTTCGCGTTGATGTAGTCAGCAAGCTGTTGAGTTCCGTGAATTTCTAAACGTTCGCCTGAACCATGTTGTTGAATGATTTCTTCGGTAGTTCCCATGGCTACAATATGTCCATGATCCATGATAGCTACTCTGTCTGAGAGTTGTTGTGCCTCATCAAGATAGTGAGTGGTTAAAATGATGGTTTTTCCTTTAGCTTTCAACCTGCGAATGACTTCCCATATGGCACGCCTAGCGTTAGGATCTAAGCCGGTGGTAGGTTCATCAAGGAAGAGTAATTCAGGTGAATTTACAAGCGAGAGGGCAAGTCCAGTTTTTTGTTTTTGACCTCCTGAAAGACTTTCGAAAACATGCATCTCCATTTCATCAAGCAACACTTCTCGTAAGATAGCGTTGGAGTCAACTTTAATATTAAAAAGACTTGCATAGTACTTGATTGCTTCTTTTGGAGTGGTTTTTTCAAAAAAGGTAAATTCTTGAGGAATCACTCCGATTTTCTTGTGAAGTTCATAGCCGTCTTTCCAAGGGTCTAAGCCAAGGATTTTAACGTCTCCACTGTCACGCTCGCGAAGCCCCTCCATGATTTCTATGGTGGTGGTTTTACCTGCACCATTTGGACCCAGTAGCCCAAAGACTTCTCCCTGCTTAACAGTGAAGGAGATACCGTCAACTGCTTTAAGGCTACCATAGCTTTTCTTTAGATTTGTTACTTCTATTGAGAACATTCTTTTGCTCCTCTTTTTAGCGCGTAATGTCTGTTAATTTCATATTTTGGAAAAGCTGAGATTAATTTACTCAAGTATATAACTTTCGATTATAGAATATAGAATGCATTATCGGGCATATTTAAAACTCGGCGTTTTCCTGTACGTTTTTATCTAAAACTCGTTTGTTTGCAGCTTTGTTTATTCTATCCGTGATCATTGTTACAAGTTCTTCTGGGGCAATATATCGTGGCCCCTGCTTGTGAAAAATCTGAAACTCTACCATTTTAGCTATAAAACTGATTTTAAATATGTAATAATCAAATTTTAAAGCTACCCTTTTTTGTGGTTCATTTTTGTAATAGCGTATTACACAAAAAAAGTCAAGTGACAAAATTTGCTCGCTTCTAAGTATGTTGAGTGCTCGGTTGGTTTCTTGATCATCAAGAAAATTAAAACATTCATCTTCAGCTATACCAAACTCAAAAATAACTTCACTGTTTGGGATAGTGGGGATAGTGATTTCTTCAAAATGGAACGGTTTTCTGTTTAACTCTTTTAAGGTTTGGATGACTTTTTGTTGAAGCTGTTTACTATTAAGTGTTGAAGAAAAAGTTTCCAAAAAGTGAATGTTTACCGGAAAATTTTCATATTTACCAAGCATTAATGGTTCCATTATGTTTTAATTTTTATTTTTCTGATTTTTTCCAAACTGTTTAATAATTCCGAAAGGGCAGCACTTAATTTCTGTATTTCTTCAACGTCTTCTGTTTTCTCGATTTTATCTTCAAGCACTTGAATCTTGTTTAACAAGGTAGTTTCAAGTTTATCGTAGGCTATGTCTGTTTGAGGTGCCATTTGAACTGGTGTTTGTTTGCCCTCTTTTACAATTACCACTTTTTTCTGATCCTGCTCACACCAAAGCGTGTTATCTTTGAATCTGAATAGTGGTGACGAGCAAGCTGGGCATGAAAGATCCGTTAACGTTGCGCCTTGCCGCAGCAAATCTGCCATACGTTTTATTGGTGTGTCATCTTTTTTTGGTTGCAATTAAGAACCTCAAAGTTAAATACATATCAAAAGCTTATATAACTTAGTTACTGCGATTCTGCCATTAAAAGGCGATTCATATGGTGCGGAAGAAAAAAGCTGAAGAATATGAAGCTAAAATTCAACAAGCCTTAGGTGTGCTTGGCGAGGTTTCAGAGGACAGTACTACGCCACGAAACATTCGACGTGCTGCCAAGGACGCAATGGATGCGTTGCAAAGTCCCGAGTTTACTCCAGCAGTTAGAGCTTCAAATGCGGTGTCACTGCTTGATGAAATTCTACAGGATCCAAATATGCCTCCGTATACACGTGTGAAACTCTGGAACGTTATGAGTTTCATAGAAGCAATAAAAGATTAATTTTCCTCTAAGAGACTATTTTTCCTTTCTTTTTTGTTTTTCAAAATTTCTATAAAGAAAGAGCTAACTAACACTAAATAACAATATATGAAAATTTTTTCTGTTACCGCCTTGCATTTTGATATGGTGCTTGTAGACATAGTAGTTTTGTGTCATCTTTTTGGTGTAGTGGGGGGATAGACGGAGTATCTTTGAGGTTAAAGGTTTCTTGTGTGAAGTTTAACCGCGATTTTGTAGTTACTTTTTGCTAACAAATATATTCAACTGCTTGTATTTACTTTTGGATTTCCACGGAGCTGTACTCTTTGAAATATGATGTAATAATCGTCGGCGCAGGCCCCGCAGGCATATTTTCAGCTTTAGAATTAACAGAGACAACAAACCTTAACGTCCTCGTCTTGGATAGAGGACAAGAAATTGATATGCGTAGATGTCCCTCGAAAAGAGGTTTTGAATGTGTACACTGTGAACCATGTGCTATCCTTTCAGGATGGGGTGGAGCAGGTGCCTACAGTGATGGTAAACTCACATTATCCACAGAGGTTGGAGGCTGGTTAAACCAGTATCTTTCAAACAAAGAATTAGCCGACCTTGTAAAATACTGTGATGAGATTTACCTCAAATTTGGTGCAAGCGAAACTGTTTACGGTACAGAAAATGAGGAAGTGAACAAGATAGAAAAAGGCGCTTCTCTTGCAGGGTTAAAGCTTATAAAACAAGAAGTTCGCCACATGGGTACCGATAAATGCCTCGAAGTTTTAAAGCGCATGTTTAAAGCCTTAGAAAGTAAAATTACTTTTAAACCAAAAACTGACGTTAAAGGCTTAATCATCGAAAATAACGTTGTTCAAGGAGTAGAAACAACAGCTGGAGAAAAATACTGCGCAAAATATGTAATTATTGCTCCTGGAAGAGGCGGGGCCGAATGGTTACAAACTGAAGCCCAAATTCGTGGCTTAAAGACCGTAAATAATCCAGTCGACATAGGTGTACGTGTTGAAGTTTTGGCTTCAGCTATGGAGAAACTAACCAAAGTTCTCTATGAACCCAAACTAATTTACTACTCAAAACAATTCGACGACCAAGTTCGCACCTTCTGTGTCTCACCTTATGGTGAAGTGACAACAGAATCTTATGATGGTGTCCTAACAGTAAATGGTGGTAGTCAAGCCGAAAGTAAAACTAATAACACTAACTTTGCTATACTAGTTAGTACCCAATTTACTGAACCATTCAAGGAACCAATTGCCTACGGCAAATACATCGCTCGCCTCTCAAACTTGCTTAGTGGCGGAGTTATGGTACAACGTTTAGGTGACTTGACTGCCGGTAGGCGTAGTACCCCTGAACGTTTAGCCCGTAGTGTAGTTCAGCCAACACTCAAAAACGCCACTCCCGGCGACTTAAGTTTCGTTTTACCCTACCGTTACCTAGCAGACATTCGTGAAATCCTTCAAGCACTTGACGTGATTGCTCCCGGAGTTCACTCAAGAGACACACTGCTCTACGGTGTCGAAGTCAAATTCTATAGCAGTCACCTGCAATTAACCAATTCATTGGAAACCAAGATTCACAACATGTTCACCATCGGCGATGGCGCAGGTGTAACCCGTGGTTTAATTCAAGCATCTGCCTCAGGTGTTATAGTTGCAAGAGAGATTTTAAAACGTGAAAAATTGTTGAAGGTCTAAACCAGTATGACTGTTGTGGCTAAAGAAATTCGCTGTTCACATTGCGGTGCTCCAGTTGAATTCAAACCCGGAGAAATAATAGCCACCTGTAAATACTGCGGTTTTACAACTGTTATTCAAACAGGACAAGCCTTCAATTTTGAGCACTCTTTAATTTTGAACAATTATGACCTAGCTCAGATGGAAAAGCGCATTCAAGACTGGATGAGTAGCGGTTTCATGAAACCTGGTGATTTAGCCAAAAAATCGAAAATCATCGAGGAAGATCTTGTTTATTTGCCGTTTTGGGTTGTATCTGCCGTTGCTATAACCAAATATAAGGGTATTTTCGAGCGTATTTCTCCGTCAATTGTGAAAGATGGGCAGATTGAAAAAGAGTACAACTGGCTTGTCTTGGCAAGGGAAGCTGCTGTTTTTCCTACGCGTGAATATAAAGTGCCTTTAGCTGGTAAGATCCCGTATGATTTTCGAAAAATTGAAGGGTTCGCCAAAGTGTTAAACAGTGAAATAGGTAAAGATGAAGCTTTGGAACTGGCTAAACAGCAGATTGAAAATCAGCACCGTTTTCTACTCCAACAAGATGTCGACCGCGTTATAGAAATCTCTACCACGTTGGAGCTTAAACAGATGTTGTATTTGCATGCGCCTGCCTGGTTCATTAAATACCAATATAAGGGGAATCTGTATCAGTTAATTATTGATGGTTCAACTGGTAATGCGTTGAAGGGAGATATACCCTCAATCAGGTTCTAATTTGTTTTAACAACATTTTTAAGTAGCCTTTTTTCTATATCGAAAACATATAGGTCGGAATTTAAAAATGAGCGAAAAAGATGTGTATGCGCAAGCAAAAGGCCAAATGCGGCTTTCTGAACGCATTGCAACAGCCCTGCCCGGCTTTAGAGGATACAAAGAAAAAGAACTACGCCGAGAATCAGATAAACTGGTACGCAATCACTTATACACGAAATTATCTGGTGCAAAAGACGGTATTCGTAGCATATTTCAAAAAATTACAGACCGCCGTTACTTAGACGTTTTACCTGACATGGATAGGTTAACAGCAAAAATTGATCGTGTGACAGAAAAAATAAATCACGCCTCATATGGTTATAGCGGATTTTTTGACATAGTGAAAGTTAAAGAAGAAAATCTTGATCGTATGATAGCCTTTGATAATCAACTAATCGACTACGTGAACGCTTTAACTGCCGTTGTTGACGCCTTTAAAGCTCAACTAGTAGCAGGTGACTATAGTAACCTCAAAGATCAAGCTCAAGTTGTAGCAGACAAGCTTGAAGCACTTGAGGATGCATTTGATAAACGTAAAGAAGTAATAATGGGAGTGACACAATAATGCCACAAGTAATAGAATGGACAAATGCTGGTCCAGACGCAATCGTTTGGAGGTACCCTAATGAGGAAATCACTTGGGGCTCACAACTGGTCGTTCAAGAATTCCAGCTGGCAGTATTTTTCCGTGATGGTAAAGCCTATGATGTTTTTGGTCCGGGAAGGCACACTTTAACTACTCTAAACCTGCCTCTGCTCACTGGATTGTTGACAAGACTTGCTGGTTTTGGTGGAAACAAGCCTTTCAAAGCTGCAGTCATTTTCGTCAGCACTAAAATATTTGCTGGCAAATGGGGAACAAAAGCACAAACTACAGAATTAGCGCCTCTACAGACTTATGGACAATTCTGGTTTAAAATTGAAAATGCTACCTTGTTTGTTAATGAAGTAATGGGTGGACAAAACGCTTACACAACTGATCAAGTTAACAGTTTCTTACGCGGTTACTTAAACGAAAAAATCATAAGTGAACTCAGTCACTATGACTTAATTACGGTCTTCACGCGCTTAGGTGAAACAAGTGTCATTGTCAAAAACACTCTCATTGACTATTTCAAACGCGTAGGCATAGAACTAACTGATCTAAGATTCGAAGGCATAGACACAACACCTGAATACCGTGAACGCCTGTTCTGGCTCAAAACTGGTCAAACTGCGTCCAGTGAAGTATTACGCATGGAAACAATGAAACAGACTGCAGAATCTCTTGGCAAAGGCGGCGGCTCTGGTGCATTAGGTGCAGGAATGGTGCTCATTCCACAAATCATGAACCAACAAGGACAACCCCAAGCAGCACCTGCAGCAGCCCTTGTTATCTGTCCTAAATGTGGTGAGAAAGTACCTGCAACAAGCAAATTCTGCCCCGCCTGTGGAACAAACCTTACCCCGCCATCCGAAGGAACAATATCCTGCTCTAAATGCGGCAAATCCATCCCAGCAAACAGCAAATTCTGTCCCGAATGCGGAAACAAAATCGCCTAGCGGAGTAAAAGATAAGTATGAATGAAGGTAACCGCCAACTATTAACTGCTTCCATGCTCTTAGTTGCTGTCACAGTGGGTGTGCTGCTGTATGCAGCATCACTTATCAGCTGGATGCTTATTTTACCGGTAACGCTGTTAGTGTTCGGTTGTTGGATGTTAGCCTTAGCATACATGCAGTCAAGCAACCCAGTCAAGTACGCCCGAAGTCCATTTGGAACAATGGCTTTAGGGTTAACATTGATTGCATTTGGTGGAGCAGTTTTCCTCTTTGATCTCACAGGCAGCGTCCTGTACGCGTTAGCATTAGTCTTGCTAGTGCTTGCTGCATTGGGGATTGCCACTGCATTACGTCACAAACACTCTGTGGATCCCTTTTTTGGCTCCAAAGAGGTGTTAATTTGAGCCATAATCATGCTATCAAAAAAACCCGAGTTTCATTTATCGAATTTGACGATGTTTCATTCAATAAATTAGATGATTTAACATATTTTGGCGAAGGCAACTCTAAAGGACGAAAAATGGAGTTTGATTTTGAGTACTGTTTCGATTGTGATTTGAGACTTCTTGACGGTAAATTGATTTTAACTAACGGACTTTTTGATGAAGAATTTGAAAAATTGGTAACTGACGCAAAAAATAACAATTATGTAAAATTTAAAGAAGTAACTGTACAGCATTCTGACTATGAAATCCTTGAACGCCTAATCAAAAACGCTCTGTCACTTGGCAAACTAAAACAAAATCTTCTAAATGAACAAGAATAAACCCCCGATAGAATGAAGCGCTTAAACCTAAGAAACACTTTTCTACTACTTTATTAACCCTAAAGCACTTCCAATGTTCAAATAAGGGACTGTTTAGCTAATGCGAGTAATTGCTGATCTGCACATTCATGGTCGTTACAGTCGCGCCACAAGCAGTCAAATGAACCTGCTTGAAATCGCGCGATACTCAAAAATCAAAGGCTTAAACCTCATAGGCACAGGTGACTTTACCCAACCTGACTGGCTAAAAGAGATAAAACAAACTCTCGCTCCTGATGCCGATACAGGGTTGTTTAGACTCGCAGGTAACCCTTATTCCCAAACGCGGTTTATGCTTACAACCGAAGTCTGTACAATTTTTGATTATAAAGAGGATTTAAAAAAGATACATCACGTTATCCTGTCACCAAATTTTGAAGCGGTTGAACAACTTAATGAGCGGTTAGCGCGTTTTGGTGATTTAGCTTCTGATGGCAGACCAATTTTGAACATGACTGCACCGCAGCTGGTTGAGGAAGTGATGGCAGTTTCAGATTGGAACATGGTCTTTCCCGCTCATGCGTGGACACCTTGGTTTAGCTTGTTTGGGGCATTTAGCGGTTTTGATAGCATAGATGACTGTTATCAAGACATGACAAAACACATTCACGCACTTGAAACAGGGCTTTCTTCTGACCCTGCGATGAACTGGCGCTTAAGCAAACTTGACCGTTTCACGCTACTATCAAATAGTGATTGTCACAGTTTTTGGCCTTGGCGTATTGGCAGAGAAGCCAACGTGTTTGAGTTAAAACAATTTACCTACAACCAAATCATCGATGCCATAAAAACCAACGATTCCACACGGCTAAAATTCACCATAGAAACTGATCCCGCCTACGGCAAATATCATTGGACAGGTCATCGCAACTGTAAAGTTTCATATTCACCCTCTGAGGCAATAAAATTTGCAAACATTTGTCCCGTATGCCGAAGACGTCTAACCAAAGGCGTTGAGCAACGTGTCGAAGAATTAGCTGACAGACCAGCAGACTTTAAACGTGATGGTGTTCCAGTGTTTATGCACTTGCTACCTTTGTCAGAGATTATTTCTGCTGTGCTTGGGGTTAATTCTCCGTCTACTCAAACAGTTTGGAGCAAGTATTATGCATTAGTTGGCAAGTTTGGGGATGAATATACTGTGCTTATGGATGCGTCGCGAGATGCGTTGGCATCTGTGGTTGATTTGTCGCTAGCAGAAACTATTGTTAAGGTTCGTGAGGGTGCACTTAAGGTTACTCCAGGTTATGATGGAGTTTATGGACAGCTGGCTTTGGATGCGTCAAGTTTATCTCATATTAAAGCTAAGCCTGCTATGAAACATGCTCAACAGATGAGTATGTCTGATTTCTGGTAGATGTGGTGCAGTTTCCATAGAGAGTACTCTAAGTGCAAACAAGAATAGACTATGTGAAATAGCGATATAGATGCATAACACATAAGCAGTTCCAGCCTCTTTTCTCTATAGAAACAAAACAATTTAATTTCCGTAAAATCATTAGTAACTGTTTCTTTGTCAAAAGGTTTGATACTCTTGCAACAAGTTCTCTTAAAAATCATAGAAGCTGCTACGCAGAAACATGGTGCATACTATGCAGAGGCGAGAGCACAAAAACTCCATAAAACCATGTTTACCCTTAAAGAGGAACGTGTAGAAGCTGCTAAGCAGGGAATAGAAAATGGTGTTGCCCTACGTGTACTTGTTAACGGTGCGTGGGGTTTTGCTTCAGTTGGTTCGTTTGAAGACGATATTTTGTTAACGGCAGTTTCAAATGCGTGTATAATGGCTAAAACTGCAAGTCAACGGCTTAAAAACCCGATTAAACTTGTAGCGGCTAAAACAGTAACTGATCATGTTGAGGTTAAATCAAAAAAGAATCCTGCAGACATAGCGATGGAAGACAAAATCAAAGATATTTTTCAAATAAACAAGACAATCCAACAGTATGATAAGCGAATTAAAAGCTGCACAGTGGACTACTTAGATTTGACAGGTTCCAGTTTTTTTGTTAACAGTGAGGGTACAAATATTCAGCAGGATAAAATGTTTGTATGGTCAAGAATTACTGCTTCTGTTGAAAGTTATGGTGTTTTCACTTTCAGCCGTGAAGAAGTTGGCTCTACATTGGGCTATGAAGTTTTTGATGCCCAGCCTCCACAAGAGATTGGTGAAGCCGTTGCAAAACGTGCAGTAGCGCAGTTATCAGCTAAATCACTTAAGGGCGGTAAAGCTCCTGTTGTGTTAGGTCCAAATGTAGTGGGTGTGTTTGTCCATGAAGCTTTTGGGCACTTGGCGGAGGCGGATTTGGCTTTGTCAGGTGGTATTCTGTTTAATGCGATGGGTAAAAAGATTGGTTCAGACTTGGTAACTTTTTATGATGATGGTACTATTCCTGGAGCTTTTGGCTCATTTAAATATGATGATGAAGGCGTTCCAACGCAGAAAACATTGTTGATAAAAGACGGTGTTGTGGCGGGGCTTATGCATAATCGTGAAACAGCCTACAAATTTAACATTCAACCAACAGGTAATGCTAGAGCTGAAGATTTTCGTGTAGAGCCTATTATACGTATGCGTAACACGTACATGGCGCCTAGAGATCACAAGTTTGAAGAACTTTTAGAAGGTGTTAAGTCGGGTTATTTCTTTAAGAGTTTTAGAGGTGGTCAGGCGAATATTGACGGTACATTCCAAGTTGGCATACAGGAGGGTTATGAAATTGTTAACGGTGAAATTGGCGCTTCAGTAAGAGATGCTTCAATAAGTGGTAATACACTTGAAACTCTGTTAAAAGTGGATGCTGTAGGCAAAGATTTCGCCATAAATTCGGGTAGATGTGGTAAAGGTCAAATCGCTTTTATTGGTGATGGCGGACCGCATATTAGGTTAAGTGAGGTGGTTGTTGGTGGCAGTGCTTGAAAAAGATGAAATGTTAACTATAGCAGAAAAAGCAGTTCATGTAGCAGTTGCAAGGGGGGCCTCTGAAGCTGAAGCTTACGTTTACGAGGGGCAAGCTTCCAATGTTGGTATTGAGCTTGGACAAGTAAATAAGACTAACCAGATTATTGACCGGGGCGTTGGAGTTAGAGTTGTTGTCAACAAGGCCATGGGTTTTGCTTATACAAATATTGTTAGCGATCTAAACGCGATTGAAGATATAGTGGTTCGCGCGTTAAGTGCCGCTAAAGCAAGTAAACCTGATGCTGATTGGAAAGGCTTTGCTCAAAAGAAGCCATATGTTTCTGTTTTGGATGGTACATTTGACAGTAAAGTTTTGGAGATTGGCTCTGATGAATTGGTGAATATATCTCAGGTCATGATTGACTCTGCTAGTCAAGTTGATAAAAATGTTCTTGTGGCTGAAGGTGGCATAGGAAATGCTTACATTTCCAATGCAGTTGTCAACTCTAATGGTGTCTATGGTTTTGACAAGGGTACTGTTATTGAATGTAGCTTGGCAACTTTAGCCAAATATGGTGATAAGGTGACGCCGGTTTGTTTTGAGTTTAACGCTGCAAGAAACTACAAAATTGACCCCACATGGGTTGGAAGCGAAGCTGCAAGACTCTCTGTTTCAACTTTAAAAACAAAGCCAATCAAAACCAAAACCACTAAGTTGGTTTTGTCGCAGTTTGCTTTGCAAGATTTGTTGGGTTACACGTTGCTTAATGCGATAAAGGCCGATAGTGTACAGCGGGGGCAGTCTCCGTTTAAGGGAAAAATCGGTGAAAAAGTTGTCTCAGAAAACCTTACTATTTATGATGATGGCTCATATTCAGGTGGAATGAGGACTTGGCTGTTTGATGGTGAAGGTGTACCACACCAAAAAACCCTGATAATTGATAAAGGGGTTCTTAAAAACTTTCTTTACGACAACTATGCTGCCAAAAAAGAAGGCAAAGAGAGCACAGGTAATGCTTCGCGCGCTGGGTATTTATCTACACCAAACATTGACATAACAAACTTTCACATAATGCCCGGAACCTCTTCAGCGGACGATATGATACGGCAAGTTGACGATGGTTTACTTGTTTATTACCTGCAAGGTGCACATAGTAGTAATCCAGTGAGTGGCGAATTCTCAGTTGTAGCAACACCAGTATGGAAAATCAAAAATGGTGAAATTGTTTTTGCTTCACGAGATGTTATGCTTGCAGGCAACATTTTTGAAGTACTAAAAAATGTCCAAATTGTAGGCAACAATGAGCGACAAGTTGGTGGTTTAATTGCACCATGGATTATGGTGGAGGATGTCCGAGTAATCGGCAAATAACTTGGATTAAATAAGGTTGAGTTTTAAATAAAACTCATGTTTACTCTTTTTGTTGTTTGGTTCATGATTACGGTTATGTTTATCCAAGGTCTTAACTTTGATAGACTCTTCTGTGGTTAGTATTATTGTGACCTAAAGTTTGCCGTTCTTTTTGTGAAAGATGGCTCTTTTGTTGCCTGAGTGAAAATTAAGCCCAAAAACTTTTTGAGTACTCGCCAAGTATTTCCTCGTAGATACCTTTGGTTTGCTGAGCGATTTTAGTCCAGTCATACGTTTCAAGAACTTTGTGGTAAGCATTCTCGCGGATTTTGGCGGCATAAATGGGGTCAAGCAGTAATTTGTTTATTCCCCATGCTAACGATTCAGGATTGTTAGGGTAAGCCTTCACACCTGTAACATCATGTTCAACAATTTCGGTTAAGCCGCCTATGTCGGAAACAACAACTGGGCTTTTTGCTGCCATTGCCTCTAGTGCTACAATGCCGAAAGGTTCAAAGAGGCTGGGTACAACAGAAACGTCAGCGACTTTTTGTAGTTTTATTAGATTTTCTTCATCTACAAAGCCTTCAAAAAGAACTTTATGTTCTAAACCCATGCTGCGAACGATGTTTAGCAGTTGTTCTTTCATGTAGCCGCTACCGACAATAATGAATTTAGCGTTAACTTTGCTTAAAATTTTAGGCACTGCGTTGATTAAAATATGGATGCCTTTCTCGTAAACGAGTCTGCCAACATAGAGGATGATTTTTTCTTCTGGTAAAGCGTAACAATTTCGGAACGTTTTCATGTCGTTGTTGTTTTCATCATAGTTTTTTGTGTTTACGCCGTTAGGAACCATGACTAGTTTGTCGTTTGGTAAGCCGAAAGCCCATTTCACATGTTGAATCATGTAGTCGCTACAGCAAATTACTTTCCAAGCTTCATAGTTTAGCCATGCTTCAGTTTCATGAATCATTTTTTCTGTAGTTGTATGTGTGCCGTCACGGCGTCCCATTTCAGTGGAATGCATGGTTACCACAAGTGGTTTTCTGAAAATGTGCTTAAGCCCAATGCCCGCGTTTGCCACTAGCCAGTCATGTGCATGAAAAACGTCAATTTTGTTGTCCAGTTTGTGTACAATTGCAGCTGCTTCTTTTTGCATGTTTAGGTTCATAAGGTAAACCCAAGTGGCAAAATCGGGTGCTGGAGTTTTGTAGCTGTCTATACGGTAAACTTCAACGCCGTCAAAGGTGGTTTCATGGGCAGGTGCTCCTGGGAAATCGCATGTTGCAACGTAAACTTTTACGCCTTGCTGAGCTAAACTTTTGGAGAGGTAACAGACGTGTGGTGAAATGCCGCCGATTACTCTTGGTGGGTACTCCCAAGTTAGCATCATAACACTTAATTCATGTTTCAATCTTGGTGCCTCCAACTGCACAGTTGTATGTTTTAAGGACACTTGTCATCCATTTTTCAGGTTTTGTTGGAATGATAACGATTTTTTCTTTTGGCACATTGTAGATGCGGATGATTTCTTCTTTCATCCATTCAGATTTAACGCTAATACAATTTGACTCATAGAACCCTAGCCATTCGATGCTTTTGATTGCCATGTTATAGGCTGAGTCTGAAGAAAGTGACCGGTGGTCTTCAAGGCTTTCCACTGAGTAAACAAAGGGTATTCTAAGCCCTTTTTTGAGTGCTATAGCGGCTGGAACAAAATGCCAATCAAACACGTTAATTAAGTCAATTTTCTTTTTTGCATCATAATAAATGTTGGCTGCTGCCCGTTCAATCTCTTGATTTAATGTAAGAACCCATGTCAATACACCGATGTGAGTTTTTACAGGGTTAGATACACGGAAAGTTTCTACTCCTGACGCTTCAGCCGACATGCCAGTTAAGTAATCATGATACGTGACAACGTAAGTATCAATCTTGTTCTTTACCAGACTATTGGATAGCGCGCTAACGTATTCAGCAAGTTTCCCCACAACTCTAGGTGGATACTCCCATGAGAACAGTATTACGCGCATAAACGGGTCACTTTAAGTAAATAAGGAACAAACTTTGATTATTCCTCTACCGTTAAGGTAATAGCGTTTTTTACCCTCATTGTCAACAAAGCTTTCTGCGAAACCTTCTGATTTGTACTTGTCAAGGATGCTTTCAATTTCGTTAGGGTCTATTTGTAGAATTCTTGCGACTTCATCGCTACGCCTTGAAAGGTCGGCTGCAGTAGCGCATAGGTTGTGAAGTGTTTGCAGAACCTTGTCTGGGAATGGAAGTTCTTCTCTCATAACGTGACCTCAAGTTTACATGAAATAAAGGAAAAGGGGTTCTTATAAATACATGTACATACCTTAGAATTGCCGTGTAGCTTGCTGTACTTTGTCTGACAAAATTTTATAGCGATTCTTTGTAGCAGTAACAATTGCTTGTCGTAAGGGCTCTTTCTTTTTCTTTAAAGTGGCAATTTGGTGAATTTCTGCAGCTAATTCTTCATCTTTGAGGGAGTATTTTATCCAGTTTTCGAAGTCGCCAGTCCCCATGTGAAACTCGAGTGCTTTAATATCAATAGTTTGAATAGCGTTAATGAACCCATATAGACTCCAAGCTATAACACCCGTGTAATACTCTTTACCTCCACTAGTGTAGAAGAGAAACGGTTCGTTAGCGGTTAAAACTGCCGATCGAAGGCGCGACTCAAAATCGTTAAGTAACGCTTGAGCTACTGCAAAAGCATCCATAGGTGATTCATAGGGGCTAAAATATGAATGTACTTCGCCTGGTCCGCCCCCGGCAGTGAACATGTAGTAAAGGTGATCGCTTGTTTGAAAATTTCTCCAAAGCCTTAGCCATTCAGGATCATCTGACTCTTTAGCTAAGGGTTCCAATCGACGCAGGGCAGTGTAGTATGCCCACTGCATCACATTGCCCAGCCAACCTGTTGAATCTCGTGCTACATCAGCCCAAGACACCGTAAATTCGGTTTCAGGAACATCAATATCTCCCGCTGAAATATGGCGCTCAACCGCTTCTGATGGCATAATCATTTTCAAGTTATCATACTCAAGCAGTTTCTCAGGTATATGACGCAAAAAATTATGAATACCTGTTTCCGGCCAATGATGTTCTCCAAAGGTTTCATAATCGGGAAAAATGTTGATTATTTCGCCTTTTGTGCCCGCAAGCCAGTGAGCATATTTTTCAGCTGTTAACGGCCAATCTGGCCACCAACGTGCACTGAAACGAAAACCTATGTCATCTGTTAACTTGTAATTGCGCAGAAGGATGCGTATCTTTTTGCAGCCTTTTGGGGTGTAGAGAAAGTTTGGGGATTTTCCACCAAGAATTTTTTCTATACCTTCAGTGTAGATGCCCTTGTAACCCATGTCTTCCACCGTTTTGGCGATAGTGTTGTTGTAGAGTAACTCTGTGTTTTCAAAAACGTTGGGTGTGTAGCCGAGTAGGTCTTGGATGAGTTGACGGTGCATTTTTATCTGTTCAATGAACTCTGCTTTATCTGGGTAGAGACTGGCTATTGAATGGTAATATGTTTGGTTTAGAAATTCTACTTTGCCTGTTTTTGCAAGTTGCTTGAATGTTTCAAGCAAGTCTTTGTCGAACATTTCGCATTGTTCTAAAAACACTCCTGAAAGACTAAACGCAACCTTGACTGGTTTACGATCGTGGTGATATCTGTCGATTAGATCGAGCAGTATTTGATTTGAAGGAAAATAGCATTTGCGTGCTGCCCGCTTGAAAATCTCTCTATCGCCTTCATTGTCAAAGTAGTAATCAAAAAGTTCTTTCTTGGTTAGACGTTTGAAAACTTTGCCTTCCCAAAACATGCTCCTTTTAAGCCGATGCGGCTGATGAACTTCAAAAGTAAACACAACGTCAGTCATAACACAGACCCTTTCAATGTAAAATACTTGTTTGCTGGTTTATTTGCAATTCGCCACCAAACCGATTCCGGCTTGTTATTGGATGAACCTGTTTTTATTGTATGTAGTTAGCCAATAGGAAGTAGATCGTAATAACACTTTTTCAAGTTAAAACATGGTCAAAAACACTTTAATGGGTAAATTGTTAAAAAGAAAGAAGAAGGGGAAAGTGGTTAATTTATGAACGTTATCTATTTGCCCATGACTTTTTTGGCGGCAATTTCTATATCTTCGGATTTGATGGTTTTTCTACCTGCGTGCATTGCAAAATCTAAGGATTCTTTAGCGATTTTTACGCCTATTTCTTCGAGGGCTTTTGCGAGTTCTTTGGCCGCTGCTTCACTTACACGGTCTGCTCCTGCTTTTTTGCATAATCTATGCATGGGGGCTACAGCTATTTCTAATTCGGTCATAACGACATCTCTAACGCTTCTTTTTCTAATTAAAGCAATATTTAACCTTTATTGTTGTTTGTTTCTTTTATCATTTCCAGAAACAGCTTATTTCACTGTTTAGTTTTTCTAATTTTTGTCTTGCTTCTTAAAAATGAGTTAAAGGTTAGCAAGTTTTAGAATATCTCATGAACAAACCTCTTTATACTGTAGGTGCTTTTTGAGGTTCAGGTTGTCCAAAAACAACATAAAATCAAAATCTGGATAGTATCAACTGAGGGATGAATGTTAACAATGCTAATAACTATGGTTATATGGATACATCAGAAAAAACTGGGGTGTACTTGTTTGGATACTCAAAACTAATCTAAGAATGGCTATACAAACCATGATAGCAATGTCTATGCATATATCGGTTTTGAAAACACTTCAAAATATCTAACTGACAACTTGCTTCGGGAAATGATGGTTGTTTATTTCTTTAAAGTGCGTTTATACCAGAAGAGTTAATTGGTGATAAGAAAAGTTATAAAAATGGTGCATGATATTAGGCGCTGACGAAGATGAAACTAGTAGACGCACATATCCATCTTTCCGACGCAGAATACACTGGACATTTAACTGAAGTAATAGCGGACGCCAAAACTGCTGGAATGTCTGCATTAGTTACCAGTTCGGTAGATCTGAAATCATGCCAAAACGACGTTAAACTGGCTGAAGAATACCCTGACTTAATTTATCCAGCCCTTGGGATACACCCTTGGAATGTCAATTTTTTAAAAGAAGATGAACTGCAAGAAACAATAGATTTCATCCTGCAACAAAGTCAAAAAAGGCATATTGTGGCTATCGGTGAAATCGGTTTAGACTATAAATACGAAACTATTTGGGAAAAGCAGATGTTTGTTTTTGATAAAATGCTTCGTCTTGCTGAGCAACTCTGTCTGCCAGTAGTTATTCATTCACGAGGTACAACAGACAAAATCGTGGATATGTTGCAGTCTTACAATGTGAAACGTGTGTTGCTTCACTGGTTTAGTCATCCAATGGAAACATTAAGCAAAGCAATAGACTTAGGCTACTTTATCACTGAAGGCCCACCAGTTGTCTACTCTAATGGTATCCGTGAGGTTGTAAAACAAACCCCTATAACTAACTTGCTACCTGAAACTGACGGTCCGGTAATTTACCGGAAGAAACCATTTAGTGGGCAACTAACTAAGCCCTCTTATATTTGGGCTGTGATGGAAGCAATTGCTGAAATCAAAAATATGCCCGTTTATGATGCGGCTGAGCAGATCGCTAAAAACTTTGAAGTGTTTTTCAACGTTAAACTTAGATAATACAGTACTAAAACTGTTTTTTTCTTTTCCGAATCTTGACATTAAGGCGTAAGCTTAAATTAAGCCTCTATTCTATTGAAACGTTGCTTCTACGCTTTTAAGCGTCGGAGAAACAATAATCATTGATAATCGGAGGAATTTCACTGGGAAAAGTAAAAACTGAACAGATAAAGAGAACCGGCAAAGAACTCATGACGCGCTTTCCAAGCAAGTTCTCAAGCAACTTTGATGAAAACAAAAAACTAGTTAACATGTTAACTACCGACACAACTACACGTGTCAGAAACAAAATTGCAGGTTACATTACAAGAACTATAGCGTTGTCACAGACCGGATCAGATATTGAAGTAGACGAAGATGATTTAGAAGACGAATAAACCACCTGTTGGAAAAGAATATTTCATGATGGATCAATATAGGAAAGGTTGGGCATTTAGATATCTCCGTGAAGCAAAAGCTGAACTGGAAGCAGCACAAAAAATGCCCTATATGGCGCCAAGCCTTGTTTTGGAAGCCATACGAAAAGCCCGAAACGCAATCTATTACAGTCTGGGTGAACCTGCCTTTATTGAAATCCTTCTAAGAGAAGAGGTTGCAAAAAATTCTCAAACCAACGATTCTATTCTTAAATTTTTAATCGAACTTGAAGGAACAGTAGAAGCGCTTTCACAAGTAGAGGAAGTTAACAGTGACCTAATGATGAAACAAGCCGACACTTTAGTCAATATGGCAACCGAATTTGTTGAAACTTTAACTCAAGAAAAGTATCAACAATAAACCTTTTTGAAATCAAACATTTTTTAAATAACAACTTATTTCTTTCTTACAAGAGAGCAGTATTTGATACTGATGAATGTAAATGTAAAATTTGTCGGCGCCTTACGTCATATAGCAGGTAAACCTAAAATGGTAATACCCTATATGACATGTTTTTCTGTTAAAGATTTGATCCAAAAAATAGTTATAGATATACCGGAGATAAAGGCAAGTATTATTGACCAGCAAGCAGACGGTACCATAAAAACTAATGCTTTGATTCTTGTTAATGACCGAGAAATCAGTGTTCTGAATGGTCTAGATACCTTGCTTGCTAGTGGTGATGAGGTTGTGTTTATTCCAGTTGTGCATGGAGGATAAACCGGATGATTACTTTGATAAGTGACTTTGGTTTAGCAGACTCTTACGTTTCACAGATGAAAGGAGTGATTTTGAGCATCAACTCGTCATCCACTATTGTTGACATCACTCATAAAATAAGCAAGTTTAACATTCAAGCAGGTGCATTCATGTTGGCTTCAGCTATACCATATTTTCCAAAAGGAACTGTACATGTTGCAGTTGTAGATCCTGGTGTTGGCACAAAAAGGCGGGCGCTCTTAATAACAACCAAACAAGGCTACTTTATTGGGCCCGACAATGGACTGTTGATTTTAGCTGCAGAGCACCAAGGAATAATACATACATACGAATTAACTAACCCAAACTATATGTTGCCTGAGATTTCTGGCACGTTTCATGGTAGAGATGTTTTTGCACCTGTAGCTGCGTACATTGAAAAGGGTGTAAAAGCTGCAAAGTTTGGCTCTAGAATTGATAATCCAGTAAGACCAGAGTTTGTTCAGATTAAACGTGAAAAAGATTACATTACCTGCAGTGTTTTGCATGTGGACTCTTTTGGTAACATAATAACTAACCTTAGAAAAGGCAGTATACCCCGTGGAACCTTGAACATAAAAATTCAAGACACTTCACTTAGACTTAAACTTGAAAGAACCTATGGCGAAACTAAACCTGACGATACAGTGGCGCTTGTTGGCAGTCACGGTTTTCTTGAAATTGCTATTAATCAGGGAGACGCTGCCAATAAGTACCGCGTAAAAGTGGGTGATGAAATCACCATTAGAAAATAGTTTAAACTGCTACTACTTCTAGATATATAACCGATTTTTAGAGGAAAATGTTATGGAGTCATCAATTAAAGTTTTAGCTTTCGCAGGTAGTCTGCGAGAAAATTCCTATAACAAGGCACTTGTTCGTGCAGCTATTGGAATTAAACCAGATAATGTTGCAATTGAAGTTTTTGACTTGGAAGGCATTCCATTGTATAACGCTGATTTAGAAAATCAGCCAACGCAAAAAGTTGTTGAATTCAAAAGCAAAATTAAGGCAGCTGATGCTTTGCTAATTGCCACACCTGAATACAATTATTCCATTCCTGGCATTTTAAAGAACGCTATTGATTGGTCTTCAAGACCCAACGTTGGTAATCCCTTAGAAGGCAAACCTGTCGCTATCATGAGTGCATCTATTGGCAGATTCGGCGGAGCCCGAGCGCAATATCACCTTAGACAAACGTTTGTATTTCTAAACATGCACCCAATTAATCAGCCTGAAGTTATGCTCTCTGATGCGCCACACAACATTGATGAAAATGGCAACTTGACAAACGAAACAACCCTTAAACTGATTAGGCAACTACTCGAAACTCTTGTAATATGGACAAAACAATTGAAGCCCCAAACATGATTTTGTTTTCCAAAATTTTTGTTGGGAACTTGTTCAGAGCAAAAATTTTGGTGCCGCTAAAGCCATTTGACTGATTCAAAAAAATGGTTAAACAATGAAACATTATTACAACGCAAGTTACTTTTTATTTTAATAAGTATGTTACTTTGCCTTTGTATTTTTTGTTAAGTTTGTGAATAACTTGTTGACTAAATTTTCTGCTGCAAACAGCTGATTTTTGGCAAAAATGGCAGGACTCTGGTAGCAAAACTGTTAGTTGAGTACTGCTTAAAAGGTACCCGATTGTAAGCTTACACACGTCTAATTTAATATTGGAAATGCCAAAAACAGAATTATCCGTTCTGTAATTGCTATCTATTTCCAAAGCAATCAACCTTTTTTATTATAATAACTTATGCATAAAAAATTGAGTTATTGCGGTTATACAACAACTTGGTAAATAATTTTTCAAACGTGCAATGAAGTTAATCGACATTATTTCTGATTATTAACTTATTTGCTGAGCCTGCTAACTCTACTTGAGGGCTGCTGTTTCCATTGCAGACGTTTCCTTCGATAACTGCCGCGGTGTAATTACCCGTTTCAGTGTCTAGTTTACATATAGCCTGAATTGCAGCGCCTTTACAATCCAGAATTAAATTGTCTTTTACAAGCAAACCGATAATTGATTGATTTGTAGAGTCAATTTTTATGCCAACAGATTTGCCGCCGGTTATCAGATTGTCTGCTATGAGATAGCCCTTGCCTATAGCGCCTGCTGTGGGCTTACATAATATTGTAGCGTCTTTGCAGTCCTTAAAGGAATTGTTCACAAAACTACAATAACTGCCTGCACTATTGATTCCGCATCCGCCACATGATTCAAACAGGGAGCCTCTCACTTGTAGATAATTGTTTTTTGCGTGGTCTGAGTATATTCCATGGCTTGATTGATTTAAGAATTGAGAGCTTGAAATTATTGTTTGATCTCCGGGTTGATCTGCATTGGAACTGATGTAAACTCCATATTTACTTGCGTTATCTGTGCAGCCATCTATTCTAACTCCTTTGGAGCCTGAATTTGAGTAACCTGAATTTCCGCATTTTTCAGTATAACAATCAGTAATAGATGCATAACCAACACCCTGAGTCACTTGGGCTTCTAAAGTGAATCCGTTATTTGCAATCTCGATTGCTTGGCAACCGCTAAACACGACAACTTCTGTAGCATCACTTACGCCTATTCCAAAACCATTACTACCTATACCGTTACCAACTTTGCCTACGGTTCCACATTTTGTCACAAGACAACTCTCAAAATATCCATTGATGATAAAGTCAGTGCCAATGCCTGTTGCAGGAGTATCATGGACAAAAACATTGTGAAAAACACAATTTTTCATCCATTGATTTCCAATGCCTTTCCTGTTATAATGATAACCTAAACGGTTCATGTCTTTGCCATCTAGTTCAAGGTCATAAATGTTGAACTCTGTTAACAGTGAAGTTTGTGAATAGTAACCCGTTCCATCGATAATTGCTTGGTCGCTTTGGTTGTTGAATCCTTTAAGTATTGTCTCGCCCCATCCGCGTCCCTGTAGTGTCACTAAACTTTTAGGCTTTACACCCATACACTTGTAAACGCCCCTTTGAAAATCAACTGTACCGCCACCGGCGGCTTCTGTAGCTGAAATTGCATCATTAAGCGCTTTAGTGTCATCAGAAACACCATTACCTACTGCACCAAAATCACCAACAGAAAAACGTACTGAAGAACGATCATGCTTAAACCGTCTAATTTGACTCATGATAATCACACGCCTAATTAATTATGTCTCATCTTTAAAATCTAAAAAAATCAAATGAAATAGTCTTTCTTTGCAAATATTTGTCTCTTCAAGCTTTATAATTGTTTGTTAGCATGAAAATTTAAGTATCCACATCAAACCATTTTCTCAAAAGATATTTTAGGAATTAACTTAAGGGTTTAACTGTAAAAATGAAATAAAACATTTTTTTATACCAAATACACAGCTATAATGCAGAAGGCAGTACACTTGAGTGAAGAAACAATCAGTACAACTATTGGTCATGGAACATGGTATGACATGATGGCTCAGAAGGTCATTGACCGCGAAAAACGATTGGGCCGAAATATGAGTTTAATAAGAACCGAAATGGGTTTAGGCGCTTCAGGTTTTCCTCACATTGGAAGCTTAGGAGACGCTACACGATCTAACGCTGTATCTTTAGCTTTAAAAGACTTAGGTTACAGCTCTGAACTTATTGCCTATTGCGACGATAAAGATGGTTTAAGAAAAGTTCCAGCTGGTCTTACAGACGCTGATTTAGAGAAATACCTTGGTTACCCAGTTTCCGATATTCCTGATCCATTTGGTTGTCATGAAAGTTATGGCAAGCATATGAGTAGTCTGTTACTTGAGGCACTAGATAAATGTGGAATTCAATACAAGTACTATTCTGCAAACGAAGTTTACAAAAAAGGATTGTTGCTTAAAGAAATCCGAGTCCTGCTAACTAACGCACAAAAAGTTGGCCAAATAGTTAAAGAAGAAGTGGGGCAAGAGACCTACACCGAAGTTTTACCTTACTTTGCTATATGTGAAAAATGTGGGCACCTATACACTACAAGAGCCTACAAATTTGACCCTAAAACTGACAAAGTCTTCTATAAATGTGTTGGACTTGAGATTAAAGGTAAACTAATTCCTGGCTGTGGCTATGAGGGTGAAATGGATATCAAAAGTGGTAATGGTAAGCTAACTTGGAAAAGCGAGTTTGCAGCCAGATGGAGAGCCCTTGACATTAGGTTTGAAGCTTACGGTAAAGACATCGCCGACTCTGTACGTATCAATGATCGCATTAGTTGCGAAGTGCTAGAGTTTGAACCACCAAGCCATGCAAAATACGAAATGTTCCTAGATAAAGGGGGTAAAAAAATCTCTAAATCAGCCGGAAATGTGTTTACACCGCAAGTTTGGTTCCAGTATGGTTCTCCGCAGTCATTGCTATTGTTGATGCTTAAACGGTTTGTCGGTACCCGTAGCATAAATGTTTCAGATATTCCCTCATATATGAATGAATTTGATGAACTTGAAGATGTTTACTTTGGTAAAAAGCAGCTTAACCAAAAGGAAGTTGTGCGCCTAAAAGGTATCTATCAGTACTGTTGGGTAATGAAGCCGCCTGAAAAACCAAGTGTTCATGTGCCCTACAATTTGTTGGCGTTTCTTGTCAAAATGGCGCCCAAAGAATGCTTAAACGATTATGTTGCTGAGAAACTGCAAAGTTACGGTTATTTGCAAAAGAACCAAAAAATCGATGAAGGCTTAGCTAAACGCATTGAATACGCACAAAACTGGTCACGTGACTTTGAAGAAATCAAGGAAACAGCTGTTATGTTAAGTCCTGAAGCTAAAAAAGCTGTTGCTGAACTGCTCCAAAACTTGCCTGCCGCAGATGATTCTGACACTATTCAAAACGCTATTTTCAATGCCGCTAAAAACAATGGGTTAAAGCCCGGTGAACTTTTTAAGACTCTCTATACAGTTTTGATGGGTGCATCTCAAGGTCCACGTTTAGGTCCATATGTTTTAGCTATGGGTAAACAGAATGTTTCTAAGGCTCTTGAAAGAGCTTTAAACAAGCAGTAAACTGCTAAAACTTTTTATTTCTATTTTAAATGGCTTATTTTGTTTGTGCTTTATCTTGTTTTTTTTATGGCAATGAAGGATGGCAAATTTGTTCTTGACTTGTTGCCTAAGCTGTTGCTATAAGTTACATTCACGTGTAAAAAGTGCTGTAAGTTCTGTTTTTATAGGTCATTACTTATTTCTGTTTCTTTTTGCTTTTAGTTGCACCCTGATGTTTTAACTGAAGAATTAGCTGTTTTGTCTTTTCTTTCCCTGTTTTTAAGTAAACCTTATAAACAAACCCCATCAAAACAATAGGTTATCACTCATAAGAAGTGAAAAAGGTAAAAAATATGGTAAATATTAAAAAATCAAAAAAAATGTCGATAGTAGTTTCAATGATACTTTTAAGCGTACTAATGATGTCAATGTTTTTCACGTCTTCAACAGTCGCGCAAGTAGGTTCAGGCGGAACAGTGGATAAAAGCGGTTCATATCAAGGCGGAGGCTATGATGCACCAGCTAATATACCTGCAGGTGTAACAGTTGCCTATACAATTAAAACTCAAGCTTTTCTAAGTGTTTCACCAGATCCAGTTGGTGTAGGTCAATGCATGTTGGTTAACGTCTGGACTACTTTTGCACCTGGTGAAGGTAAATACATGAATACTTTCACAGTTGTTATTACAGATCCCGACGAGCAGACACAAACGGTTCCACTAATTTCATATCCAGATGACGGTACAAGCTGGTTCAACTATTTCCCAACCAAAGTTGGAGATTATAAATTCCAGTTCTCCTTTGCTGGCGCGTATTTCCCTGAAGGATACTACAGCGCTGGTGCTTGGTCAGAATCACGTAACGGTGTATTTGCAAATGCGATTTATAATCCATCAGTCTATTGTACGCCAGCAGAATCACTAGTAGTAACAATAACAGTGCAAGAAGACACAGTCTATCCATGGCAGTTGACTTTGTCAGCCACTGACTACTGGGAACGACCAGTTCAACCTAACATGCGTGATTCATGGATGATGCTAGGTGGCTATCCTTGGTCATATGCAAATATTGTTGGTGTTACAGGCAATGCGTGGCATGACAACTATTACGGCCCATTCATTCCAGCAGTTAACACTCCTCACATCGTCTGGAAACGAACACAAAGCTTAGCAGGCATAATTGGTGGTGAAGCAGGACAAACATCATTAATATCAAGTCCTGGTACTCCAAGCGTAATCTACATGGGAAGAGCATATCAAACAAGAACTGAACTAATTAACGGTGTACCAACAAGTTGCGCATCATGCTATGACTTACGTACTGGCGAATTATACTATGCCCGTCCAACTGGTGACGGCGGAATTACTCCAACGCATCTCGCATATAATTACCCTTCAAGTTCAGCCGATCCAGTAACAGTAGAACTTAGCACTATCAGCGGTGGCAGATTGTACAAGATAAATCCAACTACTGGTGCAATAACTTCAAACATTACACTTCCAACATTCTCAGGTAATGGCAGTAGCTATGAATTGTTCTTCCGTGATGGTTATTACTACAGCTTCCAAGGTACTTCAACTAACACAGCAAACCCCGCGCCAGATGTTACAGTCACAGAGTCATATGATGGCTTCTTAATTAAATGGAATTCTTTAGGAACATCAACTAACTTTACCAGCCGAATCGCGAGCAATACCAGTGTTACTCTGCCATTGGACTATAGAACGCTTTACCAAACAAGTACATACGGTAACATCCTTGGAGGAATTGATTATGACTCTATGATCAAAGTAGCACAGCATCGTTTTATCTATGGTGGTTACTACGGTTATAACTTAGTAGCGTACGATATGAACACTGGCAACATTATATGGAATATCACTTCGAACGTTAATGATATGGATTCAGCTTATCGACCAACTAACGTGTGGATAAGAGATGGTCTATACATGGCTGAAATGGAACTTGGTAAAATCACAGCATGGGATCTACATACTGGCGTTAAAAAGTGGGAAGTTCGCACTGATACTGATATGCCCTGGGGAATATTTTGGATGTATGATGAAGCAGCATATGAAAATTTGATATTTGCAACTGGATACACAGGCGTTTGGGCGATTGATGAAAACACTGGTACTGTAGCATGGCAGTATGTTGATCCAGCACCCCCATTCGAAACTCCTTACACAAGTGACGATGCATCAGTATATTCAGTACAGGACATTAGAGTTATCGGTGGATTACTTTATGTCACAAACAATGAACACACACCAAATCAACCATATCAACGTGGTTGGGGTATGATATGTCTCAATGCAACAACTGGCGAATTGCAATGGAAAATTTCGGGTACACGTATGCAGGCGGGCGCATCATCAGAGGGATATCTAACAGCAGCAAGCAGTTATGACGGAACAATGTATGTGCTGGGTAAAGGCCAAAGCAAGACTTCAATTAACGGACCACAAACTGCTGTCTCCAAAGGTGGCAGCATTGTTTTAACTGGCAAAGTTCTTGATCAGTCACCAGCTTCACTAGAAAAGACAGCAGGCGGTATAGCTTGTGTTGCTGACGAAAGCATGGCACTATGGATGGACTACAGCTATTTACAAATGCCAATTGACGGTTACTATGGCAACGAAACTGTGAAAGGTGTGATGGTTTTCTTAACAGCAGAAAATGAAAACGGAGACTACACATACATCGGCGAAGCGTACACTGACTCAAGTGGAACATTTAGCTATCTCTGGACACCTGAAGAAGTTGGTAAGTACACTGTCACAGCAACATTTGGAGGCACTAATGCTTATGGTGCATCTAGTGATACAACAGCAATAGGCGTAGTCGCAGCAACAGGAACAGACGGTTCATCAGACGGAAACGATCAGCCAAACTTTGGGCTATACATTGCCGGCTCAACTGCAATTATAATTGTAGTAATATTATTGATCGGCATTTTGTTGCTCAAGAAAAAACAATAAAAATACAAAAATCTCAACCAACCTTTCTTTTTTTCTTCACTATTAGAATCAATTCATAAATAATGTGAAACTTCTAAACAACTGCATTGTGTTCTTGAGGTATTGAATGTAAACATACAAGATTATATTATGCATCAAAATGTTTTACGACCAAAATTCAGTATGTTTATGATTAATCCAGTTGTGTGCATGTTCCAAGATTTGGAGTAACAAATAGTTTTACGAACCAGACGCTTAAGTCTTGTACGAAAAGTAAGCTGCTTACGCTCAATTCTCAGTATTTCTCTTCCCGTGTGCAAAATAACGCACAGTATGACATCATTATAGGTAAAATTATCATCTGAAAATATCTGTATTATCTCTACATTTAACTTTAACAGTAAAGTCAAAAACCTGGTGGATATAGGGGTAGGCTGGCGGCTCATTTGTCCGCCTGTTCAAAGAATCAAATCTATCAAATAGGCGCTTACTACGAATGATAACACGAAATAACGTAAAAACGTAATCTATCAAGTACAAAGGTTTAAGTTTTTGCAGTGTTTTCCACTTTAAAATAGAGTATGTATGTTGTCTAGTTCAGCTTTAGTTAAACTGAAAGCGTTTTTAATTATTGATTTAATTATTGTATGTTCAGCAACGGGTGTTTTCTTTTATCTTCAAAACCAAGGTGTCATGCCACATTCTAATAACTCTGCAACATTTGTTTTCTCGAATTTAGTTATAAATCCACTTGAACCTTTTGTAGGTCAACCAATACATATCTCAGTGAACATAACAAATATGGGGGATATTGAGGGTACTATAACTGTTGACCTTGAGATAAATGGTGAAGTAAGGGATTCTGTAGATGTAACTATTGCGGGTTTAAAGACTACGGAAATTGTTGAGTTCATGTTTTTTGAAACAAAAGTTGGAGAGTACACTGTAAAAATTGGTGATTTAACAACAATCTTACAGTTAGATGAAGCTCCGTCTGGGTTTAATACCATAATTCTCTCAGGTCTTAAAATTAATCCTATTGAAGTTTGGCCAGATGAACCGACCACAATATCTGTTAATGCCACAAACATTTCCACAGAGACAGACAGCATAGCAGTGATGCTAACAGTTGACAATATTGTAGTTGAGACAAAAATAGTTGAAGTACCAGCAGGCACCACTGTAAAGGTCGATTTTAATACCTCTTCATCTACGGAAGGAAGACATTTCATTAAGGTAAACACTCTAGCAAGCATAATGTTTACGGTCGTACAAAATGGTTATCATACTCTCATAGTTGAGCGTTCAGGGGGTGGTAGTCTTGCTTTATCTTTTACACTTAACGGAGAAAAATATAAAACCAGATACACTGCACTTTTACCTGTGGGTCAATACACTGTTACCGTTCCTGAAATTGTTGACGTTGGGACGGGAGTTGTGGGATTTTCAAATTGGAATGATGACTCTACGACAGGCACTACAATAACTGTTACGCTTGACAAACAGACTATACTTACTGCTAATTATTATTTGATTAGTGGATATGCTTCATGTCCTTCGCTTTACATTTGGAACGGTACTGGCTATAGTTATGTTACTGATGTGTCTAATTCTGGTTGGTTGGGTTACATTGGAGGCATTAATGCTGATGGAGAAATCATTTTCAGCGGTGGTAATCCTTATGATTACGTTAAACTTGACAGGGAGGTATTAACTGCTAAAGATAGCTATTTTGACATTACACTCACACAACAGTGGGATGAACTATTCTATCTTGACTTTACTAGTCTATTAGTAGTTGATCATCCTGTTGGTACGGATGTTTACACTTCTATGACTAATTATCTTAACAAGGGTCCCACTGGACAAATATACACTACAGCTACAGAGGCACTTCTTGCTCCAGTGAGTGCCGTTAACGAGAAAGGTCAAGACGTTTTAGAGTTTATTCTTTGGCAGGACGGCAACTTTACACCGGGCATCAATGGTAATGATAGTCCTGCATGGGATAATATTGTTCAAAATCAGCTAACCCTCAACTTGGGAGATCTTTCGAAGGCTGCTGAGATAAAGCTAGTTATGACTGGTATGGTAGATTGGGGTCCAGCTGAAACATATTACGAGTGGATATCTAAATTCCAAGAGGCAGCAACAGCAGGATTGATAGTGGATGGTACTGAAATTATGCCGGCACCTACACTTGAGGTTTTAGCATCAGATGGTACGTGGATAGAGGCACCACAAGATCGTCAAATTCCCCTACCTAGCGACTATACCGCTCGAACCTTTACGGTTGACTTAACAGGTTTATTCCCACAAGATGTCACTGAATATGTAGTGCGTTTCACCTACTTTTGGAACGTAACCTATGATTACATAGGCATTGACACGATTATCCAGCAAGACATAACCATAACTACCTTGAAGCCAACATCTGCAGAATTCAGTCAACTCTGGGAAACTTTGTCAGAATCCTCAGGCGCCTTTACTCGTTATGGTGATGTAACAGTACTATTGCAGGAAACTGATGATATGTTTGTCATAGGTCGTCAGGGTGATCAAGTAAACCTTCAATTTTACACTGGGGATCTTCCGGAACTTACAGAAGGTATGGTACGTGATTATTTCTTTGTTGTTGCATGCTGGTTCAAAGACTCACCAGGAGAATGGGGTTATGGCTTCACTTTCACTGTTGACCCCTTACCCTTCCTTAACATGACGGGCTTTCCCTACACCAACTCTGAAACCTACCCCTATGACGTAGCACACATAACATACATAAATATATACAACACAAGAATAATCCCCTGACTTATCTCTTCACTTTTTAGCACTACAACGAACACAGTATGGTAATGTTCGATATTGGTTTATGGATGTTGAAATAGCGTGTTGAGGTGTGGGTTGGTCGTGAGGTATGAATGGCGTTAGTGTCTGTTAAGTGTCCCTCTTGTGGGGGCACAAATGTTGTAAAGTTATATTACAATTCCGCTAAGAGTCCAGGGTTTAAGGTAAAACATGGTACTTAAAATAACTGTTTGCTTGAGTCAGGTTTATTTAGCTCTGGGTTGTTGTTTACTGTCAGTTTGGGGCCTGTCGTCTAGTACGGATTATGACACCAGCCTGCGGAGCTGGAGGTCCTGGGTTCAAATCCCAGCGGGCCCGCCATAACAGTTTTTATCCAAATTTATTTTCTACCAATATCTCTTTTTGTTCAATAAGTTCTTTTTTGGCTTGTTTCTTTTTCCGTAAATAATAGGTTGACCAAACTGCTGTAACTATGTTTGTAAAAATAATCACGTAGGTCACAACGTTCACGATGGTGTCTGCTAAGGGTATTCCATATGAAACTGTGAGAATGGCCAGTGTAGCAGGTGTTAATCCTAGTGCGCACATAAACGTGATTATATTTTTCTCTTTTGCTAAATCGCTCTTGAACGTTGAAACTCCTACGGCTCCAAATCGAGTCATAAGAAGTACCACCGTAAACATTATGCCAGCCAATAGAAGAGATGGTTCTATTACAAAAATTAACCCTAAAGAGACAAAGAATAGAGTTTCTAGAAGGAAAGCTATCTCTTCATAAAACACTATAAGTTGCTGTTGTAGTTTGTCTATGTTTATTTTTGTTTTTAGAACCTTGTTGACTAAGTGGTAATTTCCAAAAATTATGCCAAAAACCAAGACGGCTAGAATTCCGTTACCTCCAAGATTTGTGGTTATACTATAAGTTGCTAAAATGAAGCCTATTGTTAGGACATGAGTGAATTTGTGTTTCTGGAAACGGTGTAGTATGTAAACCCATGCTATACTTAAAATGAGACCTACAACTATGCCTACAGAAAACTGCATGGCTATGCCTGAAATCGCACTAAGGAAATTGCTTTCTCCTGTTATGTAAATATTAATTAAAGTCGCGAAAATAACAACAGAAAAAACTGAGCTTATTGCTGATTCCATTGTTAGGAAAGCTACTGTTTTCTCTTTAAGTTTCATTGAGCTACTTAAGGGTACAATTACTGCAGCTGTAATTTCCCCTCCTATTATTGCTGCAAAAATAAACGATTGTAAGAACTCCCATTTTAAAACAAAAAAGCCAAGTAATCCAAGTAATACAGTGCTAACTAAAGTGTAGATTATTGTTTGAATAAATACTCGGCCGCCAATTGCAAGAACTGACTGAGTTTTTAAACCTAACCCAGCATGGAATAATACCATCAGCAAGGTTAAAGTTGCAAAAATCGCCAGTGTAGAAAGTAAGCTTTCACGTGGAAAAATGTTTAGACCCGGTCCTAATACAATACCGGCAAGTATAAGGAAAATAAAAATTGGAATACCTGCTTTTTTTATTAAAAATTCCCCTGCAAAACCCACAACAATAATCCCGGCAACTACACTGAAAATAACGATTGCATCCACTGATGTAGAGGTACTTTTTGGTGCAACTGTGAACACAGCAACCGCGTTTACACCATCTGTATCGTCAGATACTATTATGTTGTGCATGCCTGTGTTAGACTCTGGAATAGTGATGTTCACACTGTACGTTCCAGATGTCTCGGATGCGGTAGCTGAGGCCAACTTGGTTGCGTTACTGACATTATTCCAGTAGACTGATACACTACCACCTGCTGAGATCCCACCACCAGAAACTGTAATTATATCACCAACAGGACCCGTATCAGAAGACAAAGATGGTGTGTTTAAAGCATTTGTTACTGGTACCACTGATAGAGCTATAGATACAAATAATAGCGTTATTGTTACTGCTACAATCAACAACTTATTTTTCGATTTAAACGTATTCAATTACCGTCCACTTACTATAGACTTTATGTTATCCTTTACTATTTGCGACTTTTGTTTTTCGCTTATTCTAACCGACCGCATGAATACCTACTATTATCTCTCAGTGGTGACATATGAATATTTCAGTTTTGATGAGTTCCACATGAATCAGTAAGTAACCAACGTTCCTGAACCATAAAACCCGCAAAAAATGAACTCACAGGTGTATTTGACCTATAAATTATTGTATGCAGAAATCACTATGGGCGCAGAAAACTAAAAACAACACTTTTTGGATAATCAAATGTGAAAAATAATATGTATTCACACATCAATAAGCCGGATATATTGTTGCTTACTTGCTTATAGGCAAAAAAATTAATTAGGCTAGCTGAGTCACATTTTTACAGTGAACGTTATGATTAAAGTTGGAATTAACGGGTTTGGAAGAATTGGCAGACTTTTATATAGAGCCGCACTTGAACGCAATGCAAACATCGATTTTGTAGCTATTAACGACCTTGCTGACGCGAAAACTAACGCTAACCTTCTTAAATATGACTCTGTGCATGGACGATTTTCTGGAACAGTCGAGGTGGATGGCAATGATTTAGTTGTTAACCATAAAAAATTAAAAGTTTTAGCCCAAAAAGACCCTGCCCAACTTCCATGGAAAGATTTAGGTGTATACTTAGCTGTAGAATCAACTGGGTTATTCACTAATCGTGAAGGTGCGTCAAAACACCTTCAGGCGGGAGCCAAAAAAGTTCTCATATCTGCCCCCGCAGAAGACCCTGATGCAACATTTGTGCTTGGTGTTAATGATGCAAGTTATGATAACGAAAAACATAACATCCTTAGTAACGCCAGTTGCACAACTAACTGTCTGGCACCAATTAGTAAAGTTCTTGCGGACAATTTTGGTCTTGAAAAAGCATTCATGACAACTTGCCACAGTTATACCAATGACCAACGTATACAAGACTTAGTGCATAAAGATCCTCGCAGAGCTCGCGCTGGCGCAATTAACATTATTCCAACAAGCACTGGAGCCGCAAAAGCAATTGGTTTAGTGCTACCAAATTGTTCAGGAAAAATGAATGGCATCTCACTACGCGTACCAACACCAGATGTGAGTATTGTTGATTTAACTGCAATTCTAAACAGAGACGTCACAAAGGAAGAAATCAACCAAACCGTGAAAGAAGCTGCTGAAGGCTCATTAAAGGGTATACTGCAATACACTGAAGACCCAATCGTGTCTAGCGATGTTTTGCACAGTACATACTCGGCAGTCTTTGATTCACAATTGACAATGGTGCTTGGCGAAAAAAGCAATTTTGTTAAAATTTTTGCTTGGTATGATAACGAGTGGGGCTTTAGTAACAGAATGATCGATTTAATTGAGCTTGTAGCTAAGAGAGCCAACCTATAATTGTGTGAGTAAACAAATTTAAATAAAACAATTTTTTCTTTACCCATAAACTACCTGAAGAGCGCGTGAAGAATGGTGTACTTTAAAACTTTAGATGATTTCAACGTGAAAAATAAAACCGTAATTGTGCGCGTAGATTTCAATTCAGAGGTTGATCCTCAAACTAAACAGGTTACAAACGATATGCGCATACGTGCACATGCCTTATCCACTCTTAAGGAATTGGCAGAAAAAGGTGCAAAAACTGTTGTCTTATCACATCAGGGGCGTAAAGGCGAGCCAGATTACACTAATCTTGAACAGCATGCAGAAATTCTACAACAAATTCTCAAATGCCCTGTAGAATATGTTGATGATCTCTTTGGTGAAAAAGCCAAAAATGCGATTGCACAGCTTCAGGGTGGAGAAATTCTTGTTTTAGAAAATGTACGTAGTTGGTCTGGAGAAACCAAAAAAGGTACTCCAGCGCAGCAATCAGAAACCGAACTTGTTCAAAATCTTGCACCACTTGCGGATCTTTTTGTCAGTGATGCTTTTTCAGTTGCACATCGTGATAATGTTTCTATGATTGGTTTTACAGCAGTTTTACCAAGCGCTGCTGGACGCATCATGGAATGTGAACTTAAACAACTAAACAAAGTTTTAGAAAACCCGTGTCATCCATGTGTTTATGTTATGGGTGGAGCAAAAGCTGATGATAGCCTAGAAATCAGCAAGTACATCCTAAACAACAATGTAGCTGACAACCTGCTGTTAGGTGGCATAATTTCACAACTTTTTATGGCTGCTAAAGGCATACAATTAGGCAAAGGAACCATGGATTATTTGGAAAAAAAAGAGCTTCTAAATCTCATTCCTGGAATACACGAATTGCTTGTAAATTATCCTGACAAAATCGTGCTACCTATTGATGTCGCATTAAATATTGACGGCAAACGCGTCGAAATCCCCGTAAGTCAATTACCTTCAGAACACCCAATTTTTGACATAGGTACAAAAACTGTTGAAAAATATGTAGACATAATCTCAAATGCGCAATCAATTGTTGTAAGTGGTCCACTTGGTGTTTATGAAGACAGTGCTTTCTGTTACGGCACTAAAACCATCTTTGAAACAATTGCTAATAGTAACGCTTCTAGTCTTGCAGGTGGCGGAAACACAATTGCTGCAATAGATCAGTACAGGTTAACTGACAAAATCAGCTATATCAGTACTGCTGGTGGAGCACTGGTGGAAGCTTTGATGGGCAAAAGACTTCCAGGCGTTATAGCGTTAGAAACAGCAACAGAAACAAAAAAATTCTACGCCATACCCGCTTAATTGAACATTACTTCAAAAATAGAATAACTTCCACTCGTTACTCACATCATTGCCTGCCGTAACCATTATCTCTAAAAAAATTGCGTTCCCGTGAGACTTTACTTCAAGCCAAGATTGTACATACCATAAATAATAACATTAACTCTAAAAAGACAAACAAACGAATTAACTTACCTTCAAGTGCACCTATTTTTCTTGACATCTGTTTGAATCCTAAATGTATACACATTATGACTCACATTTTGCAGTTTAGGCAAAAGTGTTGAATTGTTTATGTATCTATTTGTGGCAAGAATCTATGAAAAACCGTCTTATCAGAAGTATAGATACCATTGATTAATTTTTACCTAAAAATGTAGAAAAGGGGTTTAGCGTAATTTCATTAGAACCATTTCTGCAGCTAAAACCATTGGCTCCCAAGTTTCACATACTGGTGGTGCATACGCAGTATCTGCTTTGGCAAGTTCACGCACAGTCATCTGTTTCTGGATTGCAAAAGATAATGCGTTGATGCGTTGAGTAACTTCTTCTCCACCAACGATTTGGGCACCAATTATGCGTTCTGATTCTTTCTCTACAATCAATTTAACCTTGATGGATTTTGCTGAGGGATAATAATCTGCTTTGGTTTTACTGCTGATTATGCCGACAACTGTTTGGATGTTGTTTTTTACTGCTACTGCTTCACTTATTCCTGTTGTGCCTATTTCAATATCAAACAGCCTAGTAATTGCAGAAACCAAAACGCCCGTAAATTGAGAGTTGGCTCCACCAACGTTCATACCTGCAACTTTGCCTTGACGCACCGCAACGGTGCCAAGTTGAGGGCAAATTGGTCTATGAGTGATAATGTGGGTGGTTTCAGCGCAGTCTCCAACTGCATAAACATCTTTTACCTCAGTTTCCATATAAGCGTTAGTCTTAATTGCATGTGTTTCTCCGAGGGGTATGTCTGAGTCAACGGCAAGCTTTGTGTTGGCTCGAACACCAAAAGCGCTAATGTACATGTCTGCTGTGAGAATTTCTCCACTTGCTTTAATCGCTGAAACTTTGTCCTCGCCAAGAATTTCTTCCACGGTCTTGTTTAGCAGAATTTTCATATCCTTCTGCTTAAGATGATCTTGAACAAGCTTTGCCATATCTACGTCAAGTAGTTGTGGCAAAATTTGAGGCAGCATCTCAACAACTGTAACCTGCAAACCACGCTTGATTAAGGCAGCCCCAAGTTCTAACCCTATTAAACCTGCGCCCATAATTATGGCAGATTTAGCGCCAGCCTTAACGGCAGCATCAATTTTTTCACCATCTTCAATACTGCGTAGACTTAAAATGCCAAGTTTTTCTCTGCCTTTAATTGGTGGCATAAATGGTTCCGCACCTGTTGCAATTATAAGTTTGTCGTAAGCGATTGTTTCGTTTACTCCTCTGGGGGTTTGGATTGTAACTGTTTTTTCTTTGGTGTTAATTACTGATGCTGTTGTTTGTGTCCGTAGATTAAGTTTAAGCATTTGAAAATATGCGGGCGGATAAACTATAAGTTCTTTAAGTTGTGGAATCACTCCGCTGATCACAAAGGGCAAGCCACAACGGGAATAACCAACAGTTTTTTCTCTGGTAACAAGAGTGATTTCTGCAGTACGATCTTTTTTGCGCACAGCCGAAGCAGCTTCTACCCCGGCGGCATTTGCACCGATTATAACTATCTTTTGCAGCATCACTTTTTTTCAGCCCTTAACTTATTTTCCTTGGACTTGGGCTTTGTGCCATTCAACTGCTTTGTCAAAATCCATAAGATTGGCGAGCTCAGTTTGCAAGTTAGATGGTTTTATGATGAGCAACCAAGCCCTGCCATATGGGTCTTCGTTTAGAATTTCTGGATGTGAAAGAACTTCTTCGTTTACTTCTACTATTTCACCACTTACAGGTGCAATGAGGTCAGATACAGCCTTTACGGATTCAAGTGTTCCATAGGGTTCATTTTGCTTTACTTCTGTTTCTATGTCAGGAAGTTCAGTGTATACTATTTCACGTAGAGCTTTTTGAGCATAATCTGTGATGCCAACACGAATTTTCTGGTCTTCAACTCTTATCCAAGTAAAATCCTTTGAATAGTATAATCCTTCAGGAACATCATATTCTTCAACTTTTACCATGTAACTAACCTCTAACATAGTACAATTAAGTTAAGAGCCTATCTAAGGCTTACTGCTTAAAAATTTCCATTAAAAAATAAGAAAAGATTTAGCGTTCACGTTTGCCCGCTATCCATTCTTCGGTCCACTGTAACGCTTGGCTATCTGGTACCTGAATTGGTGGGTGCTTAAACGCGTACGCAGACATGCTAAGTAGAGCCCCAGAAATTTTGCGGTCAAGAGCGATTTTTGCTGCACGTATAAGGTCAATGACAACTCCACCGCTGTTTGGAGAGTCTTCCACTTCAAGCTTAACACTAATATTGATTGGGCGATCCCCGAATTTGCGACCTTTTAGGCTGATATAGCAGATTTTTTTGTTACCTAAAAAGCTGACATAGTCACTAGGACCTATACGTGTAGGCAGAGCATATGGAACAAGGCTTGTTACCGCTTCTGTTTTACTAATGCGTTTTGATTTAAGGCGACTTTCAACTGTCATGTTCTGGAAGTCTGTGTCACCGCCAAGATTGAGTTGGTATGTTTCGTCTACGATAACTCCACGGTCAAGACAAAGTCTAACGAGGTTGCGATGAAGAATGGTTGCACCGACTTGGCTTTTGATATCGTCACCAAGGATGGGTAAACCAGCTTCTTCGAATTTTTTAGGCCATTCTTTTGTAGCATCACTACTGATGAATTCTGGCATACAGTTGACAAATGCACAACCTGCATCTATGGCACATTGAGCATAGAATCGTGTTGCGTCATGACTACCTACTGGAAGATAGTTGACAAGGACCTCGGCTTTTGTGTCTTTAAGTGTTTGAATGATGCTTTCGCGGGTGGTGTTCTGGTCATCATAAACGTTAAATGTTTCACGCATATGTGGGGCGACGCCGTCAAGTATGATGCCAGGTGAAACCTTTACACCAAGATTGGGAACATCGCTGAATTTTTCACAGCAGTTTGGTGCAAGCCAGATAGCTTCTGAGAGGTCTTTTCCGATTTTGTCTTTGTTTACTTCAAAAGCTGCAACAAACTGTACATCGTTTATGTGGTATCCGCCAAAGTTTACATGCATAAGTCCGGGAACCGTTTCCCCGTCTTTAGCGTTCTTGTAATACTGGGTTCCCTGAATTAAAGCGCAGGCGCTGTTGCCCACACCGATAAGTGCTACACGAATTTCAGGCATCAAATTAACCTTCCAAAGATTGAGTAGTATTAAAAGCCTTAATGGTATGCTACGCTAATAAAACTTTTTCTAAAAACACTCTACTAATAAAGACAATAACTATGATAAAACGCTGATTTTCAGCATACTGCAACATTTTTGGTCCATTAGCACCCTATCTAAGAACTTATCCAACAATAACCTGCTCACATGTGATCTGGGAATAAATTTCTGAATACGATATTTGGGAAAACAACTGCCAATAGTGAAAGTAGTTAAACATCTTTTCTCTCAAACTTTGCAAAGAGCTTTTGAAATCAATTACATAGAACTACACAATCATAGCAACTCTGCCAAACCTTAAACCTCGCATTTTTTCAACCGGTAGCTTCTTTGTCATGTACTCTAAGTAGTGTGTATCTTATTATCTACTGCTCCATTCTGCCTTGATAATGTGTGTCTAAACACAGAGGTGTAATTGTCATGGCAAAATTAAAAGGGGACGCTTGCCTTTTTGTCTATCAATTAAGTTTGGTGTAGTTCATGAGTAAGCCTCAAGTTACCGTTTCGTATGAGCCTTTTCAAGAGATTGTTGTTATGGAGAAGAACCATTTTGGCAGTCCTGAGGAGCTTGCACGTTTTACTTCTATTATTATGGGCGGTAAACTGGCTGGCTTGTATTGGGTTGATGGGGTGGTTTTCTTGTATTTTCCGCTTCCAGCCTCTACGGCTGTAGCTGCTAAAGAGCTATTGGAGAAACGCAAAGTATACTGGACCTATTTGGGTTATGCCCTTATGCCAAAGTTTGCGCCGATAATTGAGACTAAGGAAAAGTTGATTGTGCCTATAATGGACATTTCTTCTGATCCAATTCTTAAAGATGTCGCGGACTGGATTAAACAGCAAATTTAAACAGTAAACATCGTTATTCATTTTTTTCTGGTGATTTTTCTTGCAGACCATCAAGTTTATCGGTACAGTCTACACTGGGCAGGGATGCGGCAAATTTTTTGTTGAAATACCTTGGGTAATGCAGCAATTAAAAGAGCTCACTGGGGTTACACCGTATCTTGGTACATTGAACCTGCGTTTGACCATCGAAAGTACAGAGCAGCGAGCTCATCTAACACCACAGAATGGGTTGTTGATTAAACCGGAAAAAGGCTACTTACCTGGATACTTGTATAAAGCAAGAATTTTTGATACAGAATGCTACGCAGTATTGCCCGATGTACCACGCTATCCAAAAGATCTACTTGAAATCATTGCGACCGAAAATCTAAGAAATAAATTTAACATTAAAGACGGAGACACAATACCGGTTATAGTTATGTTTTAAACTAAAACAAAAAGTTTTTCAAAAAAGAACAAAAAATAAAAAAAGTTAAACCAGTAACTGTTAAGTTACTGTTTTTCGTTTGTTGAATTCTTTAAGGTATGCGTCTAGAGCGCCGTTCTTTTGTAGGAAGCTGCCATATTGGAGTAAGGCTTTCATTGCGTGTGCTGCGTCTTCTGGTGAAGAATATGATGGAAGTCCTAAGCGATCAAAGTGTTCTCTTGTGTAAAGTGCCATTTCTGTTTCGCCGATGTCGCATGCAACAATTGGCTTATTATATTTAGCTGCAATTTCTGCAACGCCTGTAATGTATTTTTCTTGTAATCCTGGCATGTGGTGAAGTCCCAGAAAAATGATGCCGCTGATTGTTGGTTCTTGGAACATGAGATCAGCTGCAACTACAAATTGATCATCAACAACACTGCCTGTTAAGTCAACTGGGTTATGGGTTGCAGCGATTTTAAGTATGACGCCTTTTTCTTTGAGCTCCTCAAACTTTTTCAATGTTGGTTCGCTGAACTCGTTAACTGTTAAACCAACAATTTCACATTCGTCAACACACATGACACCTGGACCACCTGCATCAGTGAGTATGCCAATGTTTGAACCTACTGAAGGTTTCATAGATACCAAAGCTTTGCCAATGTTAAAGAATTCATTCATGTTCTTTGCACGAATTACACCTGTCTTCTCAAAGGCAGCATCATAAATCTTATCTGCGCCCGCAATTGCACCTGTATGTGAAGCTGCTGCGCGTGCACCTGCTTCGGATCTACCTGATTTAATAATAACAATTGGTTTTTTAAGTGAAACTTTTTTGGCTACTCTTAGGAAATCTTTACCTGACTTGATGTCCTCAAGATAAATTAGGACAACGTGTGTTTCTTCATCTTCAAGTAAATATTCTAAAATGTCTGATTCTGACGCGTCACATTTGTTTCCGAAACTAACAAATTTACTTACACCCATCTGGCGACCTGCAAGGTAGTCAAGGGCTGCCGAACCAAAGGCGCCACTTTGAGTGATCATCGCTATATTACCTGACATTGGGCGTGGAGTGGCAATAACTTCTTTGCCTGTTGATAAAGTTTTAAATTCTGGTAAAAAGATGCTGTCTACACCTGTTTTGGCATAAAATACGCCAAGGCAGTTAGGGCCAAGTACACGTATACCATGCTTTTTGGCTACAGCGACAACATTGTTTTCAAGTTCATGATTTCCAACTTCTTTGAAACCTGCGCTGATGATAACTGCCGCTTTGGTGTTCTTGCCGCTGGCTTCCTCTAAAATACTTGCAACGGCACCTGACGGAACAATAACAACAATTAAGTCCACATCACCTGGGACTTCACTTAAAGTTTTATAACATTTAAATCCTGAAATTTCTTCTTCTTTTGGGTTAATTGGGTAAAGTTCGCCTTTAAAGACGCCTCGTAGCTTATTAGTGGCAAAGTTTTCGAAAATAACTGCTCCTGCTTTTCCTTTCCCCTTTGTTGCACCGATGACTGCTACTGAGCGAGGGTTAAAGAACGCATCTAATTTTTGTATTGCTTCTTCCATGATAATCCCGGTCTTTCTAAAAAGTCTATGGCTTATTTTTATGTTTTACTATGAAAAAAACAAATCAGCACCAACAAGATTGAATCTTCTAAATATTATCCAGTGAATCATTGCATCGTTATGCCTTTCTAACAATAACTAAGGGTTTATGTTCAATTTGAAAAAGCATATCCCATGTGACACTGTTAACTTGTACATGAAAGTGTGAAGCCATGTCCCATACCGTTGCCCCTGATCCAGCACCACGTGCCTTGTCAGCGATGTTTGCGATTTTTAATGTTTCTATTATGTCAAGTTGAAGACCTGCAACAGCAAGCGGTGTAGGATTCTCACGTAATTTTAAAAATTTGCCTGTAACATACGATAGTAGTGCAAACTGGTTAAAGGAGTGTATACCCTTAAATGGGTGAGGTCGAGGGGTGAAATAAAAATTGCCAAATTTGTACGTTTTGTCGGTGTCAATAATTATAACATAGATTAGTTTACCTAATCGTTGTTGTGTTTCTTTCTGAATTTGTTCTGCTGTCTCTTGAGCGTTTTTTAGGGGTAAACTGACCAGTGAATATGGTAGATTTGATCCGTCAATAGCGCCTTCAGAGCCAAACATTAGCGCTTGTCCCCAACCTGCCTGTTCTAATATTGTTTGTTTATGTTTACTTCCGTGTTCAGAAGGATATTGTCGTAATCGTTTAAGTAGGCGCTGCCCAAAATGGCACAGTACTCCTAACGGATAACCCCAAACGATGCGCATCCAGTATCCTGCAAGAAATTTGGCGTTAGTGCCAGCGGTGATTTTGTTTTCATCCATAATGTTACTTATTGCAGTGGAAATTGCTTTTTCAGAAATTACGATGAAATCCCCGTCCGTAATTTTGCCTGCCACCGCCTTGATGATGCAGGATAGGTAATCATCTTTAGGGACCCAAAATTTTGTAGTGATTGGAAGGACTTTGTATTTTGTCATTAAACGACACTGTGGTTAACTCAAGATTATGCTCACCAGTAAATAAATGCTAAATACACCACATATGTCTTGGTGTATACGTTATTGGCCAAAATTTTTGTTGTGGTTTGCCACCGTGTGATTTGTATGGGTAGACTGGATTTAAGTGTGAAGCAACTGTAGGTACAAAAAGCTATCAAATGCCCTCTAAGAGTAAAACTTGTGTATGTAACTCCTCTTTATAACGTAGATACTGATGGTAGCGGGGAATAGATTTGAACTATCGATCTCTGGGTATCTCACAGCATTCAATATGCTGTTATGAGCCCAGCGGGTTAATCCTGGCTACCCCACCCCGCTACATATGATGTAAACACTTTTTTGCTTCGCAGTTTATTAACCTTTGTTGTCAGATATTAATAGTTTCTTTTCTCATATGCGGCAAAAGCATTTTAGTGTGAAGAATATTAAGTTGTGCAGGGCAGTCTTAATGGATAAACCATATTTACGTGTGCTTTCAAACCCGCCACTTGAGAATCCTATCTTTGTTCAGGGGCTTCCAGGTTTTGGAAATGTTGGTAGAATAGCTGCGCATTTGCTTGTAAAGTTTTTTGAAGCTAAACCATTTGCAGAACTCTACTCGCCATCTTTTCCCGATTATATTTCAATCACCCCTAAGGGTGTTGCGTATCTGCCGAAATACGATTTCTATTATGCTCCAATGGAGAAAAACAATCTCGTCATTATGAGTGGTGAAATTCAACCATCTTTCGATGATGTGGTCGCTCATTATGCGATTTGTGAAGAAGTTTTAAACTTTGCTGAGTCTTTAGCCTGCAAATTTATCGTAACCATGGGTGGAGTTCCCATTACTGAGGATAAAACAGAAGTTTTTGTTGCAGCAACTTCAAACAGGTTGGCAACAGATTTTATGGAAAAGGGTGGTGTTATTTATAGTAAAGGAAGAATAGTTGGCGGCACAGGTTTAACCTTGGCGCTTGCTAAAGAACGTAATCTTGACGGGGTTTGCCTGTTGGGTACGACTTTAGGGTTTAAGGCTGATCGTGAAGCGGGTTTTTTGGTTTTCAAGTTTCTGATGAAGGCCTTAGGAAAAGAGATAAAAGAGGGGCTAAAAGAAGACATTACATTAGAACAATAACTATTTTTGGTGTTCGAAATGTCTTATGGTCAAATCAATTCTAAATTTCTACGTGTTTTTCTAGTCATGATTGCAGCGGTTTTTATTTTTGTTGGACCGACTTATTTGCCCTTGATTTTAAATGAAGTGCTACGTGTGGATTTTGTAGTTTCGATGGTAACGGGGTTTGTTGTTTTTCTGGTGGGTATTTTTGATTTGTTGTTTCTTGCCTACAAGAGGGTTATTACTTAAAGTAGAATTTTTGCCTCAGATACCCTAGGGTGCATCATCAAATCAGCTTTTTAGATTCTTCATCGGCGTTCTGTTAAGGAGCAACGTATTTTATTAAGTATTCTTTGGGTTGCATTGAAAGTAGGAGTATTTTTGTAGTACAAAATACCGTAAAGTATATGGATATGGCTTAGGCGATAACTGTTATGCAGTCAAGCAAGAAAAGGTTAGAACAACCAATTGAAGAAATAAAAAGAACAACACTCATTTTGGAAAAGGGTGAACGTGATTTTATTGACCACCTAATCCAAGAAGGTAAAGAACCAGGAATCAAACCGTTGATTTCTAAAATGCTTGACATTTATCGTAACATGATGATTTATGATTGGCATTTTCCAGGAGAGTACTACTTCGGAATAAGTAGGGTCGCTTTCGTGAACGTGGAACTAATTAACATCCTAATTCAAAACATACCAAAAGACAAATGGCATGATGTTGGAAAAAAAATAGGTGATGCCCTCAAAGTTTCTATGGACGCAACCCTTGGCATTGATGCTTCTAAACAGGAAAACTGGGAAGCAGTATTTACAAGGTTATCTATACAGGGGTTCGGCTATTTTTACCTAAAAGACAAATACCTACTGCTTAAAACTCCATTTCTTAATGATGCACCACTTTGGGAAGGCATACTGGAAGGCTTATTTGGTATAAAGTTGGAAACCACAAATTCAATGCCGCCGCTTGTTTTTGAAATAAAAAACTTCTTAAACGGGTAGTGGCTTTCCTGTCTTTTGAATAGTTAAATATTTTGGAAACAGGTTTATATGTAAGAAACCTGTGTGGTGTCCTTCAGTGATATGTGATGAGGGATTGTATTCATACAAGGCGATTGCCTTCATTCAGCTTAATCCTGCAAATCCCAGCGTAAGCACATTAATGTCTTGTTATTTGGAATTAGGCACAAATCTCTTCAAATACATTTTGTCACTAAACCAGAAACCCTCAGGGTACTCTCTAAAATTTAGGTGAAAAATTTATGGATAAAATAAAATTTGCCATCCCCAAAGGTTCTCTACAAAACGCAACCTCTGATTTCTTTGCAAAATCAGGCTACAAACTTGGCGCAATGGAACGCACATACCGTCCAACATTCAACGATCCTCAAATAGAAATTAAAGTTCTAAGACCCCAAGAAATTCCAGTGTTTGTAAGTGAAGGCCTACAAGACATAGGCATCACTGGCGAAGACTGGGTGAAAGAAAACCGTGCAGACGTCGAAATCCTCCAAAACCTAGAATATGGAAAAATCCGTCTTGTCATAGCCATTCCTAAAGATGTTGTTCAGAAAGATATGAATGAATACATGGAATTCATTTGGAGTCAAGGCAAAAGCTTCCGTGTAAGCACTGAATACCTAAACATTGCCTCAGAATACCTCAAAGCGCAACCAAACTACAAGAAACGTTTCGGTAATCAAGACCCATTGCTGGTTACACCTTGGTGGAAAAAAGGGGACAATCCTAAAGCAAAAATCTTCCTCTCATTTGGTGCAACCGAGGCTAAACCGCCAGAAAACTCAGATTGTATTATGGACGTAACCGAGACAGGTACAACAATAGAAGCAAACAACCTTAAAATAATTGACACCGTCCTACGATCAACAGCCGTTCTAATTGCCAATAAAAAAACTCTCGAAGACTCTGAGAAACGCGAAAAAATCTATGACATTGTTGCATTGCTTAAAGGTGTCGTGGATGGCCAGAAGCGCATACACATATTTGTTAATGTAAAGAAAGAAAACTTACAGACTTTACTTACAGAATTACCTGCACTGAAAAATCCGACAATTTCACCTCTTGCAGATGACACTTGGGTTAGCGTAAACACAGTTATCGAAAAAGACTGCTTAATTGAACTCTTGCCAAAAATCCGCAAAATCGCACAGGGCTTAGTCGTGTATGAACCCAGACAGGTGCTGGCGCTAGATGAGATCGCGCGGAGAAAAGAGTGCAAATGCAAACCAGAATAGTTAAACAGTGGACAGCACAAACGCTGCCTCCAGACTGGTTTAAACCGCAACAGGTAGATCAAACAGGCGCTGTCCATCTGGAAGAGGTCGTTAAAGCCATAATCAACCAAGTGCGCAGAGGTGGTGATAATGCCCTTATTGAGTTAGTAGACAAATTTGACAAAGCAAAACTTACTCCACAAACTTTAAGGGTATCTGCAGAGGAAATCAAGGAAGCCTACGGTAAAGTCACACAGCAACAAATAGACGCTTTACAGTTCATGAAACAACGAGTTGAAACCTATCAGAAACAACAGATTCAACAAGAAAACCAAACAGACATTGATGGTATAACAATTAAAACCGTTCTCTGTCCTTTAGAAAGTGTAGGTTGTTATGTTCCAGGGGGACAGGCTGCTTACCCAAGTACGGTCATTATGACTGCGGTTCCAGCCAAAATTGCCGGTGTAAAACGCATAGTTGTATGTTCACCTTCAAATGCAGAGGGCAAAGTGAATGCGTTGGTTCTTGTCGCCTCAGATATCTGTGGTGCAGCTGAAATTTACAAGGTAGGCGGGGCTCAAGCTATTGCCGCTTTAGCCTACGGTACACAAACCATAAAAGCCGTCCGCAAAATCGTTGGACCCGGAAATAAATACGTGACCACAGCAAAAGTCTTGGTCTCCACAGATGTTGCTATTGATATGCCTGCTGGTCCAAGTGAAGTGCTGGTTTTAGCTGATGAAACCGCAAACCCGCGGTTAGTGGCATTTGATATGGTTTCACAGGCTGAACATGGAACAGACAGCGTTGCAGGTTTAATCACAACTTCTGAACAGTTGGCAGAGGATGTTCAAAGAAATTTAGCGGAAATTACTGCTTCAACTGAGCGAAACGAAAAAATTTCTACATCACTGAAAAAATACGGGTTTATAATCACATGTAGCAATGTTGAGGAAATGGTGGCGTTATCTAACCAGTTTGCACCTGAACACTTGGAAGTTATAACTAAAAACGCTAGAGATCTCTCAGAAAAACTGATTGCGGGTTTAATTCTTCTTGGTCCTTACAGTCCAGTGCCGCTTAGCGATTACGCAAGTGGAACTAACCACGTTTTACCAACAGGAACGTTTGCTCAGTCATTCTCAGCATTAGGCGTGTTTGACTTTTCACGGCGTGTAAGCATCGTGGAGTGCTCCAAAGAAAGTTTAGAGAAAGCAAAAAGCAATATCAAAATACTCACAGACACAGAAAACCTTCCCAACCACTATAAAGCAATAGATGCGAGGTTCCAATAATGAGTGAATCATACCGTAAATGGATAGAACAGAAAAAATTGAAACTGCAAGCCATCGATTGCTACTCTGTAGGTGTTACACCTGAAGGATTAGCGCAACAGTTAGGTGTTGACACTTCCAAAATTGTGAAATTAAACTTTAACGAGAACCTCTTTATCGACCGTAGCCGCCAAACATCGTTGATTAAACAGATTGCCGACGAAATTGACTTACGTATGTACCCAGAGGACGAAATACCTAAACTGGTTAAGAAATTGGTGGAATACTTAAAAGTTCCTCAGGATTGCATAGTCATTGGTAACGCAGGCGACGAACTGCTTGATCGCATAATACGTCTCTTTGTAGAAAAAGGGGACGTCGCTGTCTCATTTGCCCCATCTTTTGTGATTCCACAGTTATGTGTGAAACGTCAAGAAGGCGAATATGTCACATTGCCATTGAAAAATGATTTCCAGCTTGACGTACCAGCAATGCTTACCACTTTCTCAGAAAAAACACGTCTGCTCTATTTGTGCTCACCTAACAATCCAACCAGTAACCAAATGAAACCAGAAGATATAGAAACCTTAGCCAAAGCTTTCCCTGGCATTGTTATCCTTGATGAAGCGTACATCGAATTTGCCGATTATTCTTTTGTGCAACGTATCTGTGAGTTTCCAAACATGATTATCCTGCGAACTTTCTCCAAAGCCTTCGGACTTGCCATGTTACGACTTGGATACGCAATTGCCAATCCTGAACTCATCAATATCCTAACCAAAAAGGCACCTCTACCATACCCAGTAAGTGGGTTTACTATCCAAATGGGCATCAAAATGTTGGAAAACATAGACATCATGCAAACAGCCGTTGCAGCCCTGAAGGCGGAGCGAGAAAAACTCATAAAGGAACTAAACCAAATAGAAGGTGTGCAAGCGTTTGATTCACAATCCGATTTTGTGCTCCTGAACACAAAACTACCTGCGGACTTGATGTATGAGAAACTGCTTAAACGCGGTGTTATGCTCAAAAAATGGGGTAAGCTGCTACAGTATGAGAACTGTTTCCGTGTAACCGTTGGGCTACCTGAAATTAACGCCAAATTAATTGAGTCATTAAAACAAATAAGTGAGGAATAAACTGTGCGAGTTGAAGAAGTCTATCGTAAAACTAAAGAAACTGAAGTAAAAATAAAAGTTAACCTTGACGGCGAAGGTAAAGCGGCCATAAACTCTGGTGTGCCATTTCTTGATCACATGCTGACAAGCCTTGCCACACACAGCTTAATCGACATTGAAGCCAGCGTCAAAGGCGATCTAGTACACCACTGTATAGAGGACTTAGCAATCGGATTAGGTGAAGCCTTAAACAAAGCTTTGGGCGCTCGCGAAGGTATTACACGTTTTGGTAACGCAGCCGCCCCAATGGATTGCTCAATAGCGTTTGCCGCCATTGACTTGGTCAAGCGTCCATACTTCAAAATTGACCTTAAATTTAGAGGCAGAAAAGTAGAAGAAATGCAAACAGAAGACATCAACCACTTCTACGAATCCCTAACCAACTCACTGCAAGCTAACGTACACATGTTTGTAATGTATGGCAGTAATGATCACCACAAAGCAGAAGCCGTAACCAAAGCCCTAGCGCTGTCATTACGTCAAGCAATTGCGGTTGATCCACGCCGTAAAGGAGTACCGAGCTCTAAGGGAGTAATCTAAATGGCAAATGCCGTCATTTTCGATTACGGCGTAGGTAACCTGTTTAGTCTCAAATGCGCCTTAGAAAAAACTGGACTTGATGTATCTATTGGAACTTCGGAACAGGATTTAGCGGAAGCTGACGCCATTGTCCTTCCCGGAGTAGGCAGTTTTACGCCTACCGCGAAAAAACTTGAATGCGTTAAAAAAGTTATCCAAAACAAAGTAGCAGAGGGCACACCGATACTGGGTATCTGCATTGGATTGCAACTGTTCTTTGAAGAAAGCGCAGAAGGTCCTGGTGCTGGCTTGGGTTTCTTTAAAGGCAAAGTCATACGCTTGCAGGGTGATTTGAAAATTCCTCATATGGGTTGGAACACAATCAGCCTCGTCAAATCCTGCGAACTTTTTGACGACATAAAAGAAAGCACATACGTGTATTTCGTGCACTCCTTTTATCCAGCCCCAACTGACGAGAGCGTCGTATGTACTAAAACCACCTACGGAACAACTTTTGCATCCGCTGTGGCTGACAAGAGCATGTATGGCATTCAGTTTCACCCAGAAAAATCAGGTGATGCGGGACTACAGATTTTACGCAACTTTGCCAGAATAGTAACGGGGTAACCAAAATGCAGTTAATTCCAGCAATAGATTTAATGAACAGTAAAATTGTACGTTTAGCCCAGGGAGAAGCTAAAACCGCCAAAGTTTACGAACAGTTTGGTGGCCCAATAGAAGCCGCAAAACGTTGGTGTGCTGAAGGTGCAGGTAAACTTCACATTATTGATCTCGACGCCGCGTTTGGTCAAGGTAACAATCACACAGTTATAACCGAGATCGCCAAAAGCATCAATCTGCCAATCCAAGTCGGTGGAGGTATACGTAGCTTTGAGATTGCTGAGAAACTTTTCAACACAGGTATCACCCAAGTAATGCTTGGTTCATTAGCGTTTAAAGACTTCTCAGTCATAACACGTCTGCAAGACAAATTTGGCAAAGAATCTGTTGTTGTCGCACTTGATAACAAGAACGGTTGGGTAATGATTGACGGCTGGCGTACAACAACCAACATGACCCTACAGGATGCGGTTGACAAATTCACTGAACTGGGTGTGAAACGCTTTCTGATTACATCCATTATCCATGATGGTTTGCTTAATGGTCCAGATATTGAAACCCTTGCTAAAGCAGTCAAACATTCAGGTGCCAAAATTTTGGCGGCAGGTGGGATAGGTAGTATAGATGATCTTTTTAACCTCAAAGAAATTGGTGTGGAAGGTGCAGTAATTGGTAAAGCCCTTTATGAAGGTCGATTTACATTAAAAGAAGCAATTCAAAAAATAGGAGTCTAAATTATGACGCTTGCAAAACGTATCATTCCATGTTTAGATGTTAACCATGGAAAAGTAGTTAAAGGTATCAATTTTCTACAGCTCAAACATGCGGGTGATCCAGTGGAACTGGCAAAACGCTACAGCGACGAAGGCGCCGACGAGCTTGTCTTTTTAGACATCACTGCTTCTCACGAAAAACGCGATATTATGCGACAGTACGTGGAAGGTGTAGCTAAAGCAATCAGTATTCCCTTCACTGTAGGTGGTGGAATCCGTAACGTAGCAGACGCTAGAAATGTCTTGTACAGTGGTGCTGATAAAGTTTCAGTTAACACCGCAGCCATAGAAAACCCTGAAGTGATTACAGAGTTGGCAGACGTTTTTGGACGACAATGTGTGGTTATTGCTATTGATGTTAAACGTAATCTAAATCCGACCGAAGGTAAAGTCACTGTTCAAACAGCTGAGGGACCTGTATGGTTTGAAGTTACCACTTATGGTGGTAGAAAATTCACGGGCATCGACGCTGTTACATGGGCGCTACAAGCAGAGAAGTTAGGTTCAGGTGAATTTCTTGTCACATCCATGGATAAGGACGGCACCGAAAGCGGCTTTGATATTGAACTTACACGTGTCATCTCTGAATATGTGCATGTTCCCGTCATTGCAAGTGGTGGTGCAGGGTTGCCTCAACACTTTCTTGATGCTTTTACTGCTGGCAAAGCAGATGCGGCATTGGCTGCTTCAGTGTTTCACTATAACAAATATCCTATACCCCTGGTAAAGGATTATTTACGTAAAGCAGGGGTGACAATAAGGTAATGACACCACAAGAACTACTTACAAAGCTTGACTTCGCTAAGGGCAACGGTTTAATCCCTGTTGTAGTTCAAGATATAAACACAAAAACAGTTCTTATGCTTGCATACGCAAACAAAGAAGCCTTAGAATTAACTTTGAAAACTGGCAAAGCAACATACTGGAGTCGCTCCCGCAACGAAATATGGGTCAAAGGAGAAACCAGTGGCCACACACAAAAAATCGTTGAAGTCTCAACCGATTGCGACTACGACACGCTACTTTACATTGTTGAACAAAAAGACAACGCGTGCCACACTGGCTCATATAGTTGCTTCTTTAACAAACTAAAATAAACCAATACACCGCTTTTTCTTATTTTAAGTCTACCATTTTTCAACTTAATGATTTGAAAAAGTGATAGTCTGTGTCTACTGTGTTTCTAAAAGATGGTTAAAAATTTGGTTTAGACATGGCTGTACATTTTGTCGTTTGCGTATTTACCTGTGTCCATTTCGTTTTCAATTTCTTTTAGCAACAGTATGCGTTTGAACGTTGGTGGGTGTGTTGCAAAGAGACTGTTTAGTTGTGTCCATGTGTTGTGTGCTTCTTTTTCCATTGCCAATTGAAGTTCGTGTTCATCAAGTACTCCATCTTCGTCTAAGTCGTATTTGTTCTTGTTTTCCATTATACGTTTAACTTCTTGTTTTGCCGTTGCTGGGTCTCCAATGTAGAATGCTCTTGCACCTTCAGGTGGTTTTGGCGAAATTGATAAGCCATAGGTGATTTTAGCTAAGGCACTTTCTAAGTCGTGGGGTGACCCAGTGGCATATGCCGCGAAAGCATCTGCGAAATGTTCTCGTAGTCTGCTGAGCCGCATGACGATTAGGAAGGTTATAATGTAGACAAGAAATGATATTGCTCCTATGATAAGTAGAACTGCCCCTCCATTGTTGTTTTTACCTTTTCTTCCTCCGCTTGAGAAGATGCCTGCACGTAAAGTAACTTGCGCAATCATGTATGCAATCAATGGCAGAGCAGAAAGTACCGTCATTATGATATAGTCTTTATGTTTGATGTGGCCAAGTTCATGGGCTATTACGCCGCGAATTTCGTCTTGGTTAAGCTGTCTTAGTAAGCCTTCATGTACTGCTAGAGTGGCGTTGCTTGTGGTTCTGCCAAAAGTAAAAGCGTTAGGTGTATTATTGGGTACAATTGCGAGTTTAGGCATGGGCAAGCCGCTTTTGTCTGCGAGTTCTTTAACGGTTTCTTCAAGCCATGGTGACTCTCCTAGTTTAATGTACTTTAGCTTTGTTGTCATAGATACTATTGCTGGGCCAATTGCATACTGTAGCAGGATAAATAGGGCTGAACCACCAAGTGCGATGAACAGACCAGTTATTACGCCAAGTTCTAGTAAGTAAACTATTCCAAATATAAACAGTCCAAATATGAAGGTTGAAAGAAATATTGATATTGCCATTGCAAACTTTAACTGTGACAGATTCGCCATGTGTAACTTCTTCCTGTTGTATTGGTTCACAAACCATCAATTGAAGAATTAAATCTTTCCCAAAATAAACCCTTACACACCCTCTAATGTTGTTTACACTGCGGGCGTTATACAATTGCCTGAGATGGTCAGATACTATTGGTTACTTGATGTAATCGACAGTTATCAGTCTTGAAGAAAAATGAGGCTTAGATGGGGTAAGCTCCGCAGATTCTACAGAACTGAATTCTTGTCTTGACATAGCCCTTGCATTGCGGACACATCTTTGCATCGTTGTTTGGATTTGAGAAAACTTCAGATGGTTTGCCAAAGATTTTTCTGAAAGCTTCGTAGTAGAACAGTTGTTCTTTATCACGAATTTGTACGTTATCCGCTTCAAGAGTGGCTTTTTTCTTTTCTGCAAATTCCACATCAGTGTATTGTTCCTGAAGAATTATGCTTAATGCGTCTGTTCCTGTTCCTGCCTCAAGTGGTGCTTTAGGTCTCCAAATAACTTCTTTGGGTATAACCTCTTCGTAGGCTTTGCGCAGTAACCATTTACTGTATTTTTCATCATTATGTATGTTAATTTTAACTTTCATCGGCAGCTTTTTTGCCCAATCCATAAACATTGGGTCAAGATAGGGCTGTTTTACTTCCATTCCCAAAGATTTTGACAGTGGTTTGCTGCTGAAACTCATTCCTGCCCACATATCAAGCTGTTTTTTGTAAAGCTCCTCTTCTGAGAGGTGAAACTGCCATGGATAACCGAAAAGCTCATCTAATCCGTCACCAGTCAAAATTTTGGATAAACCTTTCTCTTTTAGAAGAGCTAACCCGATGTAGATGGATATACTGTTTCTTACGTCCATAGGGTCAAAAGTTTTTAGTGCCCTTACAACTTTGGGCACATTTTCTAAAGATTCTTCTACGTCAAAAACACGAGTTTGGTGGTCTTTAAGTTTTAAGAATTCAACCATTTTTTTAACGTATTGTGCATCTTTTGGGTTGCCTTGTTTAAATGCTATGGTTAGCGTTGATAGGTCGGAATTGAATTTTATGGCTTCGTAGGCAATTATTGAAGTGTCTGTTCCAGCAGAAAATAATATGCCGTCTCCGAGATTATTTTTGACGACTTTGTTAATTGTGTCTCTGGTTTCTATGATAAGGTGAGCGTATTCTTTTGAGTCAATGGCCATTCTTGTTCTTCACAATACCCATTCTTTCTTACCATTTATTTAAGTGTGATTGCTAAAACCAAAAAATGCTTTTTCCGGAAGAAACTCCAGAATGCTAAGCACCCTAAAAACAGAAATAAAAACCTACGCATACCTATAAATCAAAATGTAATATGGTCTCAGAGGCGGTAAAATCATTTGGAAAGTGTTTTACACCTTTTTCCGGTCTTAAATAAAAAGATTTTACATTTGTCACGGTAAAGTGTGGGTTATGTTTAATTTCCATATGTTTGGGGATGTTAACAGAGTTTTCCAGTTGTACGTCTTTTTTATGTTTGGGCGTTTCAGGCGTTTGGGGCATGTCTTGCGGAACTTTTTCTGAAAAAGAAAAAAGAGAATATAGAAAAGCTTCCGGAAGTAACGCCCAACACGCCTTAAACGCCCTCTTTTTCTTTTGTGGACTCTAATGGTCGTCAGCCTACGATTGTTTTTGTGGCAGTTTAATTGAGGATTGGCATTGGGTTGAAGGCTCTAAGTTTTGAGAATCCTGTTCATTAATCTAAATTTCCGGAAAAGACAGCTAAAACCAAAAGTGTAAACAATTTAAGTGACGTATTAGAACACCGGAACCTATTAGCAAGCAACTGCATAAAAGGCTATTGTAGTACAAAATTTGTGCGCCACAAACATTTTAAATCCAGTAAACCTAAAAAACAAGTATAAGCGTGGCAAAATGAAGCAATACCCCTTACCCAAAACATCCGCAAAAATAGTGACAAAAGATAACATAGTAGCAGTAATCAGCGATGTACCTTTAACCGCTCTTAGCTCAGGTATCTATAACGGTGGCTACAAAAAAGTCAATGCCGTTCTAAACGTTTCTGTACCTGACGGTTACAACGATAAATGGCTTCACGATGATCCAATGAACTTAGTTTATGAGGCACAAAAAAATCTACAACTCACCACTGACTACATCGCAATGCTTACAGCCGCAAAAATTCAAAACCTCTCCATAGTAACTAGACAAACCAGAGACATAACAATAACTGCAATAGCCACCGCAGGCTGGAGACATGGCGAATCTGCCGGTGAAAACATAGAAAACAACCATTACACACACGGAACAATCAATATAATAGTTTTTTTAAATGCTAATCCGACAGACAGTTGTCTAGTTAGTCTGTTTCTAACAGCAACTGAAGCCAAAACCGCATCAATGAACGATTACGATGTGCGTAGCCGATACAGTGGCGATGCCGCAACTGGAACCATAACAGATAGCCTATCTGTAGCTGTGACGGGACAAGGTGAAAAAATTGAATTTGGCGGACCCGCATCAATAATTGGACAGCTAGTAGCTAGTGCGGTAAGACAAGCAGTTAAGGAAGCTGCCGATAAACAGGAAGGCTCTCATAAAGGGCGAACACTGGTTAGGCGGCTTTCAGAACGACATCTATCAATAGACTATTTAGCTGCTGAGCTTTCAAAAACCAAAATTTTTGGAGACCAACAAACAATTACTTCCACATTGGAGCAAGTTTTAGTGTCAGATTCAGTTTCTGCAGCGTTCCTGTTGGCGGCTGCCAAATTGGATGATGACTCCAAAAAAGATTTAATTCCCCATGAACTTGGAGACATAGCTCCGTTAAGCAAAGGGTTTGGCTGCTTAATTCTCAACCAGAAATCTGTAGAAAACATGTCAAGTTTCTCAGAGGTCAACTTGCCACCTTTTACTAAGCAAGCAGCCATTGCAATCCTCCAAAACTCTTTGTCTAAAATTGTTAGTTTACAGCTTTAGCGATTGTTGTTGCTTGTTGTTCTGAATGTTTTGTGTCTTTATTTTTTAGGATGAAAGCGGTTAACGCTAAAATTACTGTGATGCCACTTAGCGAGGTTGTAATTGATATGAAGTTTAGTCCTATGGGTGTGAGTCCAAGGAATAATCCTGTAATGCCTACTATACCAAAGCTTAGGGCGATGCTTAAAACGGCTTCTTCTATAATGTCTAGTTTGTTTCTTTTTCTAAAAAGTATGTTGACTAGGCAATTACCTGGAATAAGACATACAAAAATGGTGCCAAATACGTAACGTAGGTAAACAAATATTGATTCAGTTGGAATGAGATAAGCGAAAAGAATAGATAAGATTGTGACTAATAGGATTATTTCTAGCCAACGAAGAGTTTTCATAACCACTATAATACACTTACTTAAATAAAAAACTTAAATAAAAATAAAAGGAAGGGGGATTAGGAGAACATCTTGAATATTGGATGGTTCTCGATATCTACTGGTTGTGTGCCAAAGTCTGCGGCTGCAGATGCAATGTATGTATCAACAACTGCGATTGCCGGGAAGACCCATTCAGCTTGTTCAGCTGGGCCAAACATTAACCAGTTAGCGCCCATGGTTTGCAAGATTGCGTTAGTTGCTGTAACAGTGCCTTTTCGGTATTCTTTTGCGATGTTAGCTTTTACCCAACCCATGGTTGTGACAACGTTGCCGCTACCTGTGCCTACAGGGTGACCATACTTCTCTTTCATCATTGGAAATGCAACAACTGAGCTTCCCATGTCTGGTTGAAAAGATGGCATAGATGTATCAATGAGTGGTTTTGTAATTCCACCTTTCTCTGCAAGCGCTAAGGCTTCCTCGATGACATTCATTCTACCTGCAAGAGATGTGTCATGTGGATCGTCTGCAAGGACGATTGACATTTTGATGCCACTTTCTTTCAAGTTTGCTAATTCAGCATCAGTTACTCCCTTGTAAACTGAGTTGTAGAAGCATCTTTCTTCTAGACCCATTCTCTTTGCAATGTTTGCTGCTGCCATACGAGTCCTTGGACTCATAGCGTCAAGCATGAGTGGTACATCAGTGTGTTTGGAAACGAAGTCAAAATATTTCTCAAAGGCGGCCTCTGTTGTGCCGACAATGTCAAGGGCAAAAGGTACACCTGAGATGTCGCTTTGTGTTTGGCATCTGTTAATGATGTCTTCTGCAGCTTTAGCGTCAAAAATACCTTTGTTTGCATCAGACACCATTTTTTGGCCAAGCCAAAAGATAGAGCCAATGATGAACGTAGGTAGCTCACCTGGTTGGCCGCCGACTTTTACTTTTCCAATTTCATAGATTTTTTGGGGGGTATCGAATCTTCGCATGTTGCTCACAGTCAGATTTTATTTTTTCAACGCTTTCTTGGCTAACTCTGGGGCTTCTTCTTTGTTTTTACCAAAGAATGCACCAAATGCATCTGCATCTTCTTTCTTGACTGCTGCGCCGCCCATGATTATACCGACTTTGTCTTTGAGACCTGCTGCTTTCAATGCTTCATCAAGTTTTACTAGATTGTTTTTTGCTGGTACTGTGTTAATTGAAAGAGCAATAAGGTCTGCATTGTTTTCTTTTGCTTTGTCAACAAAAACTTGTGGTGCAACGCTTTTTCCAACATCAATTGTTTTGAAACCTGCACGTTTTAATGATCGGCGGACTGCTTCTTTTGCTGTATCATGCATGTCTGGTTCAATGTTTCCGATTACTACTGTACCGAGTGGATTTTCTGGTTCTGGGGGTTCTTTTTCCATCATAGATTTAAGCCAGGACATATAAACACCTATTTTTCCGGTTATACTCTGGGCTTTTTATACTCGAGATTGCTATTTAAACTTTAACTCTGCCTATTATACACGCTAAAAAGAGGAATAAGGTCTAACTGGGGTCACCATATGGTTAAAGACACAAACAAGCATTTAATATTGCTTTTTGCAATATTTATTTTTGCTTTTCTGTACCGTTTCCTATTGATGACCCATGGAACCTATCCCCCAGGTGCAGACATAGGCTTACACAACAGTGTCATTTATTCAATAATCAATCAAGGTGGTAACGTTGATTTCCTCTACAATTATTACCACATGGGTGGCGGATTATCCATTACTTTTCCGGGGTACCACATTTTTGTTACTCAAATGATGACGCTTACAAGTATGCCTGAATATTTAATACATGCCTTGGTATCATCGCTGTTTTCATCCGTAATTGTACTTGCTTCCTACCTTATAACACGAGCCGTCTGGAAGGAATCTGCCGCTATTGTCGTTGCTTTCTTTATGGCGATTTCACGGTTTGATATTGAAATGCTACTTTGGGGAGGCTACCCAAATGTCATCGCTCTCTTACTGATTCCAATAACATTTTACCTTTATATTCAAAAAAATCGTTTCACAAAGATTCCCTTCTATATTTCAACCTCAATACTGGTTGGCTCAATATTTATAGCTCATTCACTAAGCAGTGCCGTATTTGTAAGCATACTATTTTCCGTAATTCTCCTTAGCTTAATTTTTGGCCAAAAAATTGGAACCACACGACTTGAAGCGTTAAGTTGGCTGCTGCCTGTGATTTTAGGAGCCTTAATCGTTTCGCCCTACCTTATACAAATCATTCCCACATACCTAACTAACCTGACAACTGCAGAAATCAATCAGGCAACCATTTCTACACGAATATTACCCTTAGAAATCGTTCTGCCCCTTTTTGTAATTGCAGGTCTTTACTTCCTCTTATCCAAAAAATATCACAAACGTTACTTTACAATTCCAACAATTCTGTTGGCACTATGGATACTTATTCCTGCTATATTTACACAGGCCTATCTTGTTGGACTATACACTGATTACAATCGGTTTCTGTATTTTGTAATACTTCCCCTTATACTCCTAATAGGTCTCTTTATTGATTATGGCTCAGGCTTCTTTGCTCGCGTAATAGGTACATACCGCACATTAACAAGCCAATTAAATAATACAGCTAAAGAAACAGAACAGGTAACCCACAAACGGTTAACTAACCTTTCAAACAAGATTAGTACAAACCTCACAAAATCTAACCTGTATACCGGCTTTCTTGTTGGACTTTTGCTGGTTTGTTTCTTCTTTATACCCGTTTTTATAACTCCAAGTGAGGGCTTAAACACTCAAACGTTTTATCAATCAATGAATGACCCGCTTTATCAGGCTATGGAATGGGCTAAAGCTAACACGCCTGCTAATGCTACGTTTATTACAACAGCATACTATGGGTGGTGGTTTGCAGGGTTTGCACAGAGACCAACATGGAGCGCTGTTGACCCACAGTTTCTTTCACTCTCTCGTGAAGTTCCAATTGCTCAAGTGGCATATAACATGCTTGACACAGACTACCTATTTGGAAGTTCATTTAAATTGTCTGATGAAATTCTTGGCATTCAAGTAAGAGAAGACGGTGGATACTTTGCAAGACACAATCCTCAGATTCTCACCCAGTTAAACTGGACTTATTTTCCCTATTCTTTCTTCAACTTTAACAGTAACCAAACAAAAATCAAGTATGAAGTAAACGGTGCTCCACAGTCAATATCGTTAGACAAGCTACCTGTTAAAAATATGTACATGGAAAATGGCACTCAACACATCACTGTCTCAATCACTAAAGGCAATGAATATCTCACTTGCACCCAGTTAACAACAGTATATCAGGGCTCTAAATTTGTTAACATGACAACCATCATTGAAGCCACTGCAGAAAATGTTTCTCTAACATGGCTACAATCCACTTTAGAAGCTAGCGCCTTACCAGTTGGCTCTGAAAGACCTAACACTATTGGATTCTTAGCAGAGGGTGTAAAAGCTTTCGGACAAATAATATTTGACCAAAACCTTCCTGACATTAGCTCCAAACCACATACCCGATCAGGCTCTACTGATGTTTTCCTTGACTATAATTTAGAAGGTAAAAAACAAGCAAAAATACAGATGTCAACAACAACTTACTCAATTACAAATGATCCCGCACTATACAATGCTGATGATGAGATCTTTAATGCCTTCTTTAACAAACAAATCGAACTTAATTTGGAACCAGAAAATCGAGATAATTTGCCTCTTCAAGTGCCATTCAATTATCAAGCTGAACTAAAAAATAACAACATAAACTACATAGTGGTGCCTCGCTACTATGAAGTAGCTTCAGAAGCTGAAATGAAACTCAAATTTGCAAATGATCCACTGTTTAGCCTTGTGTTTATTAACAATGAGGTTGCCATATTTGAAGTGAAATAACTGTTACGACCTAAAAAGGGGGAAGTCTTACGTTTGATACTAAATCTTTCAAAAGATAAACTGTTAGATATTACGTTTTTGACAGGATTTTCCATAGTCGTCTTAATAGTCTTCTATAGTACCATTTCAGCGAATGGACTTATTCTTGGAAATGACGGCTCAGTACACTTGGCCCGTGCGCAAGAATTTCTAAACACTGGACAAATCTCTTTAGCTAACTTAGGCTGGACGCCTCCCCTTTACCAAATCTTGCTGGCCTTTTTAATCACCTTTACAGGTGCCACAAACATTGATCAGTTAATTCTTTTTGTTAAGGTGTCTGCTGTATTAGCTGATTGGTTGATGGTTTTTAGTGTGTACCTTATTAGTGCGCGGTTTTTTAACAAGAAAACAGGTGTGGTTGCAGCATCTTTGTTGTTTCTGTGTTTTCCAATGTTTGAAATTAACATGTGGGCTGGTTACACAAGTGTTTTGGGTATAGCGTTTATGTTGCTTTTGTTTTTGTATTTGCCTCTTTCAATTGAGCATAAGAGTTACATGATAGTTGCTGGCGTATCTGCTTTCGCGTTGGTGTTGTCTCATCAACTTACCATGTTCGTGTCTGTCTTGATTTTGACGCCAGTTATGCTGTTTCTGATAATCAAGTCTAAAGGTAAAGGCATCAAAGCCTTGATTTTCATAATCGTTGGTGGTGGGATTGCTTTCTTTCTTTATTATGTTAGGGCGATGCTACCCTATTTGGGTGGTTTGATTGAGCATGTATTTCTTGCGCAGAAAGCCATGGCTTATCAGATTCCAGGTACGTCTCTGTCTGCGTTTTGGTCAAATTTTGGTTTTGTATTAATTTTGGGTGTTGCTGGATTGTTTGTGGCTGCCTATAAGTTGTGGCTTGAAAAGAAGCATGTAAGCAACCTTACTTTGATTCTTAGTTTTCTTATTCCTTTGATTTTAGCAGAATCTTTTGTTTTTGGTTTATACCTGCCATTTAATTGGTTTGTTTACTATGTGATGCCATTTATGACGATTTTTGCTGCTGTGCTGCTGTTCTTTGTTGTCGACAAATCTTTAAGTTACTACAAAGCACACAGGGCAAATATAAAACGAGTTTACGTTAAAGCTATAGTTATAGGCCTAATTGCTCTATCCTGTTTTGCGCTTGTGATGCGTGGGAACGTGTTGGGCACACGAATTAGTGAATCAGTCTCGTTTTATTCAACTTCTGATTTGATGTCGTTGCAGGCTGGTCAATGGCTTAAAACTAACTATCCTGAATCTGCAACTGTAGTTGTCACTTCTAAGCCAGGTTTTTGGTTTGGTGCTTTTTGTGAAAAAACTGTGATTGCGGCAACTGATCCAATAGTTGAGCGTAATGTTATTTCTGAGTCAATTTTGGACTTGTCTTATGAAATAGAAACTCCCTTAACTCTTATTCGTGCTTATGAGGCTAAGGGGGATATTTCAAGTGAAAATTATGTTTCTGTTAACAATGTTTGGCAGCTTGAAACTTATTGTTCAACAGCAGGTGACTACATTTCTTACAATATTGATGGCGTGTACAAGAAGGTGGACTTAAGTCAGATGATACGTAACTACACATTGAACGGTAGTCAAACAGCGCAAACTTTAACAATTGTTTATACTAATGATGATGTTTCAGTGACTCAAACTCAATTGGTTCAAAATTCTTCTTATCCAACGCAAGTCGATTGGGTCATAACTCCAACAAACAATCTCATGAGCAATGTCACATTATACCTGTCCATTTTCTTTTACTTGTCCTTCAACTTTGACAAGGTATACTTACCTGGTATATTGAACTGGGAAAACCCATGGGCTAATCCAACAGACACATACGAAACACAATGGGCTGTAACCAATTTTTCCAAAAATAGCCTAACCGATGACTACATAGCATTGCACGATACGCAGAATCAGGCCTATTACGCCCTTAAATTCAATAGTCTGCCTGACTGGGGAAACATAGGCGCCTTATCCAGTATGCAAATAGATGCAATACGTTTCAGTTACGAGTTTGAACAAATTAGCTCCCACAACAACGTATCCGTCTCTTATCAAACCCTAACTTTCTCCGAAGACAGCTACCACCAAAGTGTGCAGCCAACTCAAATCAAAGATATGTTTACTACACAACCTGCATGGTATTTCACTATTACCAGCCGAGATTACTTTGACTTCATTAAAGAAAATAATGTCAGCTTTCTTGTTTACGATAAGTTCCAGCTAGACACTAAACTCGTCAGAAGTAGTATTCTGGAACTGGTTTACTCAAACGACCGCTATGCCATCTTTAAAGTAAACCAATAAAAACTATTTTTTAGGAAAGTAAAAATTTTAAAAGAAGGAATATTAATTTATTGTTTCTTTTGTAGTAGTTCGGGGTTTTCACGCATTACTTGAGGTATGTATGCGCATGCTGGGTCAGACTCAAACAAGTCACCCGTGTAGAATTCAGCACGTGTTCTGCATCCACCGCAGATTTCTCTGTACTCACAAATCCCACATCTACCCTTAATTTGGCTTTTATCTCTTAATTTAAGGTGTAATGGGTTAGTTTGAAGTTCATCCCAAGCTGTTTTTAGACTCTTGTCTTTAACATTGGCTAGCCGGTAACCTTCATGGAAACCACACGGTCTATAATCACCATTTTCAGTTACACCAATGTAGTCACCGCCAATTGTGCATTTACCTAAGAATTCGTTGGTAAACCAGTCCCAGAATCTTGCTGGATTTCGCTGTTTTACAATTCTTGCATAGAATGGTGAATAGACATTGACCCGGAAGTTGTTATTTTTCTTGTTATGGTTGTATTTTAGTTCATAATCGTAAAGTTGGTTAAGCGCTACTTCATACTGGTCTGCTGTTGGAGCTAAATCTAGCATGTTATCACTTGCTCTTCCAACTGGAACAAGATTATGATAAACAACCATTTTGCCGCCATATTCAGCTGCTAACTGGCACGTGTGCTCAAGTACATTAATATTGTACTTGTTCATGGTCGTGACAATACAGTCAAGTAAGCCGTTTTCCCCAAGTTTCTTCATGGCATATGTTGCCTTATCATAGCTACCTGGTCCTCTAACAACATCATTTGTAGCCTTATCACCATCGATACTTACGGCAGTATGAACCTCATATTTTGTTAGAAGGTCTAAACGTTTTTGATCAAAAGCAAATCCGCTTGTGATCAAACTTACTTCCATACCATACGTTTTTTTGGCATGCTCAATAATTTCAAAAATGTCTTCGCGTACTAATGGTTCTCCTCCACTAATACCAAACCATTTAGCGCCAAAGTCGTGCATTTCATCGACAATTTTTTTGCCGGTTTCAGTGCTTACTTCATCATCTTTGGCAAATTTAGGTACATAACTACAGTAAACACAGTTGCCTACACATCGCCTAGTACATCGCCAAGTTACCATGTACAAGGGTGGTCTATTTTGAGCCAATTAAATCACAAAGTATTAACATCAAACTTTATCGATATAAAATTTCCTGTAAAAGACATAAACCATGGTTTGATTGCTTCAAAGCAGTATTTAAGTAAAAATTATGTTTGTCGTTCTTTTTCAGATAGTTTTTAGAAAAAAAGGTAAATTGGTGCGCTATTGTTAATTCAAGCTTCTTATTGCCTTTAAAATTGAAAACATTTGTTATTTGATGGTTTTTAAGGTTAAATGAAATTTTAATCCAAAAATTTTTAACTTTTAGCTTTTCCGAAAGAGTTTAATATTTAAGGGGTCAAATTGTCATCTATTATAAGAGGTTAATATATGACTAATAACCCCTCTGTTGAAAAACCCAAAGATTTGGTTGTTTCACCGCCCCCACAAATTACTGGTACAATGTCAAAAACTCGAGTGATGGCTTATACTTTCGCTGCACTACTGGCTATTACTATAATTACTGCTATTCTATGGTGGCCAGCTATGACTCCCCATCCGGATCTCGATTATCTTGGTTTAACTGGACTTTTTGCAATGCCTCTCGGTGCGATTCTTCTGTTGAATGCTTTGATTGCTGTTGGAGTGGCTGTAGTAAGTGACTTCATAATCGGAAAAGCAGCTGCTGATAGTGAAATAAACACAATGTCTGCTGCTGTTTTCGGTTTGATTGTTGCGCTTTCATACTCGATTGGTGTTCCTACGATGGCAATGGGTGAAATGATGCCGATTTCAATGTTAAGTGCTCCTGGATGCTTTATCTATGTGGCTTTGATTTCATTTATTGGTCTTGTTGGTTTCAAGAAACTTCAAGGTCTAAAAGGTCGTAAACTTTTTAATCCTGCTGCTACTGCAAAACTCTTAGTACTGTTACCGTTCATAACTTCAACATTCCTTATAAAAGAACACTGGGCGCCATTTGCAGAAGGTGGACTAGAAGTACCTAAGCTTGCCAGCAATCTGGTGACTGATTATATGGGTACACAGTTGACGTTTTCTGGTTATCTTCAAGGTTGTTATGGTCTACCTGGAGCAGAACCTGGTAGTCTAAACTCTATAATGCTTCTAACAAAATTCCATGGTTGGCCTGGTGGAGCGTCTAGTATTGCTGTAATAATTATCGGTGCAATATTGATTTTCTTTTTACGCGACTACTTCAAATGGAGAATTACTGCAACATACTTTGGAAGCGCCATTGCAATGTCCCTTATTATGACTGGTATCTACGGTGGAGATCCAATTACACGGTTGCTATTCGAATTGTTTATCGGAAGCTCAATTTTCTTAGGATTCTTCATGGCTACTGATCCGGCTACAACTCCGTATTCGAGAACTGGACAGATAATCTTCGGCATCGGTTTAGGTGTACTAACAGTGATTATTCAAACATACATGAACTTCTTCGGAGGCGCACTGCTTGCACTGGTAATAATGAACCTTACTGTGCCGCTCTTAGATCGTATAGGAATCCATAAGCCATTTGGGAGATGAACAAAATGCCATATGAACATATAAAAGAAGTCAAAGATCAAGCACGTATAACCCCTATTGAAATCTTCCCCGACCCTAAAACTGCCATAGTCATCCTGAATCAGCACTCGGGAAAGCCACTTTCTCCCCTTGTCGCTGTTGGTGACTTAGTAGAAATGGGCCAAAAAATTGCTGACTCAAAAGAACGCATAAGCTCACCGATACACAGCCCAATCTCAGGCAAAGTTGTCAAAATAGGCAACATCTACAGCCACTGCTCAGAAACATTCATGGATGCCATCTATATTGAAAACGACGGTAAAAAAACCAAAGCCAAAACTCTCTTACCAATCTCTGAATCAGAACTAGAAAAAACCAAACCAGATGCTTTGCTCAACATAATCCATGAAGCAGGCATTATCGGTCTTGGAGGCGCAGGCTTCCCAACCCACATCAAACTATCACCACCCGCAGAATTTCCAATCAAAAACTTAGTTGTAAATGCCACAGAAGGCGAACCCTATGACACAGCTGACGAGCGTTTACTCATCGAAAAAACTGCAAATTTGCTACGAGGCGTAAAAGTAATCAAAAAGATTTTGGGAAACCCCAAAGTAACAGTTGCAACCAAAGTATCTAAAGCAGAAGCAGTACCAAAGCTACAAGAAGTTTTTGGCAGCGAGCCAGATACAACAGTAATTGCAGGACACTTCAAATATCAACAAGGTGATGCAAGTGTTTTACAGAAAGCTCTCTTTGGTTATGAAACACCACCAACAAAGCGTTCGTACGAAATGGGCTGTATTGTCCAAAATGTTGCTACAATCAATGCGATTGCGAATGCCGTGTTTGAGGGCGAACCGCTCATAAGTAGAGTAGTAGCGTTCAACGGTGATGTTGTGCAACCCAAAAACTTGTTGGTAAAAATTGGTACCCCCATAAGTGACGTCTTTAACCAAAACAACATCGACATGAAGGATGTTAGACAAGTTGTCGTTGGCGGAGTCATGATGGGACATGCAATTCCAACAACTGAAGCACCAATAACCAAACGAAGTTCAAGTATCATTGCATTCTCCGAAAGCAAGAACAAGAAAGAACAAAAGCAAACCGCATGTATCCACTGTGCAAAATGTATCAGCGCCTGTCCAGTTAAACTCCATCCGATTCTGATTTACAACGCAATCATGAAGCCAGACATGGATAAAGCAGAAAAACTTTGGAACAAAGATTGCATAGGCTGCGGAACCTGCTCATACGTTTGTCCATCGCGCATACCCCTAGCAAGCACTATTATGGCATCAAGATAAATGCCCAACTAACCACCTATTGCATGGTTTTCCATGCAACCAAATTTTTTTTAATTAACTATCGTTTTGAACTATATTTCCTATGGAGAAAGTCTTTTTGCCCTAACCCATGTTAACGACCCAAAAACCAGCAATTTTCACAAAAACCACCCAAAACCCGCCACAAAAAACAAACACACCAACAAAAAACACAACAAAACCCAACCCAAACAAAACCCCAACAACACCATCACCTACAAAACAATGCGCAACGCAAACCAAACAACAACAATAACAACTCTACAAACTAACCACCATCAGAAACCACCTTCATCACACGACCCAAAACACCCACAATATCATCCAAAGACAAACCACCACCACTATTACCATCATAAGACTTTGACCGCGCCAAAACAGTAGACTTCTTAGAAAAACCCTCCTCAACATACACCTCACCATTAACCAGCAAATACCAAATAACAGTTAGCAGCTTGCGAGCAACAGCAACATACGCAACCTTCTTACACTTCTTAACAGCAATACGCCAAAACATATCCTTAAATCGACCAAGCATCCGAACAGCCACATGAGCCACCTCAACCATAACACGACGCAACCAACGCGAACCACGCTTAGTAATCCCACCAATCCTTGTCACCCCAGCCGACTGAGAAACAAAAGGAGCAAAACCACGCCAAGAAGCCACCTGCCGCCCATTACCAAACCGCGTGACATCTCCAAGTTCAGCTAAAACCGTAGCACCAGACAACCTACCAACACCCGGAACTGAACAAATAATTTCCAACGCAGCTTTATCAACTAACTCATCCATACACCGCTCTATATTATGAATCTGAACCGTTAAAGCATCAATAGTTTGCTCCATCTCTTTAAGAAGAAACATGTCAATCTCACTAAGAGAACCCCTAGCAACATCAATTATCTCCTGTTTTCGCTTTTTTAGACGTTTACTTTCAGTAGTTTTTAGAATGCCTTCTACAGTTTTACCCTTCATTAGGCCCTTTAGAAGTTCTTTGTCTGATTTACCAAATATGTCACTTAAAACAGAGCTTAAACGCATGTTGTTTTTGCTAAGTATTTTTTGACAGCGATTTTTGTATTGTGTTCGGCTTTCTACGTATCTTACTCTTGTGCGTGCTAGTTCGCGTAGTTCGCGTATGGGTTTGGTTGGGACGTAACTAGGTCGTATGAGGTTGCTTCTGTGTAGGTAGGCGAGCCATTCTGAGTCTCTTTGGTCGGTTTTGCGTCCGGGTATTGCTTTTACTTGATGCGCATTAGCTAGTATGGGTTTTAGGCTTGCGTCTTCTAAGGTTATGTATAGGGTTGTCCAGTAGGATCCGGTTGATTCCATTGCCAGGTCTATGCAGTTGTTTGTTTTTAGCCATTGTTTTAGTTGTTGCATGTTTGTGGTGTTGTTTTGGAAGGTTTGGGTTTGTTTATGGTTGTCTTGGTCTAGTATGGTTGCAACGAGGAGATCGCGATGGACATCTATTCCACAAACTTTTTGTTCCATACTTTACACCTTACTTTTTAGGGTGGTTGGAAGGTGTTCTCTTTGTGGTTTTCGTGCCTTTTCCTATACGGGCTCGGGGCCCTGGCCTTCTGATCCGCTAGGAGAGCACACACCATTTTATCTAACGAGGTCTAAGAAATTGCCTCAAAAAACATCGGTGTTTCTTCCAACCATCACAGCTAAAAGTAAGCAGGGCAAAAAGACTTTTTCCATCGCACTTCAATGAAAACTCATTTTATAAAATTTATCTATTAGTGAGTTTATCTTTAACTTAAAGAGGCATACTTAACAAGTAGTTCTATTGTAGCATTTAGAAATGATGCGCAAAAACTTATGGGGTATGTTTTGTTGCTTTTTTTTGTGTCTTGGTTTGTTGTTTGTAAGTGTTGGTTATGTTCTTTAGTATTTTTTGAGCTTGTTTGTTTTAGGGTTTATTTTTTTGATTTTTGTAGCGAAGACTAAATATGTTTGGTTGATGGATTTTGTAGTGAATAAATATGACATATTGCCCTGAATGCGGTGGCGAAATGAAGTATATGGCTGTGACTAAGCTGTATGTTTGTAAAAGTTGCGGTTTGTCAGTTACTGGACAGGAACTTGAAGAGTTAAAAGATAGAAACATGCCCGGTGACGAAACTGAGGATGAAATAAAAGAGAACCGCCGCAAAGAATACCTCAAATGGTACTTAAGTAAAAAATAGACGTCATGCTTAACATGGCATGTTATACGTTTTCTTAGCAAGCACTATAAAATTTTGCACGTTTACTTGCTCTTTTAGGTAATAAAGATGTTAGTTTTATGATTTGTAGAACTGTTTGAGTGAATTATTGATTTAAATGTTACCAAAAGATTATTTACCTATTGTTGAACCAATCGTTTGATGTAGTGAAAGTTATGCCTCTTGCCTTTATTATTGGAACAGCTGGTTCGGGGAAAAGTCTTTTTACAGCAGCTTTTAGTGAATGGCTAAAAATGTCAAAACAAGATGTTGCAGTGGTTAATCTTGATCCTGGAGCGTTAAAACTGCCATATTCACCTGACGTTGATGTACGTAACTATGTTGATGTAGGTGATTTGATGGAGAAATACGGTTTAGGGCCAAATGGTGCGTTGATCCTGGCTGCCGATTTGATAGCGGATCAAGTTGAAAATTTAACTCGCGATATTGAGTCAACAAATGCTGATCTTGTGCTTGTGGATACACCTGGTCAGATGGAACTGTTTGCTTTTCGAGCTAGTGGACCATACATTGTAAATGAACTTACACGTGACCCTAAAGCGTTAATCTATCTTTTTGATGCAGTGTTCTCTATTAATCCATTAAATTATGTTTCAAACATGTTTCTATCTGCTGCTGTTTACAACCGTTTCTTCCAGTCTCAATTACATGTGTTATCAAAGTATGATTTGGTTCCCAAAAAAGATGCTAAGGCAATTACTGATTGGTCAGCCAGTCCAATGGCACTTGAGGATGCGATTGAAGAAAAACTTGAAGGCACCAAACGTGTTTTTAGTCGGAACATGATGAAAGCTATAAATCAGTTAGGCATGAAATTTTTGCTTATGCCGGTTTCTTCGAAAACCAATGAAGGCATGACTAATGTTAACACGGTGCTTGAGCGCATATTTATGAGTGGAGAAAAATACACGACCTAACCTTTTTCCTTTTTTTCGTGGGTTAAGCGTCAAGTAGAGACCAAGCCGCTGCAAAAGCACCTGTTTTGGCTTTTAGTGGTGTTTCTGCTCCTGCAATAATGATTACATCTCTGTTGTTTTGGGGTGATATTTTTTTTAGAATTTCTTTTGCGGCAGTTGTGTATTCTTTTTCTATACATTTGCCTACTGATGCTACATATAGGCATCCTTGGTCAGCAACAAGGACAATGGCTCGTTTTGCTCCTGCAATGATTGCTGCATCACGTTGATCAATACCTGATTTAATTTTGTCTCCGCAGTCTTTAACCATAAAGCCGTAATTGAATTCTGAAGGGGTTATTTCAGTTTTAGGAATTTCTGATCTTTTAGGGAAAACTTGTTCAAATTGATGCCACATTTCGTGTCCATTCTGAGTTAGTATGCAGCCTTCTTTAGTGTTTGAAATTAACTCTGCGTCTTTTAAACGGTTAATAATTGTTCTTATGGTGCCGTCTCCAACACAAAGTTTGTCTGCAAGTTTGTTTCTTCCCAATGGTTTTAGAGAAAGTAGTTCTAAAGCACAGTAGATGTGAAATGGCGTAAAAGTAGTTGATGGTCCAGGTGCTTTCTTGTCAGCTGTTATAGTTATGAATTTTTTAAGAGATAACGCCATAATTTTCCACTACTGTATTTTAATCGTGGCTTCACGTTTTTATAATTATTGAAAAATTAAGCCTTAAAAAGGATTAGGTTACCGCAAAAATTTCAACAGGCACGTTTATTGACAATTCTGTAGCTATTGTTACTTGAATTGGCGAACATTTGAAGAAGTATTGATGTGTTAGCATTGAAATCTTGGGTCATTGATACTGATGGATGTCTGCCTAATAGTGTGGCTGATGGTGCGCGCCTGCAGTTTAAGTGTTGTTTAGTTTAATGCTTTAAGTGATAGCCTTGTTTGTGTAGATATGTTTTTGGAATGTTTTTCTGTTTTGGATCATTGTTATCTACTGAATAGACACAAGAAGTCTGTTTGTTGTATGACCTGTGGACTGTTTGAACTGTTGCTTTCATACATGTGTCCTTTGAAGTGTTACTTTGTTATGGGTGAGTTTGTTTTTGTACTCAAAACTGGTTTAGTTGAATATTTTTTAACCATGGGCTTCAGAAAGGCTTTTAAGAAAAATACCTGATTAACTATTTAATCCAAGCGATGAAGGGTTTCTAATGAAAATGAACGGAAAATATTTGTTCACATCCGAGTCTGTCGGAGAGGGTCATCCAGATAAAGTTGCAGACCAAATTTCTGACAGCGTTTTAGACGCAATATTAACAAAAGATCCTAAGGCAAGAGTTGACTGTGAAACACTTGTTATGCAAGGAACAGTAATGATTACAGGTCAAATTACTACCTGTGCATATGTGAATATCCCAACTATTGTCCGTCAAACTTTGAAAGAAATTGGTTTAAATAACGCTAAAGATGGTCTTGATTGGGAGACCTGTGGTATTCTTGTTTCATTAACTGAGCAGTCACCAGACATTGCTATGGGTATTGATGAATCAATTGGTCACGAGCAGGGTGCGGGTGATCAAGGCATGGTTTTTGGTTATGCTTCAAATGAGACAAAAGAGCTTATGCCTCTTCCAATTTTATTGTCTCATAAAATTGTTAAGCGATTAGCTGAAGTGCGTAAAAACGGTGAAATGCCTTATTTGCGTCCAGATTGCAAGTCGCAAATTACCATTCAATATGAGAACGGTAAACCAAAATGTGTCAAAACTGTTGTTATTGCTGCCCAAAATAATGGCTCTGTTGAAGATGCCGTTCTAAAGAAACAAATAATTGAAAAAGTAATCAAGCATGTTATCCCTACAAGTTTGATACTTGAAGATATTACATATGTCATCAATGGCACAGGCAGATTTGTCATCGGCGGAACTCTGGCGGATTCAGGGTTAACAGGTAGAAAAATTATCGTTGACACTTACGGAGGCGTTGGAAGTCATGGCGGTGGCTGCTTTAGTGGAAAAGATCCATCTAAAGTTGACCGAAGCGGCTGCTATATGGCACGCTATATTGCCAAAAACGTTGTTGCAGCAGGACTAGCAGATCAATGTGAAGTTCAAATAAGCTACGCCATAGGTGTAGCTCAACCAATCTCAGTCTTGGTTAACACCTATGAGACCGGAAAAATCCCAGACTCACAAATTCTAGACTTAGTACTGAAAAACTTTGACATGCGACCACGTGCAATCATTGACCATCTTAATCTACTAAGACCCATCTATAAGAGAACCGCAACTTTTGGACACTTTGGCAGAGATGACGTGGAGTTTCCCTGGGAAAAATGTGACAAAGCTACAGTTTTATGCAAAGCCTTAGAAACAACTAATAAAGAATAGTATTTTTTTCTTTTCTTATTTTGGTTCTAATTGGTTTAATTTTTTACAGTTGATTTTTTTGTTAAGCTTTGTCTGCCTATAATTTTTAGTTAGTTATTTTTTGAAATGTTTTGTTTTAATTTTCCGTTTTAATGTTTTAACTGGTTCCCAAGTGTGGGCTGAAAAAGAATTTGGTACAATTAAATTCATGAATTCTACCCTTAACGCTTTTTCTTCAGGTATTTCACTAAAATTGTTTTCCCATCCTTTGATGATGTCTATGTTTTCAAAGCCCCATATGGCAGCAAATTCACTGATGTTACCGCTTTTTTTGTGGCTTAAAACTCTCATCGATTTTACACCTTTAAACAGCTCTGGTTTTTTCTTCATTAGCGTAACCAGTTTTTTGCCCCACGCATCGTGTTCTTTAAGTTTGTCTAGTTTAACTGTGTATGTTCTAACAAGAAAAACAGTCATATAAATCTCCAAAAAAGAAGAGTATTGCGTGACTAAAAACCTATTCCTAAACAAACCTATTGAAACATTGTAGAAAACACATTCAAGCCTTAAAACTAAGTTGACAATCAGTAGAATCATAAATTTGAAACATGCATAACTGATAATTGTGGTATTTTTGCATTTTATTATTTATTTAGTGTTAAACTTGCTTTGGGCTATGGTTTTGACGGTTTCCAAGATTCTTTACATGTCGATTATGGGGCTCACGGTTGGATTGTTTAGTATGTTTTGCTCTTTTTTTCTCTTGTTTGTTCACTTGGCAACGAAAAATAATGCATAGCACGATGTTGTTTACCTTTGTGGCATTGAACTGCCGATTTGTTTGGTGTGATATTTTTGCTTGAGTTGTTGGGTGATGGTTTGTATGTAGTTTGTCTGGTGTGTTAGTGTTTTAGCGCTCGCCGCGTAATCGGTCTTTTTTTGATACGTTGCGTGTATGGAAATATTTTTGTTTGTTGTTATACTGTTGAACAATTTGTTTTTTTGAGGGGTTCGAGATGTTTTATGATGTTTATGTATGTTGAAGTGTATTTTTGTTGGTTATGTATACAGTTTAACTGTATTTTTGTATGCTTTTATTATGTCTGAGATTTTATATGCCTGATTATTGTTTAGAGACACATACGATAACATCATGATAATGTTGTCAAAAAAAGCTGGCGAAAAATGCGATGAACAATTGCCAAAAAGAAATTCAGACAAAAATAACAAAAAGCTTCCGTTATAATATTGCAATTGATCAACAAACCCTCAATAAAATGGGAGGGTTAAACGTATGAATAACTGGAACATTAATACAACAACAAAAGTAAACCGGTTAACTCAGGCACGAACTTATAATAAAAACCTGTTTTCCCTCAAGACATTTAAACGAATGTTCAGCTTAAAAATGGTGCTCACAATCACGTTAATACTATTTCTTAGTTTAGCACCATTAGCAGTACATACAAGCGGCACTGATGTGGGTAGTATACCAATCCCAGACCAGTTTAAAAAAACTTATGTTGAATCTCAAACTAGTGCTCCTGTATTACAACCTGGACAGGTATGGACAGACAAAAACGTCGCATATGACGACGACAATGATGCCTTCATCATTACTTTACTCATTAAGCTATGTGAGTATGACGGCTTATCTCCATTGGCAGAGGGTTCTACAGTTATTTTTACCTATACCTTAGATTCTCAATTTAGTGTAGAGTCACCATTACCATCAGGGCTTTCACAAGTTGGTAACGACATAATCTGGGAAATATCTGAAAATCAAATAAATGGCAATGAACACGTCAGCTTTACTTTACAACTAAACTCCGGATGGGAACTGGATACATTTTATTATGCTGATGATGGTGTTACAGCCACTTTTACACCTGCTGCTGGTAACGGTTATTACTGGGTGGAGCAGGACATTGAAGAAGAGGCTTTTTTAGTACCTGAATTCAATTGGAATGCTGGTAATGGATTTAAATATATAAAAATTATCGATCCCATAGGTTTTAGCTTCATATTACCACAGGGTAGTAGCGCTTCTATTAACGGAAAAGATTACCAGTGGGTTGGAATGAATAAATCTCCTGATGACTGTAACGATTATACATGGGGTTGTTTGTGGACTAAGGGCCAAAGTACTTATCAATTTTGGATAAAACCTGGTGCCAACAGCGGTTTTGGTGATGATGTTGAAGTTCTTACTTATGAAGTACATGTTACCTCTGGAGGTGGTCATGCTCCTATTGTAGGAGGCAAAACTTATCAATATACCACAACTAGTAAAAGTGTTGCCTTTAACTGGGATGGTAATAATGTTGTAACAGATTTATCCAATAATAGTAATAATTGCTACATTTTGATAACTGAGGGCGAGGCTAAGACGTTTGCTGTGAGCTATAACGGTAACGGTAACACTGATGGTACTGTACCAGTTGACGCAAATTGCTATCTAAGCGGTGGCTCTGTAATTGTACTCACTAAAGGCAATATGGTTAGGGCGGGCTATGACTTTGTAAACTGGAACACGCAAAAAGACGGTGCCGGCGCTCCGTATGTGCCTGGAGATACATTTACTATGTCAGATGAAGATGTTACTCTTTATGCACAGTGGACAGTTATTCCATATAGTATCACATATGTGCTAAAGGGCGGCGATAATGCTAAGGATAATCCAACTTCTTACACTGTGGAAGATGCTTTCCCAATTAGTATAGCTGATCCATCTAGGCCGGGTTATGACTTTTTAGGTTGGACGGTAACATACTTTGACGGTAGTCAGCCAAGTGTAGTTGATCCAGTAACTCTTTATGGCATCCCTGTAGGTACAACGGGTAACGTTGAGTTGACTGCATATTGGAGTGGGGTTGAAGATGAGGTAACATGTTACGCGTTAATCTATGATGGTAATGGTCACACTCGCGGTACAGCGCCTATAGATGGACACAGTCCATATGATAGTGGAGATCAAGTGATAGTACTAGGTCAGGGTGACCTGAGTAAAGATAACTATGACTTCCTTGGGTGGGCATTGAGTTCCAATGCGGACAAGGTAGCTTATACAGTTGGTTCAACTTTTAACATCATGGATGACACAGTACTGTATGCAGTGTGGATACAAGTTGATACTAATCTGTACACAGTAACATATCAACCTGGTACACATGGCACGTTTACTGCAATAAACTTTAGCGATCTTTCCTATGGTGATCCAACTCCTAATACACCTACAGTAACAGGTGATGCCGGTTGGAAGTTTACAGGCTGGCTACCTATACCCAGTGAGACAGTGACAGGTAATGCTGACTATGTAGCACAATGGGAACAGGAACAGCGTACCCTATTTACAGTACGGTTTGTGGATTGGGATGGGGTGCTTTTGAAGTCTGAGTCGGTGTCTTATGGTGGTGATGCTACTGCTCCGGCGAATCCAACAAGAGCTGATTATATCTTTACAGGTTGGGATCGCACCTTTACTAATGTGACAGCAGATCTTACAGTTACAGCACAATACAGACTGACAAATTCAACAGATGACGCAGCTTCAGATAATTCAACAGATGACGCAGCTTCAGATAATTCAACAGATGACGCAGCTTCAGATAATTCAACAGATGACACAACATCAGATGATAGTATGAGAGAGTTCTCGCCATCAAATAGTGGCGATACTGATGATGAAACGTCAAAGGTATCAGAGTGGGCGGTTGTGAATCTAATACTTAGTATAGCTGGTGTTATACTGGCGGCTATAATAACCATCCATGCATTGTTGCTAAGGAAGACAAAAGCTGAGACGGATGAACAGAACCAGTATGGAGCAAAACACAACAAGCAGTACCACAACAAAAAGTATGCACAACATAGAACTATGTGGTTAATCGCAGCCATTACCTTGGGTATCATAGGTATCGTTGTGTTTCTGCTAACCGAGAATACGAGCCTCCCAATGGGTATAGTGGATAAGTGGACTATTGCGAACGCTGTCATCCTTGCGGTAGAAATCATATGCGTATTGTTTGTGTTCAAACTCCATAAAGACGAAACCAACCAGAAACAATCTGTTTCCTCTACTCCCACATCCAAAACCTACCACAAGTAGGTCCCCCTGTATTCTTCTATTTTTTTGCATAAAAAACAAGCAATGCCAATTCCACAGACACGTACACCTGTCAAGTTTATGCATTAACTTTTGTTGTTTTTACTAAAAAATCAATTTTATTTATTATGTAGCCTGTGGCTTGCTTTTTTATGATGCATTTTTGTTTAGCGTACATTTTAGAGTGCTCGTGTATTTGGTGCAGCCGCCGGGATTTGAACCCGAGTATTCAGCTTGGGAAGCTGATGTCCTACCAAGCTAGACTACGACCGCACAAAACCTGCAGCTTAAAAAATTGTTAAGGCAGGCTAAATATAAGTTTTTATTTCCTCTCACAAACACAAAATAACTACCCCTTGAATTCTACTCCTTTAAAATGTCTATGTGTTGAACAATTAAAATTTTGAAAACATGCTGACTGAGAGACCAATTTAAATAATCTATCGCTGAAATAAGAGTCGTTAAGTAATAGTAGTAGAAGAAAACAGCAGGTATTGTAACGATGTTAAGCTATGTGTCAAAGCAAAATTGTTATCTCTAACAAAGTTACACATCAATATATACTGGAGAAATAACCAAGTATGCCAAAAAACTACACTTATGATGATGCAGGAGTAAACCGTAAGCAAAGAGTAGAATCAAAAAAACAACTCAGTATTCTGCAAGAAACTTATAAGCAAAGCTTTTTTGGTCCAGTCTTAAAACTGCCTTACGGAAACATTTTCCCCATAGGACAAGATCAGTATCTTGACCTTGTCATTGAAGGTGTAGGTACCAAAATACTAATTGCCCAATTAACCAAAAAATATGACACTATCGGTATAGACGCAGTCGCCATGGCAGTAAACGATGTCATACGTTCAGGCGCAAAACCCCTTGCAATTGCCGACAACATTCACGCCCAAGAAAGCAACCCTGATCTAGTTAAAAACTGGTTAACCGGTGTTGCAGAAGGGGCAATTGAGTCAGGCTGCCCAGTTACTGGCGGCGAAATTGGTGACGTAGCAGAAATAATTAAAGGTATAAACCAAAACACCGGCTTTGACATGGTTATCACATCCATTGGTACAGTAAACAAAAAAGACCTAATTACTGGTGAGAACATCAAACCCGGAGATCCCATTATCGGACTTGCCAGTAGTGGCCTACACAGTAATGGCATCACACTTGCCCGCAAAATTCTCTTCAAACAATGGGGTGGAAAATTCGAGCCAACTGACATCCCAGAAGACTTAAACCGTGAAATAGGACTAGAAGCTCTTGAACCAACCAAAATTTACGTTAAACCCCTCCTCAAACTGGTCTCCAAGATAAAAATTAAAGCAGCAGTACACATAACAGGTGATGCCTACACCAAATTCAACAATCTCACTCATGCTTCACCAGGTATCGGTTTTAGGTTTGATCATTTTCATCCTCAACCAATTTTCGCTTTAATGCAGAAAACCGCTACTGAATTAGGCTACTCTATCTCAGACGAGGAGATGTTCAAAACTTTCAACATGGGTTGGGGTTTTGGTATCGTTGTAGATAAAACAGATTTTGACCAAGCGATGAGTATCCTTGATTATACTGGTGTTGAAGCCGACGTTATTGGCGAAATTACAGATAAACAAACAGTTGAAGTTATCTATAATGGTAAACGGATGATTTTAACCTAAACTTTTGCTTCCATTTCGATGAAAGCGTTTAAATCTACTATATTCCCAATTAAAGACTCATGAAATACGCTGCTAAAATAGAGGTAAGCCTAAAGCCCGGGCACAGTAACCCTGAAGGCGAAACCATTGCGCATCTGTTAAAAGAACTCAACTATCAAGTTGAAAGAGTAGATGTAAGCAAAGTATATACTGTCACACTTGAAGCCACAACACTCGTTGAAGCAAAGGTAAAAGCTGAAGAAATGAGCAAACGCTTGCTTGCAAATCCAACTAAAGATAACTATACAATAGACATAGTGGAACAATAATGGCTTCTAATATTTACATGCGAAGCACCGTGGCAAGTAATGTCCTTGAAGTAGCATTAGCTAAAGCTATGGACACTGATCTTATTGAAGTTAATAATGAACTTGCTTTAGGCTTAAGTTTTGATGAAATGAAAGCCGTGCAGGCCTACTTTAAAAGTGAAAACCGTAATCCATCAGATGTAGAACTTCAAACAATCAGTCAGACATGGTCTGAACATTGTTGCCATAAAACTTTCAGAGGCAAAATCCTCTTTGATGGCAAAGAAATTAACAGCCTATTTAAAACCTACATTGCCAAGGCAACCAAAGAAATTAATGCTCCTTGGTGTTTTAGCGTTTTTGAGGACAACGCAGGTATTGTCAAATTTGACAAGGGCTATGGTATAGCAGCAAAAGTTGAAACTCATAATCATCCATCTGCTGTGGAACCCTTTGGTGGAGCAGCAACCGGCGTTGGCGGAGTAATCCGAGACATTCTTGGCGTGTGGGCTGACCCAATTGCTTGCACTGACGTTTTGGGGTTTGGTCCCTTAGATTTTGATTACAATAAACTCCCCACAGGTGTTAAACACCCAAAATACGTCTACAGAGGCGTTACAGCAGGTATCAGCGCATATGGTAACAACATGGGCATTCCAACAGTTAATGGTGCAATCTACTTTGACGAATCCTATACGGGCAATGTCACAGTCTACTGCGGTTGCATCGGCCTTTTACCTCTCAACAAATACGCTAAAAATGCCAAAGTCGGCGACTACATCGTTATAGCAGGCGGAAAAACAGGCAGAGACGGTATACACGGCGTCACATTTGCCTCCGCTGAACTAACCGAAAAATCTGAAGAAGTCAGTCGCCCAGCCGTACAAATCGCAGACCCCATAGAGGAAGAAAAACTCAAACGGGCAATCATAATTATCCGCGACCGCCAACTAGCTTCAGCAACAACTGACCTTGGTGGCGGTGGTCTATCCTCAGGCGTAGGCGAAACAGCTGAACGATACGGATGTGGCGTAACCGTTGAACTCTCAAAGGTTCCACTAAAATATCAAGGACTCGCACCATGGGAAATTTACATCTCAGAATCTCAAGAACGTCAACTGTTCACTATCCCTCCAGAAAACTTGGAAGCTGTACTAGCAATTTTTGAACAAGAAGATGTAGAAGCAACCGCAATTGGACAATTAACCAAAGAACGTCGACTAAAACTCACCTACCAAAATACAACCGTTGCAAACTTGGACATGAACTTCTTATTTAACACGTATACAACTACAAAAAAAGCCACTCTTGAACTCCCTACATTTACCGAACCAGAGTTTACCGAACCAACCAACCTTACCCAAACCCTAATGCAACTACTTGGAACGCCAAACATTGCAAGCAAAGAAAGTGTGGTTCGAACTTATGACCATGAAGTTAAAGGTAACACCACACTCAAACCCTTCCAAGGTAAATATGCTGGCCCCAACGATGCCGCAGTCTTAAAACCACTTGACAACTCATGGAAAGGACTTGCAATTTCATGTGGCATGAATCCGAACTACGGCAAAATTGATGCCTACTGGATGGCAGCTTCAGCTATCGATGAAGCAATAAGAAACAACCTAGCCGTAGGCGGACGCAGAATTGCACTACTTGACAATTTCACCTGGGGCAACCCCGAAAAAACCGAACGACTTGGCTCTCTGGTACGCGCATGTCAAGCCTGCTATAACATAGCAAAAGCCTACCGAACACCATTTATTTCAGGCAAAGATAGCCTCTACAACGAATCCCCAATGGGCCCCGTTACACCAACCCTGCTAATCACAGCAATCGGCATTGTTCCAGACATACGATCAACCGTTTCAATGGAACTTAAAGCACCCGAAAACCTGCTTTACATTCTTGGTAACACCTACCCCGAACTGGGCGGTTCAGAATATTACAAACTCAAAGGCTACCTTGGCGCAAACGTACCCAAACTACACATGAACAAAGCACGCAAAAACTACTATAACTTTACAAAAGCCATCAGCAACGGTTTGATAAAATCCTGTCACGACCTCTCCGAAGGCGGACTAGCAGTTGCAGCAGCAGAAATGGCGTTTGCAAGTAACATAGGCATGACACTTGACCTCAAAGCAGTGCCTAACAAAGCAATTACCCGAAATGACTTTCTACTGTTCTCTGAATCTAACAGCCGCTTTCTAATTGAAGTATCACCCAAGGACCGTTATGACTTTGAGGCACTAATGAAAACCAGTTGCGCCCTAATTGGAGAAGTAACAAAAACCGAAAAATTACAAATTCACGGCTTAAATGATGGTTTAATAGTTGATGCTGAGCTTTCAGAACTACGTGCCGCATGGAAGAAAACTTTAAGCGTGGAGATCTAAAAATGAAAACCCAAGAAATCAAAGTTTGTGTCATGCGTGTAGGCGGAACTAACTGTGACGCCGAAACAGCAAGAGCTTTCCAAGAACTCGGTGCACAAGCAGAAATTAAACATATCAACGAACTAGCAAAGCATAACAACCTGCTAGATTATAACATGCTTGTTTTTCCAGGCGGCTTCTCATTTGGTGATTATGTCCGTTCCGGTGTAATCTTTGCAAGATCACTAAACACAAAACTGGGTAAGCAGATGAAACAGTTCATAGATGAAAACAGACCGATCCTTGGTATCTGCAACGGCTTTCAAATCCTTGTCGAATATGGATTACTACCTGGATTTGAAGGCACAAGTCAATACCCAGAAGCAGCACTAACCACCAATGTTCCACAGGGTTTCAAATGCAAATGGATTTACCTAAAAAACGAAAATAAAGGAAAATGCCTGTTCACAAACAAAATCCCACAAGGTAAAATCCTCAAAATCCCAATCGCTCATGGTGAAGGTCGCTTCCTGTTTCCAGTTGAAAAAGAAAAACAACTGCTACAGAAACTAATCGACAATGACATGCTTGTTTTCCGTTACTGTGACGAAAACGGTGTACCTGCAAACGGAGTCTACCCAACTAACCCCAATGGTACATACTATGATATTGCAGGTATCTGCAATAAAGAAGGCACAATCTTTGGTCTAATGCCTCACCCAGAACGCGCAATGTACTGGTGGCAAGAACCTGACTGGACAAACAAAACACACATGACACAATACGGCGATGGTAAAATCATCTTTGAAAACATTATAAACCATCTAAAAAACCCCTGATCCATCCTTCTTTTCAATAGACTTCTCGTATTATCTAGTTAAAACCTATTCATTGTCTTCTCTACTGGAGCAACATTTGATGATCAATACAGTCAAGTCTACATACTCTTTCTCGAATAATCGTTAGGCTCTTGTCTGTTTTATGGCAAGAAGTTTCTATACGGTTTGTTGGTACATAATGAAAGGGTTACTTTGTAGGATCGCTAAATTTTTTATTTTACTTTTCAAAACATTAAACTTTAAATCAATTAAACAATGTTAACAAGTTAAGGTAGAGTAAAGAAATGCAAGTTGCAGCTTCATGGAGTGGCGGTAAAGATAGTGCTTTTGCTTTATATTTGGCAAAACAGCAAGGCCACGGAGTCGTCAACATTTTAACTCTGATGAATGAAGAGAAATCAAAATTTCATTTAATACGTTCAGATATTTTAGATGCCCAAGCAGACGCATTAGGTGTTCCCTTGATTAAAAAGCAAACTAGCAATGAAACTTACGAACTTGACTTTAAAACTGTTCTTGTTGAACTAAAAGCTAAGGGTGTTGAAGGTTTAGTTACAGGTGACATTTGTGAGATTGATAGTCATGAGGAAGGTTGGTTGAACCGTGTTTGCCGTGAAGTGGGATTAAAACCAATTAGACCCTTATGGATGGGTGATACAAAACAAATCTACATTGACTACCTAAATGCAGGTTTTAAAGCAACAGTTGTCCGTACTAATCTTAGTAAACTTGATGTGGACTGGCTTGGACGTGTGCTTGATAAGCAGTTTTATGATGAAATTCTTAAACTGGGTAACATTGATCCATGTGGTGAAGGTGGTGAATACCATACGGTAGTAACCGATGGGCCGTACTTCAAGAAAAAGATTGAAATTCTAGAAACCCAGAAACATAAACTTGACAGTGGCTTTGGCTACCTAGAGGTCAAAGACTTCGCAGTTAAACTTAAGTGAAGGGTTCAATTCATGAAAACAAGTCTTGATGTTATAATCGCTTATAATAAACCAAAAGCAGAAGCATTCCTGTCAGAGATTGAAGGTAAAAAGCCTCTTTTCATTGCAACAATCGCTACTACCGAAACAGGCAAAATTCCAGGGTTATCCGCCGCGGGGCAAAACCCTGATTTTACCGATTTCACTCCACCCGCAGACGCTGAATTACTACTCTTAGGTAAATGTAAATCTATCCAAGGCGTTCCCATAACACCAGATGGCATCCCAACCCCTGGATTAATAACCATGTCAGCGTTAAAGCTCGCAGACATTCCAGTAGTAATTGTTAATGCAGGCTGCAAAGTTAAGCCACAAGTTCCCTTCATCGATTTAGGCGGCAACTCAGGACGCGACATCCGAACCGGTAACTCAGTTGATAACGTAGAAGAAGTTATCGAACGCGCCAAAGTTGCTGGTGAACAACTTGCGAAAACTTCAGATTATCTTGTTATAGGCGAAAGTATTCCTGGTGGAACCACAACTGCACTTGGTTTGCTTTCCGCTTTAGGCGTAAACGCAGAAGGAAAAGTAAGTAGCACCTTACCCTCAAATCCTCATAACCTAAAAACGGATGTTGTCCGGGCAGGTCTGAAAGCGGCCGGAGAAAAATTCGGCAGCCTAAATAACAACCCAATAAAAGCAGTTAGCTGTGTAGGTGACCCAATGATGCCTGCCTTAGCTGGATTAGTTATTGGTGCAACAAATCAGGCACCTGTTTTGATGGCCGGCGGAACTCAAATGACTGCCGTCTTAGCCCTAATTAACGCATTAAATCCCGAAGCTCTCTGTAACGTTGCAATCGGCACGACCCGCTGGGTAGCCAACGACGCATCATCAGACATCAAAGGTATAGTAAGCCAGTTCTGCGAAGTCCCCATATTAGCAGCTGACCTAAACTTCAACAAATCAGCATTCTCAGGTTTGCAAATATACGAGACTGGACTTGTTAAAGAAGGCGTTGGAGCTGGCGGAGCCTCAATTGCAGCAATGGTAAAAATGGGTGGCGCAGTAAACAAAGATTTGCTCCTTAAAGCTATAGAACGTAATTATTCAGTATTAATGTCAATGAAGTGACCCATGCGTGGTAGTTAAAGAATTCAAAAACCTTCTTTCTTTTCTTACGGTATTGCCTATTAAAATGGACAATGACTTGCTATCTGACTGCGCACGGTATATGTTCGCTTTCCCATTAGTCGGCGCCTTCATCGGCCTAATAGCCGGTACTTTTGGTTGGGTAGCTTACCAGTTTCTGCCAGGCATCGTCGTTGGCGGCTTAGTAACCGCAGCACTGTTATGGCTTACAGGTCTTCATCATACTGATGGGTTGCTTGATTTTGGTGACGGCGTCATGGTTCACGGCACCCCTGAACGCAAAGTCGAAGTCATGCATGATCAACTCACAGGCGCAGGCGGTCTATCACTTGGCATTTTAACAATACTAATTACTGCGTTAGCAATTGGCCAAATTAACTCCAGCCTCATTATTCCTGCAATCATCGTTGTTGAAGTCTCCGCAAAATTCTCAATGATAGTCATGGCTTGGACAGGAAAAGCAGTACATCAAGGAATGAACACCTCCTTTCTCTCATTTATGCATGGCCCTAAAGGTACTGCTCGCCTGATAGCTGGACTGCTGATTTCATTAGCAATTGCACTGCCCCTTCTACATTGGGCAGGTGCAATAGTTATCCTTGCAAGTATCCTAACCAGCATAGTAATGACATTTATTGCCCATAGAAACTTTAACGGCGTAACAGGTGATGTCTTCGGCGCTACAAACGAGCTGACACGACTAGTCTCACTCATTGCACTACTGGCGGTGATTTCATGGATATAACTGCACTAATCATGGCTGGCGGCAAAGGCACACGCATGGGTCTAACCACTGAAAAACCAATGCTCCCATTCCTCGGTAAACCCATGATCGACTACATTACAGCGGCAATAAGTCAAGCCAAAAACATCACAACCTTCTACGTAGTCACAAGCAACAACGCCCCCAACACAGAACAACACTGCAAAAACATGGGTTGGAAAACCATACACACCGATGCCAAAGGTTACCATGATGATCTCAAACAAGCCGTCCGCAAAACCAACCTAACAGGTCCAATCTTAACCATGCCATCTGACGTACCCGCAATAACCGGCAATTTTCTCGACAAAGTAATCCATGAATTCGAACAATGTGAAAAAAACTTCTTAGCCGTTTTTGTACCAATACAAAAACGCCTCGACTTAGGCTTATCAATATCCAGCACTGACGAATACAAAGGCACATGGTACGCAGTATCAGGCATAAACATCATCAACGGAACAAAAATCCAAGAAGACGGCAAAATAGAAACCAGCGCCATTATCACCGAAGAAACCGATGTACTTCTCAACATCAACACACTTAAAGACATGGAAATTGCCCAAAAACTCATAAACTCTACAATACACTAACACATTCAACAATTCCAACATCCCCTACTCATAATACCACATACACCTCTTCACCCACATCATATCAAATTTTAGAATTTAACGATAGGATTAAATTTTCCAAAACTGCATTAACCCATCCTTGAGGACATTATCAAATGCTAGCTACCTTGCTAAGTGTTTCCGTGCTCATATTAGCAGTGATCCTAGACTTAATCATCGGCGATCCTTCACCATGGAAACCATGGAAACGTATCTACAACCTACATCCCACCGTATGGCTAGGACAATTAACAAAAAAACTTGAACCCCACTTCAAAACACGCAACGCCACTATAGAAAAATTCAACGGCATAATCCTCGCCCTAATAATCATCGGTATAATAACCATCCCCACCTACTTTGGACTACACTACCTCTACATTTTCCTAGGAGCCACCATATACCTAATTACAGCATTAATACTCTTCAAATTCACCATATGTATCAAACTCGAAACCGATGGTGCAATCGCAGTGGCAAAAGCCCTCGAAACAAACGACCTTACAGAAGCAAAAAAATATGCCCATTTTAGTCGCCGTGACGCAACAAATCTCACCGGTCCACAAATCGGCTCAGCCGTCATCGAATCGATGGTCGAAAACCTAACAGACTTCAAACTCTCACCTTTCATTTATTACGCATTCTTTGGTCTACCCGGAGCCGTAGCTTTTCGAGCCATAAACACCCTCGACGGTATGGTCGGCTTCAAAGACAAAGATCACATTAACACAGGCTGGTTTTCAGCAAACCTCGACAACATAGTCAACTATATACCCTCACGGTTCACAACTGTACTTATGATTATTTCAGCTGCAATTTTGGGATATGATTACAAGGCAGCTTGGAGAATTGCTAAACGCGACCATAAACGTGTTCAAAGCCGAAACCACGGCTGGCAGATGGCAGCAATTGCAGGCGCTATACATATCCAATTGGAGAAGCCTGGAAAATACACTGTCGGCGACCCCTTAGACGTAATCACTCCAGACAAAATTATGAAATCCCTAAAAGTACGTGACGTATCTATTGTGTTATGCATACTTCTGGTCATACCAATCATAGTTGTAATTGGGCTTTATTGGCCGTGGCTTTGGGGATTACCACTTTAACTATTTCTTATGTAAAATAATCAGCAAGGTCAAGTAGGTTTTTTCGAAAGCTTTAAACATTTTGCGATATGTATTTGCCACAGACATAGAGGTAAGGAAGAAAAAAATGGGGCTTCATATAACTCTTGTAAATCCACCTTATCGAACTCGTCCTCACCAGCATCCTCCGTTTCCACCATTAGGTATAGGTTACTTGGCAGCTGTGTTGGAAAAAAACAATTTCAAAGTTGAGATCATCGACTGTCAAGCATCTCGGTATACATATGCTGATTACAAACGCGAAATAGCTAAACGTAAACCCGACATAGTCGGTGTAACAGCCCCAACAAGGCTATACAACTCTGCTAAAGAAATCCTTAAAATCAGCAAAGAAGCTCATCCCAACACAGTAACAATGCTTGGCGGCGCCCACGTAACTTTTTGGAACGAAAAAGCGCTCCAAGAATGTCCACAACTTGATGTCGTTGTACGTAAAGAGGGCGAGTACACGCTTTTAGAGCTTGCCCAACGGTTAGCAGCAGGTAAGGACATCAGCGACGTAGCGGGAACAACACAACGAAACAGTGACGATTTTATTTTTAATGACGACAGACCCTATATTGAAAACTTGGATGAATTGCCTTTTCCTGCACGGCACCTTTGGGATCTTGAGGCAATCAGAAAACAAGAAGACATGTTTTATCTAATCACAACCCGTGGGTGCACTGCTTGGTGCAACTTTTGCGCTGCAGTTCGCATGTTTGGGCGAAGATACCGCATGCGAAGCATACAAAACGTGGTTGACGAACTTGAATTCCTGCACAAAACATACAATGCAGAAAACTTTACTTTCTGTGATGACGCATTCACGGTGGACATGAAGCGAACTGAAGAGTTATGTGAAGAAATCAATAGTCGCAACCTGAAAATTAAGTGGAACATGGGCACCCGTGTTGATAGAGTTAGCAAAGAACTGCTTCAAAAGATGAAAGATGCCGGATGTATTTCAATGTGGTGCGGCCTTGAGTCAGGAACTCAAGAAGTGCTCAACGACATGCATAAAGGCATTTCAACCGACCAAACAAGAAAAGCACTAAAATGGGTCAGAGAACTAGGATTAAAACCAACACCTAACGTACTGCTTGGTTACCCCGGTGAAACCATAGAAACCGCCTTAAAATCGATAAAATTCGCTGAAGAAGTAAGCCCAGACGAAATCGCCTACTACAACATAGCCACCCCATACCCCGGCACACCAATGTATGACGAAGTAATGAAAAACGGGTGGGTACGAAACACAAACTTTGACGACTATGACGCCACACAACCAATATTTGAAACCCCACAACTTAGCATGCACGATTTGCAGACACTTTACGATTATGCATTCAAAAGTTTCTACACACGCCCAAGCTATGTACTACGTATGTGGCGTAAAGGCTTCAGCGCAGGCTACGCAGCAACAAAAAGCTACATCTATTTCAAACGCAAAAAAACATCCCTAAAAAAATAAACCTCTTTTCCCTAAAAAATCTGAATTTTCATGGTTCTTCCAGTATTGGTACACGCTGATAGTGTACTCTTTTATGAAATATGTTAAAGCTAAAAAAGCTATTTGATATTTAGAAATAAAAAAAGAAAAGTGGTTGTTTTTAGTATTGCTTTCTCGCGGTTAAACCATACCAAGACATGACTTTTGCAAGTATTGGTACAATTACACCTAAGGCAATGCTTGGCACGAAAGAGATGAATAGCGCATACCACAATGGTCCATTCCACATGTCTATAGACATCTGTCTTGATGGTTCTAGCGCATATTGATTGTTCATGAATAGCTGTATTAGCGTAGTGGTCAGTGACGCAGTTAAGCCTGCTCCAAGCATTCGTTTAAAGTTCGTTGATCCGCCACTTAATGCACCTGCCATGTAACCAATGATTACTGCATTGACTAAGTAAAACAGCATTGCCATGTCACCGAAGAAATTGTATTGCATGCCATACATTACATACAATATACTAGAGTTGCCTGCGACTGCCAAGTAGTATATACCGCCCATGATGAAACCGGCTGCACCGCCTGCCCATTTATTCCATACGAGACCAAGAACTAGCGGTATGCCTAGTATAATCATTTGGGTAAAGCCTTGTGTTAGAATTACAGCAATTGTTACACCGAGACCTTCGTCACTGCCAAGTAAAGCGTGTGAGCCAGTTGGGTTAACGTAGACTGCGAGCACAAATATGAGCAACACAAGAATTAGTGGTACAATAAAGCCATAGAGAATGTCTGATAGTTTAAATCTTTCTGGTTCCAAAGTTTTCACTTTCTTTAATTTACTTTTAAGAAATACTATCGTTTAGGCATACTAATAAATTTAATCCCTTTTGCCTGAATTGAGACGGCAAATTAACACAAAAAACAAGTTTTGGAACACACTTGTCTAACTTTTAGAACGATGCACAACACCATTAAAAACTGTAAAACATGCAGAAACACTTGCTATTTCCTTAACTGGTACAGATGTTGGGTTATTTGATAAAACAACCAAGTCAGCAAGCTTGTCTTGCTCAATAGATCCTTTATCAGCCATTTCTGAAACCGCTCGCGCTGCAAACTTTGTGTACATTTGCAAAGCCTCAAAAACAGACACTTTTTGCATGTCCTCACGTTTAACTGCCGCTTCAATACCACACAACGGATTAAGAGGCTCCATTGGGCAATCAGACCCTGCAGAAACTAAAACGCCACAACTAAGCAATTCTTTGACAGGAAACAACCAATGCACCCGTTTTTCACCCAATCGCTCTTTCGCTGACCAAACAGAAAACTCGGCAGCAACTACACAAGGCTGAACTGACACTGAAATATTCAACTCTTCTATACAGCGCATCGTCTGATGATTCAAAACCGCCGCTTGCTCTATGCGCGGGCGCGGAACCGCAGGATTTCTGTTGGTGTGTTGTATTATGTTTAATGCTTCTCGGATTGCTTTATCTCCAACTGCATGAATAATAAGCTGCAAACCGGAATTTTGAATTTTATCTGCAAGCGCAAACATTTCATTTTGTTGACAAAGCAGTTTTCCCTGATTAGTTGGGCTGTCACTATAAGGTTCAAGTAGCGCTGCAGTTCTGGACGCTAAGTAACCATCTGCAAAAATCACTGCACCTCCAAGCTTGAAACGATCATTTTTAAGTTGTTTTAGGTTTTGCAGCGCCAAATCAAGCAGATTTGTTGGCACAATCAGATAAACCCTCAAAGGCAAAGAGCCTGTTTCAACCAGTTTTTGAATTATTGGCAGTTCTGCTTCTGAAAGCATAATCCAATGAATGCTCGTTATGCCCGCTTGAACAAAATTTTCTAGTGCCAATTCTGTGGCTTCATAAAGTTCTTGTTGAGTAGGTTCAGGAATAACGCCCCAGACAAGATTTGTAGCTTGATCGCGTAAAACTCCGGTTAGCTCACCGATTGAGTTTCTTTCTATACCTATGTTATTTTGTTGACTTATTTTAGCAGCTTCAAGCGCTTTACTGCTAGCAACACATACCTGCCCTAACTGACAATAAAACACTACGGGGTTGTCAGGAGCTACTGCATCCAATTCTTGACGTGTCGGTAAACGCTTCTCCAAAAGTCTCTCAGGGTTTAATGCCCTACCCAAAACCCATTTGCCCTCACCTACCCGTTTTACACGTTCAGTTAGTTGAGTTTGGATTTCTTTAATTGAAGATGTGCATTCCAGATCCAGCCATGTTAACATTCTGCCATAATCAACAACGTGAGTATGTGTATCAATAAAGCCCGGCATGACGGTTTTGCCGCCAAGATCGATTACTTGAGTTTTTTCGTCGATGTACTGTTTAATTTCTTGATTGCTGCCTACATAGGAAATTCTGTCACCTTTAACAGCGATAGCTTGTGCTGATGGCATTTTAGAGTTCATTGTTATGATATCTCCGTTAAACAAAACTAAATCTGCAGGGGTCAATAGAATCGTACCTCAAATGGTTTGCATTGTTACTGGTTGTTCATTGCTTATCAACCTAACTTTTCTAAAAACTGCTTTATCACAAAATCTTTTTTAGGAACAGACTTCTAGGTAAAACCAATAAAATATAATCTAAAGGAAGATTTTGGATGGCAAAAAAGGGTCCTTTAATGATGACCTCTTGGAGAACCACTGGCGCTTGTAATGCACACTGTAGATACTGCAACGTGGACGCGACAGGCAAGAAGGCTGACAAGGAATTAACAACTCAAGAAGCATTAGACTTGGTGGATAAAGTTTATGACTTTGGCGTTAGCTGGTTTGGTCTTAAAGGTGGAGAACCGCTTCTGCGAAAAGACATTTTTGAAATAGTTGCCTACGCAAAAAGTAAAGGTCTCAATGTATGCCTCTTAACTAACGGCTGCTTTGTTGACGGAGAAATATACGATAATCTTGTTAAGAATCAAGTCTGGGGTTCTGTAAGCATTGATGGCCCAGAAGAAATCAATGATCAACTTCGAGGAAAAGGTTCATATCAAAAAGCTTTAGCTGCCATTGAAAAGCTTTCAGCCGGAGAAATCCTCAATGGTCTCGCCGCTGCTATAACCTCAATAAACTATAACCATTTAGATCATGTTTGTGAGCTCGCTGAAAAGTACCATGCAAATTTTGTTTGGTTCAACCATCTGATACCCAGTGGACGGGCAAAAGATCAAGTAGACGATTTAAGCCCCACTCCCGAGCAGCTTGAGGAGGCACTAAATCACATTTGGGATTTATCCGTCAAATATGAAGGTAAATTTGATATACATGTGCACTGCCCACACTTTGCTCGTGTCGTAAAACAGCGTAACATACCTAATTTTGATGAATGGTATGAACACAAATTCCATGGTAAATGTACCTATTTCGCGTTTGGTGGCTACATCAGCATTATTGAAAACGGTAACTTAATTCCATGTTTCTATACTGACCTCCGCCCAATGGAACCCATGAATATAGGAAACATTCGTGATGATAAGTCCCTATTGCAAGTCTGGGAAGAAATGAAAGTTTCACCATACTACAGTAGTTTCCGTGATAGGACTATTCTTCAAGGTAAATGTGGCATCTGTGAGTACAGAGAAATCTGTGGTGGATGTAGAAACCGGGCATATGCTTTAACAGGTGACATCTACGGCCAAGACGATGCATGTGCGTACACACCTCAAGTCATGCGTGAAAACCCCGAACTACTACAAAAGAAACAATAAATCAACCAACTAATTCGCTTTATTTTTTTCGTTTTTACAAAATAATCTTTTTATTTAATTAACATCATTTATCAACAATAAAGTGTTTAGTTTACCAACACTTTTTGGGTCAAAAAAGGGTTAAATGAGCGTTTAATCATGGAAAAAAGAAAAGTTGCATACTTCCTAATTATTGTGCTTCTTATTTCACTCCCTATCCTTGTCGATAGTCTAATGATAACATCTCTCACTCAAGAGACTTCTTGGCCGGTGTTTCACCAGAACCTGCAGCGTACAGGTTACGTAGATACTAACCCGCCGTTAACTAATACGACGTTATGGAAGTTTAACACTGGTGGCCAAATGGGTTCTCCCACCGTTCAAGATGGTGTTGTGTATGTGGGTGGTTATGACCAAAAAATTTACGCTTTTGACGCTAAATCGGGTGACAAAATCTGGGATTACGTAACTGATGGAATTATAGTTTCAAGGCCTGCTATAGCTAATGGTTTGGTTTATGTGGGTTCGGAAGATAATTATCTTTATGCGTTAAATGCCAAAACGGGTGGTTTAGTTTGGAAGTATGAAACGGGTTATTATGTGGATTCTGATCCTGTGGTAAGTAACGGCATAGTTTATGTGGGCTCAGAGGATCAAAATGTTTACGCTTTGAATGCCACGTCTGGTGAAAAAATCTGGAGTTACCAAACTGGTGGTCAAATAATGCTGTCTTCTCCAACTGTAGCCAATGGATTTGTGTACATTGGTACGTTAGACTGCAAACTTTATGCCTTAAACGAGATGGATGGCAGTTTAGTGTGGACTTATACTACAGGTGACAACATTGTTTCAACACCGACTTTTTCAGATGGTATAGTGTACGTGGGATCGTTGGATAACAACGTTTACGCTATAGATGCTCATACAGGTAATCAATTATGGTTTTTCAACACTGGTGATGAAGTGTTTTCTTCTCCTACTGTTTCAGAGGGGTTAGTGTTTATTGGTTCAAATGATAATAATTTTTACGCGTTAAATGCAAAAGATGGTATACTTGCTTGGAAGTATACGACTGGTGATGCTGTTTCATCTTCTCCACGGGTGGTAAACGGCTCTGTTTATGTAGGTTCTAATGACGGCAAAATTTATGCGTTAAATAGTCAAACTGGGCGTCTTATTTGGCAATATAGTTCTGAAGATATAGTGATTTCTCAACCTGCCGTTGGGGTTGGACATGTATTTGTTGGTGGATGGGACGGTAAATTATATGCAATAGATGTCAACAACGGGAATTTAGTTTGGAGTTTTAGAAGCGGTGGAAAAGTAGACTCTTCTCCAACTGTCATGCATGGTGTTGTTTATGTTGGTGCACATAATGGCAAACTGTTCGCTTTGAATACTTCTACTGGGATGATTGGCTATGATTGGGAACTGCATAATAATGTGATTTGGAGTTTTCAAGCTAATGATATGATTATGTTTTCTGCGCCCGCCATTAGTGATGGGGTGGCATATGTCGGTTCATATGACGGTAATATTTATGCTATAGACGTTACAACTGGGAAGCAAAAGTGGAGTTTCTTAACTGGTTATGCTGTGGTTTCTTCACCTGCTGTTTATGACGGCATAGTCTACATAGGTTCAGAAGATTATCAGCTTTACGCGTTAAATGTTGAAAATGGCGCCCTTGTTTGGAGTTACACTTTTGGGGACATGGTTATCACTTCTTCTCCTGCAATTTCAGGCGGCAATGTGTACGTGGGCTCCATGGATCACAGTATATATGCTTTCAACGCCAAAACTGGTGCTCAAATCTGGAATTACCCAACTGGTGATATCGTAACCTCAACTCCAACGATTTGGGGTGGTTTGGTTTATGTGGGTTCTTATGACGGCAACATTTACGCTTTGAATGCTGAGGATGGCAGTTTAGTGTGGAATTACACTACAGGTGGTAGTATAGCCTCTTCTGTTGCGGTAGCAAATGGAGTAGCCTATGTGGGTTCAGATGACGGTAAACTGTATGCGTTAGATGCAGTTTCAGGCAGTTTAAAATGGAGTTACCAAACCGGTGGTGAAGTGGCTTCTGCGCCAGCAGTAGCAAAGGATATGGTATTTTTTGGTTCATACGATAATAAAATTTACGCTCTGAACATAAAAGACGGTAGTCTTGTCTGGAGTTATCTAACTGACGGTTGGGTGGTTTCTTCACCCGCAGTTGTTAACGGTGTTCTATACATTGGTTCTTATGACCACTTTGTATATGCAATTGGTACAATTCAAGACACACAGGACTTAACCGTTTACCCCATAATGCTTATTATGATAACAGTTGGTTTGATTGTGGTGTCTCTTGTTGGTATTCTCTATTGGCGAAAACGTACCACAGACAAGTTTTATAGAAAAAATTATTTCCAAAAATCTGTTTATGGTGACTTTTAATGAACCGTAACTGGGTAGTCACAATTTTTTTATGCGTAATTTTAATAATGGTGCTTTTTGTTGGTGTCCATTTCTTTTTTGGTAGAAGTAGTGTCGCATATAACGTAGATGTTTACGTTGGTGTGGATGCAGCGTATGATAACATAGCTGATTTGAAAGTGCGTATCGACCAGGTCAAAGATTTTACCAACTTTTTTGTTTTAGGTAGCACCGGTATCACTCTTGACGAGGTAAAGCTTAACGAGATGTGTGAGTACATTAGTGCACGTGGTCTTAGTTTTGCTACTTATACACATACTACTGAAAATACTACATTAAATTTTGATCAGTCAGCTTGGACAGCCTATGCTAAGCAGCATTGGGGTGACAAGTTTTTGGGGTTGTATAGTTATGATGAACCAGGTGGGCATCAAATAGATAGCGATCATCCATATATGATAGTTCCAGAGGCAAACAATTGGTCTGATGCAGCCAACCTGTACGTACAAAATTTGCACAATTACATTTCCGAGTTTCTTGCCCTAAACACTACGCTTATGACTTCTGATTATGCCCTTTACGAATATAATTATCGTGCAGGCTATGACGTTGTCATGGCAGAATACGCATGGAATCATAGTAGACCAATAAATACTGCTTTATGTAGAGGTTCAGCTACACTGCATGGTAAAGAATGGGGTGCAATGCTAACTTATACATATGATCAGCCGCCGTATCTTGCTTCAGGGCCTGAATTATATCAGGATATGGTAACCGCATATCAAAATGGTGCTAAATACATCTTGGTTTTTGACTATGCCCAGGACAACGAAACTGGAATGGCACATGGAATACTGCAGCCAGAACATTTAGATGCGCTCAAACAATTTTGGGAATATGTTAAGTCTAACCCCCGTCCAAATAATCCTGTTAATGAGCGTGTGGCATATGTACTTCCACCTGACTTTGGATATGGTTTCCGTGGTCCAGACGATTGGATTTGGGGCCTATGGAAAAACAGCACCCTTTCAAATCAAATTTGGAACGATGTAAACACTTATTCCCAGCAGTATGGCCAAAAATTTGACATAATTTATGCTGACTCGCCTAACCTTGACAATTGGACTTACAGCAAACTCATCTACTGGAACGGCACAATTCAAACAAAACCGTATTAAACGGTTTTTATTGTTTTCAGCTCTCAGATTAGTTTTCAGCTTAGATAGGTATTTAACAGAAACTTTATTATGGTAACAAGGGCATTTTAAAAAATAACTTGAGGAGAAATAAATGAAAAACCCGGCGACTGAACAATCAAGCGTCTATGATTTAAGGACAAATTGGCCGCCTTATACTTACAGAGATTATCCTGATATCAAGCCTGAAACCTACAAGGCTTTTCTGGAATTTTTAGATACAGAAAACACATCAAAACGCTTAATGGAGCTGCAACCATGGGTATCTATTTGTGACTCCAGATGTTCATTCTGCTATTTCCCAACCACCGCTACAAGCAAAGCACGTATAGAACCCTATCTTGTAGCTCTTAAAAAAGAGCTCGACATGTACGCTAAAACCCGATACCTACAAACCAGCGTTTTTGATGAAATCGTTCTCGGAGGTGGAACGCCCAGTGTTTTATCTGCCGAACAAATAATTGACCTAATCGAGTACTGCAAAGCCCGCTTCACTGTAACTGATGACTGCTTCATAAAAGTTACAGGATCCTCAAAAAGTTTTGACCGCCACAAAATCATAAAACTCGCCGAATATGGCGCTTTTCAAATGGATATGGGTGCTCAAACTTTTGATAATAATTTAAGAAAGGCCTTCTGTCTGCCCGACCCAGCAGAACAGGTCGAAGAAGCAATCAAACTTGCACGCAAACTGGATATGTGCGTTTGTGTAGACATACTCTATAACCTGCCAGGACAAACAATGGAAGCTTGGGTAGACACACTTAAAAAATGCATAGAATTAGACGTTGAAGTTGATGTTTACGCCTTAGAAGTTGTTCCTGACACCATCTTAGATATGCAAATAAAGGCAGGCAAAATGCCTCCACCTGGTGACGTGGAACACGAAACACAAATGTATCTAACAGCATACAAAATGTTAACCGACGCAGGCTACAAAGCTGTTGGACATGACAGATTCTCCAGAGAACCTTGGCATTTCAAAGAATCCTGCCTTAACGGTTGGCCTTTTGCAGCACAACTAACTACCGGTGCAGGCTGCTTTATGGGCTACTTTGAAACGTTCTCTTACTCCAACATTGAAGACATCAACCAATACATGGATGCAGTAAATGCAGGCAGGCTGCCAATCAATAAAATTAGCGAATCCACCCCCGAGGAAATGATGCGCAAAGTAATGACTCGTCTCTACCTCCGTTTGCCCGTTGACAAAATCGAATTCAAAGAGAAATTCGGCAAAAACCCCGAAGACGTCTTTAGCCCACAACTAACCCGACTCGTCGAAAAAGGCTTACTAACAATTGATGAGAAAGAAATCAAAATTACCAAACTTGGTGATATCTGGAAAGGCAACATTGCATGGGAATTCGCAGACAACCCACGCGCCAAAAACATGCTCAAGTAACTTCTAACTTTTTATTCTTTTATACTCTTCTTCAAACAATATACTAATGGCTTAAAATGCCAATGGTACCCCGTTTTTTAGGTTTCTGCAAAGACTATCTATAGGGTCTAATACACAGCAAAATAAGGTGGATAGTAGGAGAATAAGTAAAGTTTTCTGTTAAATGTTCATCAGTTTCTTTAATGCGTTAACAAGTTTTTGGTTGTCTTTGTCTGAGCGAACAGTTACACGGAAATATGTGTTATCCAACCCTACAAAGGTGCAGCAGTCTCGAATCAGCATACCTATCTTAGCAAGTTCTTCTTTAATTTTAGTTGAAGTAATTTTGCCGTTGGTTATTTTTACTAGCAGAAAATTGGTGTCTGAAGGAAAAACTTGTAAGCCAGAAATTTCGCTGAGTTGCTCTGCGAACCTAACTCGTTCTTGTGCGATCATGCGTTTAGTGTTTTCTATAAACTCTTTGTCACTGAACGCCGCTAAAGTAGCAAATCCAGCAAGGCTGTTTATGCTCCATGGTTGCCGTACATCTAAGAGTTTGCTGATTAAGCTTTTTGCGGCGACGCCATAGCCAAAACGTATGCCTGGCATACCGTAAAATTTGGTTACTGAACGTATGACAAAGAGATTCTCGTACTTGTTTACGTAGCCTGCCATTGTTTCTGTTTGTTCTTTATCAGTAAATTCGATATAGTTTTCGTCTATGCTAAAAATTACATCCTTTTTCTGACAATACTCCACAAGATCAAGAACTTCGTCTTTAAGGTATAGTTTGCCTGACGGACTATGGGGGTTGCATATGGAAACGATTTTGGTGTCAAGTGTTATGGCTTTTTTGATTTTTTCGTTTTCCATACTAAAATCAGCTGGTAACTGGACGTAAATTGTTTGTCCACCTAAGCGTAATGCTGCTTTTTCGTATTCTGTAAAGGAGGGGACTGGCACTACTGCTTTAAAGTTAGCTTTTGAAAAAATTTCTGTAATCATGTAAATGAGTTCGATTGAACCGTTACCCAAAATAATGTTGTCTGAATTCACACCTGACTGGTTAACATATTCTGCAATGCTTCTGTGTAGTTCAATAGGGTTTGGATCAGGATAAAACCTTATCAGTTTAGCGTTTTCTTTTACTGACTCAAGAGCTTTTGGTGAAGGCCCAAGATGGTTGATTGGCCCGCTAAAATCAAGTGCTTCTTCAAGGGGAATATTGTATTTTCTGGCAAAGCCCCAAACATCTCCGCCATGGCTTACAAATCTGCATTCTCTACATTCGTTATTCGCCAATTTTTTTCTCCTCCATCAGACTTAAGATTTTTTTCTCTACCTGCAAATGCGCTTTATAATGCGCATTATATTGATTAACTACTTTGTATAGCCAGTAAATTACCCCAAAGCCTAAGGTCACTATGGTAATTATTGCATACGTTTTTATGGGTATCGTCTGTGTCATAAAAACACGTTCTGGGAAAGCTTGAGCAAGAAATTTGTCTTGTTCAGCTTCATGTGAAACTAAATCTTTAGACAGTAAATACGTGATTATGAAAACTGGAATAACAAGAACAATGGCCGCTGTCCAAACTTTTGCGTTCATTTCACGTGGCTGTTTGTTCACTTTTGGCACAGTTCTGTTTTGACGTTGCAGATAAACTGATACTTGTTCTTCAAGGGCTTCTTCTTTTTTGAAGTGACGATTTCTGTTTTCGATTAAACGATAAAACATGGGGAAAAACGCTAGTCCAAAAGTGACTATCGAACCTAAGAACCACATGGAAAACCAAACTTTTTGGTCACCTTTTAGTGAAGTAAACTTTGGGGGTTCCATGTTAGACATCAATTCATCCATAACTGTTTGATGCAATGGTGGAGTAGCCAAACTTTATAAGTTCTTCCATTGAGCTTTATGAGTAAAGTGAGCCCCAAACAAATGCTGGTTTCCATTGTCATCCCTGTGTACAATGAAGAGCACACCATAGGGAACGTGATTGAACGTGTCCAAGCAGCCATGAAACAGACGAATTTAACATATGAAATTATAGTAGCTGATGACCACTCATTTGATAATTCACTTATGGTTGCTAAAATGTATCCTGTTCAGTTGTATAGTTTGAAGGCACATGTAGGTAAAGGTATGGGGTTACGTGCTGGCTTTGCTAAAGCTAAAGGTGATATAATAGTCACAATTGACTCAGATGGGTCACATCGTCCAGAAGAGTTGCCAAAACTGCTTTATCCGCTCTTGAACGACAGGGCAGATCTTGTTATTGGCTCACGGTATTTACACCAGAAAAATGTAGCTGCTAAGAAACTCAACGTGTTTGGTGTTAAGTTCTTCAACCTGATTATTCAAATGTTCATAGGTGTTCATGTTACCGATTCTCAGTCTGGCTACAGAGCGATGAAGCGGGAAGTACTTGAAATTCAGCACTTGAAATCGGGTGGGTATGAAATTGAAACGGAGATGTTAGTGAAAACCGTTAAAAGTCATTATCGTGTGCTTGAAGTGCCAATAAGTTTTGAGCAACGTACTTACGGTAGGTCGGGTATTGACCATTTGTATGATGGTTCTAGAATACTTATCTCAATAATTTCAGCACGACTGAGGAGGGTGTAAAATTGCCTGACGTTTTGCCTAAAGTGTCAGTGATTGTGGCTTCAATGAACAATGAGGAAACAATTGAAGAATGTCTGCAAGCATTGCTTGCACAAAATTACCCTCCGTCTCACGTAGAAATTATTTTAATGGATGGCTGCTCAAAAGACAAAACAGTGCAGATCGCCAAAAAATATCCAGTTAAAATCTGCCAAATCGCTCTAAACTGTCCCGCAGCTTACAATTATGCCCAAAAAATTGCGCAACACCCAATTTTGGGGTTTGTAGACTCTGATGCTAAAGTTGAAGTAGACTGGTTAAAAAAACTTGTACCTCATATAGATGAACCAAATGTTGGTGGTGTCAGTGGCTCCATTGATATATGGAACGTGGATAACCCGTGGGCAAGAAGTATCGGATATGAATTAAAAACTCGTTATCGTCGCATCGGTAGATACACTGCGCGTATAGCTACCATGAATTTATTACTTAAAAAATCCGTTATTGAAGAGATCGGTGGTTGGGCAGAAGACATGCCAAGCCAGTACGACACAGAATTCGGATACAGACTAGCCTCAAAAGGCTACAAAATCGTTTATGAACCCTCTTCAGTATGTTATCATTTCAATCGTCCAACCCTTCGAAAGTTTTACCGGCAACAGCTGCAATACGGCAAAAACACATTACGTCTGTACTTTAAGCATGACATTTTAGCTCGTGGTGACGAAATCACTGACATTGGCATGAATATTCAACCAATTTGGCTTTTGGCAATAGTATGTAGTTTCTTGTTAGGTATAGTGCCGCTTTTACGACCTTTATGGTACCTGACAAGTGTTCTGCTTATAGTGATGTTTGTTTACTATGTTTATTCGGCAGCGAAAATTGCTGTTGAATTTAAAGATAATTCTGCAATGCGGCTCGTTCTGCTTTATTATGTGCGTTCTGTTGCTTGGTTTAACGGCGCCATAATCACATCAATAGATTATCTTGGAGGTAGGCTCAAATGACAAGCCGAAACATCTGCTTTATATCGCCTGAATACTGGCCACTAGCTGGTGGAACAGGTGCCTACATCTATTACCTCTCTAATGAACTAATGAAAAACGGCTATAATACCAATATAGTGACTGGTTCAAATCAGAATCTTGATGTCCAAGTCAATCGTCAGCTCAAAGTATATTTCCAGAAAATCCCAAAAATCCCAGTCATAAAATCATTTATGCTGGCAGAAGCTAGTTACCGAAAACTTAACAGTATCCGTAACACCGCAAATATTGACATCACTCATCCACAGCTGCCGTTGACACCCAGTTTTGCCGTTCCACCACGCTTTGGAAAAACCATTGTCTGTACAGTTCACTCCACATGGAAAGGCGAAGCAGAAGCCATAGGTGGAGAACCCTACAGTCGTCTAAACGCGAACGAAAAATTTCTCGTCAGCTTCAACTGGTTTCTACGCTTTTTTGAGGTCGGAATGATTAAACGTGCCAGTCGTGTCATTGCGGTCAGTGACTTTACACGTCAAGAACTAAGAAAATACTACAACATACCTGAAAACCGCATTCGTGTTATTCACAACGGTGTTAACACCCACAAGTTTCAACCTGCCAAAGATAAACAAAAAATCAAGGCTGAACTTGGATTAAACCCCGATGACATTACAATCCTCTCAGTAGGCAGATTATACGCCCGAAAAGGCCTCTTTACCCTCATTGAAGCTATGCCATCTGTGGTTAAACGGTTTAAAAACGCCAAATTTGTTATTAGCGGCAAAGGTCAAAGCGATGAAATGGCAAAACTCAACACACACGCCGAACGTTTAGGTGTCAAAGACAACATCATCTTTACTGGTTACTATCCTGACAAGAAACTGCCTAAACTTTACCAAGCTGCAGATGTCTTTGCGTTCTCAACTTTCTATGAACATCACCCATTTGCCGTGCTTGAAGCGCTTGCAACTGGATTGCCAGTAGTGACAACAACTGTGGGTGGAATTGCTGAGACAATCAAAACAGGCAAAAACGGTTTGTTAGTCAACCCATTTAATTCAAAACAGTTTTCTGACGCAATTCTGTATTTGTTTGAGCATCAAACGGAAGCCGCTGAAATGGGCATAAAAGCTCGTAAAACTATTGTTGAACAATATGACTGGAGCATCGTAGTGAAAGAAGCTATGCGAGTTTATGAAGAAGCTTTACATGACGTGTAATTAAATTTGATTTGTTGTAATTTTTTGTTATAAGATCTAAATTACAGTAATTAAGTGCTTGGTTTAAGCTACCTCTATAGATTTACCTCGGTAAGTCATAGTAATTTTCTGAAAGAGCTTCACTATATCTAAAGAGCAGAACAGCATTTTAGTGAGATACTCATGTTGATAGATAATTATTTGGACTTTGACGGGCAAATCGATATGCGGTAGCTCAAAATGATGGGCAACAGCTGAAACTGGAACGCCCTCCTCTTTGATGTCGGTTTCTTGAAGCCCAGTTTTTCTGGCAATATAGCTAAGATATGTTTCTTTCCAGTTGAGTTTCATGGTCTTAGCTGCTACAATGTCTAATGCAAGGGCGTCAGTACTGGTTAGCATGAGGTTCATTTTGACTGGTTTGCCTTTGGTTGGTCCATTGCCTTCGATTCCAATACGTGCATCCATTATTGTTAAGGATGGTTTAAACAGCGTGTATAAGCGATAGAAGACTTCGGGCAAGTATGGGTGTAGGTAAATGCGTTTGTTGCTAGGTATGCAGCCAAACAGGTTCTTGATTGCACCACTGTACGCCATGAACTCATGGGTCTTCATCAACGGCAAATCAATTACGGCGTTGGCATCAATGATGGTTTTAGGTAAAAACAATCGTTTTATAGATGTGTTACTATTGAATTTTACTTCAACCACTTTATCTTCAGAAAGGTTAATTACTGTTCCACCTGCTTTTTCAACGGCCTTCTGCATGCCGGTTTTATCAAAGGCTGACCAGCATGGATAATTAAAGCCATTAGATTCACCTACTATGACTTCACTGTTTTGATTACGTAGTAAACCGATTAGTTCACTGGTTAATTCTGGGTCTGTAACTACTCCTGGTAGGTACTCAGGATGGCTTAGATTTGGTTTAATGAAAATCCGCTTTTTACCTCGTAAATTCGCGTTGGCAACGGCTTCTTTTAAGATTTCACTTACGGAAGTGTCTTCTGTACGGTAAATTTTAACTAACTTTGCAGTTTTTGAAGTCATTGGTTTTTTACTCCCATAATGCACCCTGGATCACCATTAAGGGTGTCACCGTCATGATATGCGGCTGAGCGTGCCCTACAGCCTCCACAAATATATTTGTACTCGCATTTACTACATGACCCCTTCAGGTTAGAACGGTTACGAAAAGCGTTAAATAATGTCGCGTTAAGCCATATGTCCTTAAATGTCTGCGTTTTTAGGTTGCCAACATTTACGGGCAAAAACACACAAGGACGCACGTCACCTTGCGGGGAAATTGAACAGTAAAGCCTGCCTGCCCCACACCCACCAATAAATTCGCCTAAAGGTACGGCTTTTTTAGTTACCCTTACAGTTTGCATGTGTGCCAAAGCCAAGGTAACTTCACCTGTGCCAGATGAACCTTGGCATTGAGCTGCAACCCGGGCTAATTGTGGTGCCGTGGCTAAAATCGTGGTTTTGCACCCTGCCGACATACGATTTAGCAGGTACCGCATAACTTCTTCGCGTTCCTGAGGTGAGAGATCTTGATCTGCGTAGTCTTTGCCACGTCCAGCAGGAATGAAGTTAAAATAGGTAAATCTTTCTACCTCAAAATGTTCCGCTAAATCAATAATGCCTGGCAATTCTGTCATGTTATTTTTGCCCACAGTAGTAGCTATGCATGTGCAAATATCTGCGTCAACACAGTTTTTAAGACCAACAATTGTCTTTTCAAAAGCACCTGTGATGCCTCGGAAATCATCATGTGTTTTAGCGGTTGCGCCATCAATACTTATGTCTACATAGTTTACTTTTGCCTCTTTGAGCTTTTGCACATTTTCTTTAGTGAATAGAGTGCCGTTTGATGCAAGAGAAACGTATAAGCCACGGTCAGCTGCATGACGAGCTACCTGAAAGAAGTCTTTACGGGTTAAGGGTTCCCCACCGCTAAACGCCAAAGCCGTTACATGCGCATCAGCAAGTTGGTCTACAACTGCTAATGCTTGCTCTGTGGTTAATTCTTCCTCTTCAACTTCGCCACTGTTTGAGTAGCAATGCTTACAGCGAAGATTGCATTTATGCGTGAAATCCCAAACTACTAGAAACGGTGCGCAAAGCGACATCGGTTTTTTAATGCCAAAATGCTCAAAGGATTCTACAAGATTAAGCACGGCATTTCGTGCATATTTGTCTGTTAATAATTGTTCTACTTTTGCCCGTTTAAACCCAAGGGCCTTACGTAGAAATTCAATCCAGAACGCGATAATTTGACTGTAAAGAGACCTGCATTTTTCACAACGATGACTTGTTTTGCCACCGTAATCATCTAGTGCTGCTTCAAGCACTGTGCGTCCACATGTGTTGCATTTACGAAGAGATAGCTGAAGCATCTTTTTGGTCATTGGCATACTGACTATGGCATTCCAGAAAGTGTCGTGCCTAAGTATACTCATGTGGATAGTTCTCCTAAAGCAAGTGTAGTATTTGATGTGCAGGGAATGTTAAATATTTCCCTAAAAACCATCAACACAGGAACTTACAGTTTTGATGTTGAAATCACCATTAAAATTTTCAGTTTGGTACTGTTGTAGCTAGTATTTGCGCAGGAGTTAACAGATTATAACTTTTAAGCGTTGTTGGTCTTGTTTTATTTTGTTTTTTGTTTACGGTTGACTAGTAATGTTTCGGCTATTTGTAGTTCTTGAGGTGTGTTAACGTTTATTGCGAGTTCTATTTGATCAAGTAAAAAGATGTCTTGGTCTAGCCATTCGTCGCCATATCGTTTGTTTCCGTCAATTACGTTAATTCCTGTGGGCACTACGTCTTTGTTATCCATTTTGAATGAGTACTCAACGCTCATACCTATTCTGGTTTTAGTTTCAATTGGTACTGCAACGGTTAGTGCGGGTTTACCACAGTTTTCATAGCGTTCAACTATTTGGTCGAGAATCTCTCCTGTGATTAATGGTAAATCTGCAGCGATTGCAAGAAACTTGCCCAGCTTAAGATTTTGAGTGGCATAGCCCATGTCTGAAACGTAATCTTTTCCTGGGGTTGTTACAATTTTTGTTTGGAATTTTTCAATGTATTTGGCTGTTTTTGGTGTGCGTTCGGTTACTGCGACATAGATTTTGTCAATTTTTTTTGCGTTTTTTAGGGCGTCAAGTACGTATTCAATGACAGGTTTGCCACAGACTTTGATAAGTGGTTTTTCTTCTGGAGTACCCATGCGTGTGCCTTTGCCGCCAGCCATAACTAACGCAGAAACAGTCATATTATCATTAACACTCCTGCAAGTAGCACAAGGGTTACTGCTCTTGAAACCTCGTTAGTCGCCCCAATAATGTCACCTGAAACACCGCCGAACACTTTCTCAGCTACCTTTTCCATCACGCAAGCGATTGGAATGCTGACAAACACTAAGCCGACTCCTAAAACACCGTAGATTGGGTTAACTGCTAAACTAAATAATATAAATGCAAGCACTGCTGAAATAGCGTACGCGGCAATATTTAGTTTCTTCTTGGCTTTCTTTAGGAAAATGGAGCCTAAGCCTTTATGGGTGGTTTTTCCAATCCATACAAGGGTTACCATCGCAAGTTTAGCTGCAACTTCAGCTGAAATTATTGCTGCAAATATTACCAAGGGATTGGTAAAGGCGGGAACCAACAAAAATAAGCCTAAAAACGCTACAAACTCGACAATCATGGCGAAAATTGCCCCTGAATAATTCACGGTCCAAGCATGAGCCGCCATTTTTCGATCATGTTCACTTCGGTAACCTAAAGCATTGCCAAGGTCAATTAAGCCGTCAAAATGCTGAAGCCCTGTCATAACCAACAGAAACGCCACTGTCATAGCAGCAGACACAAACCTTACCAAAAAATCAACTGGTAAAGTTACAAAACTGTTAACTAAACTTAACAGGAATTGAAGAATAAAACTGATACCAATAAAATATGCTCCAGCTAGAGTGCCTATGAAACTGCCGATTAAGGGAAAAAGGTACATGTTTTCTGCTGATGTGAAAACAAAGTCCTCTTTTCCACCCATTGGGATTATAGTGAGGAATGCAAGCAAATCCCTAAAGGTTTTTATAGCTTTTGCTGGCGACATATACCTAACACTATATACATAGGCATATAGGCTTTGTCGTGATTTGGATGGCAGAAATCAATGGTAAAAAAGTGATGGTTACCGGTGGCGCTGGCTTTATCGGTTTTCACTTATCTAAGGCACTTTCTAGTTTAACGGATGATTTAACAATATACGATAACTTATCAAGCGGTAAACTGGAGAACGTAGCCGATGTGCCTGCAGCAAAATTTGTTAAAGGCGATATTTTAGACCTTAAAACCCTGCTGTCACAAGAAAAAATGGATTTAATTTATCATTTAGCCGCCCAAGTCGTGGTTTCTTACTCTATGGAAAACCCACTGGAGGATTTCAATACAAACGCTAAAGGCACTTTATGTGTTCTTGAAAAGGCACGTAAAGACGATGCTAAATTAGTTTTCGCCTCAAGTGCTGCGGTGTATGGTAATCCGTCAGTGTTTCCTACGCCTGAAAGCTATGGTTTTCACCCTTTCTCTTGTTACGGTTTATCCAAAGTTGTCGGCGAAGAATATTGCCAAATGTACCGTGAACAATACGGCCTTGACATTGTAATAACCCGTTTTGCTAACGTTTATGGATCTAGATGTCACGGTGTGATCCATGACTTCTTGGATAAAATTGTTAAAAACCCTGACAAGCTGGAAATTATTGGCACAGGTAAGCAGTGCCGCGACTTTGTCCATGTTTCTGATGTAGTTGATGCGTTGATTAAAATTGGTGCCATGAATTCTATAGATGGCCAAGTTTACAACCTTGGGGTTGGTAAAACAACTTCCATCCTTGAACTTTCTAAAATGATCCTAACAATTCTTAATCTTCAAAATAAGACTGTTGTGACTACAACTGACGTTTCTTGGCAAGGTGACGTAACCAAAATATGGTTCGATATCACTAAAGCAAAGAAAGAGTTAAATTGGAATCCTAAGGTATCTCTTGAAGATAACATAAAAGAAATCGTTACTGAGAGGAAACTAAACAAATGAGTACATCACCAGCTAGAGGGTTACTTGCACTTTTAAGAATGCCCTACTGGCTGATGACCGGTGGATTATCACTTCTTACAGCATTTGCTATCACTAAAAGTATGATTGCACCCCAACAAATTGTGCTAATATTCTTCTCAATGGCTTTTATTACCAGTGCAGGTTTTGCCATAAACGATTACTTTGACCGCGAAAGTGACGCTGTAATAAAACCCAAACGTCCAATACCCGCAGGCGCCTTAACACTAAAACATGTAGTGACGATTTCAAGTATCCTGTTTGCTATAGGTTTAAGTCTCACCTACTGGTTACCACCACTCAGCTTTGTCATACTAGCCATCGATTCTCTGGTTTTGATATTCTATTCTTATCTGGTAAAGAAAAAATCCGGATTCATTGCAAACATTGTTGTTGGTATTCTAACCGGAACGGCTTTTATGTATGGCCAAGCTGCAATCTCGGGTACTGTAACTATGATTTCGCTAGCTCTCTACCCGATCGCGTTTGGCACCATAGGTGGTAATGTACTTCGAGATGTGCTAAGTGTTGAGGGCGACACAAAAGTCGGTTACCCCACTTTACCCCAGAAAGTCGGTAACTATAACGCAACCAAAGTCGGTGCCATATTCTTCCTCCTAACCGGTCTGTTTGCATCTCTGCCTGCTCTACCCCTGTTTGCAAACAACTTTACGGTTTATTATCTGCCGTTTATTCTCACTTGGAGTGTATTGCTAATCTATTCGTCTGTTCGTCTCTTTATCTCTGGTTCCACTGTACAGAACGTACGCAAATACGAACGAATAGTAACTATGTCCATGATTCTGCTTCCCTTGGCATTGATAGTTGAAGCAATAGTTGGAATACTGTTATGAGCGAAACCAAAAGTATCTGTCCCGAATGCCAAAAAAAAATTAATGCCCAACTAAGCGAACGCAACGGTCAAATCAAAATCACCAAACAGTGTCCTGAACACGGTGAATTCAAGGCTACCCACTGGCAAAGTAAACCAATATTTGAACACATGATGAAATATGACCAATTTCAATACCTCGGGGATCTCAACGCGCCAAAAAACCCTGGAGGCTGCCCTTACGTCTGTGAAAACTGCCACAACCATGCTTCTGGAACCGTCATTGGTGTAATTGATGTAACTAAGCGCTGCAACTTTAGATGTGCAGTTTGCTTTTCAACTTTCCCAAATCAAGACACAGATTATGAACCAACCAAAGAAGCACTCATAGACATGTTAGAATTTGCCGCAAAAGCAAACCCAAAACCTCCAGCTATCCTTTTCTCAGGTGGAGAACCTCTTGAACGTGAAGACATGCCTGAAATCATTGCTGCCGCCCACAGACTAAAATTCATGACTATCTTAGCAACCAATGGCACACACCTTGTTAACACACCCGGATTAGCTAAACAACTTAAAGAAAACGGGCTAAACATCGTTTACTTATCCTTTGATAGTTTCAATGAAGAATTCAACAAAAAAGTCCGCGGCTTACCCCTTGTAGATATTAAACTAAAAGCTATTGAAGTCTGCCGCAAATACGACATGGAAGTTATCTTAGTTAACACTTTAATGAAAAGCCTAAACGACAAAGAAGTAGGCGACATGATACGGTTTGCAGCCAAAAACACAAACATCATCAGAGGCCTAATTTTTCAACCAATCGCATTTACTGGCAGGGCAACTGAGAATCCATTCCGCGAAAATTTCCGTGAATGGAGTTTTGCTGAAGATGTAGAAAAACAAACAAACGGTGAAATAAAAACTACTGACCTATTTCCTATGTCAGTTATGACCTCACCCATCAAAATAATGCGTAAATTCATGCAGAAACCTTGGCCTCTGTTCAGCTGTAGTCCTCAATGTGGTATCGTGAACTGGATTTACGTTTCCAAAAACGGTAAAATGTTTCCAATTAACCAGTTTGTAAATTTTGACAAATTCTTCAATTACATCCGCAAAACTGCCGAAAATGCCGAATCAAAAGGTAAACTATCTCTGCTTTCCTCGCTTTTCATGGGTGCCATGTTATCAATGCGCATGCTGACTGTAACAAAAGAAGTTGGTACATTTACACTAATGAGCAGTATTTTGCGTATGCACTTCTCTCCATCTTACGCTTCACTGGGAAAAATACGGCGAAAAATTTTCTTGTTAGGCTGTATGGCGTTTATGGACTCTTACAACTTTGACGTTAACCGCGTTCGCAGATGCGTAGTTCACTATATTACTCCTGACAAGAAGATTATTCCATTCTGCGCATATAACAATGTACACAGAGTACAAATCGAAAATGAGTATATTGAACGCCAACAAAAAAGCAAGCAGAACATTAAAGTTCCCGCTTAAGTAGTGCCTGTAACTACTTCAATATGCAGAACACAAAAGTTGTTGGTAAAAACATAGTTCTCTCCATTTTTAGCGTAAAGCTCAAACACGATACTATAGCTTCCTTCTTCATTGATACTTATAGGCACTTGGCTGCTCCATGATTGTCCGGTGTCTAAAGCAAATTCGTATGTTTTGTATGTAGTGGCATTGATTGGAAAATGGATGGTGTCTTGAACAATTTTTGTCTGAACCTGATAATCATGCAATATTGGTGTGTTATTTACGATAGTAACTGGTGTATTAAAGGTGTTGTTTTGATTAATAACGAGAACTTTAGGGTAATTAACTGCTTGATTTTGAGCGTCAAGTAGGTACATTTCATGGTAACCTGGTGACTGGTATGCGTAAACGATGAAATACGCTGCAACTATGCAACAGACAACTATAAGTGCACTAGCTACTGCTACAACATAGCCTTTCTCAAGTTTTAACATAACTGTTTGGCTGTTGTTGTCTTCCATACGAGGGTCACCTGTTTACTAAACCTTTAACCATTGTGGTGAATATTTCTATTGTTGACTTAAACTTTTGCAGTTTAGGTTTGCCATACCTGCGAATTTTGTATGTGCTTTTAACTTCAACCATTTTGTAGTTTTTCTTTGTAAATTTGATAAGCATTTCCGTGGCAAAAGCCATGTCACCCTCAACAAGCTTTACGTTGTCAATGGCCTCATGAGATATAGCTCTAAACCCTGACTGGGTATCACTAAGGTATTGACTGTAGAGAAAATCAAAGCAGAACGTGATAATCTTGTTGCCAACAAAATTGAAAAACCCCATCGCTTTATTTGGATCATACATACGTGTCGCAAGAACCATGTCAGCGTCTTCTTGAACCATTTTATCAAGCATACGTCCAATATGCTTTACCTCATAAGTTCCGTCACCATCAACCATGATAATAACGTTACCTTTGGCATTTTCCATGCCTGTTTTTAAGGCCCGACCGTAACCGCGACGTGGTTCAATTATTAGTTTACAAAAGCTTGTGCTTTTCACGATTTCTTGTGTTCCATCAGTAGAGTTTCCGTCAACAACAATGATCTCTTTTGGATACTCTAGTTCTTTGTGGATTGTTGTTACAGCTTCCAGTATGTTACCTGCTTCATTAAGTGTTGGAATTACTATTGATACTAGTTCTACCTTTGAGGTCATTCTCATCTCCCCAATGTTGAAAGGCTATATAGTGTCCGTGTTAACTTAAATAAGCTCTTCGTATATTTCAATGAGCCTAGCCACATTTTTGTCCCAACTATACTGTTCCTCAACAATTGCCCGCAGTTCACCATTATTTCCATTATTAATATCTGCAAATTCAACAATCGCTTTTGCCAACGCTTCTGGATTGTTTGCTGGAACTAGTTTCCCAAAACCTTTCACCATAATCTCGTTTATTCCTCCAACGTTTGTAGCTATGACTGGCAAGCCACATGCCATGGCTTCCAAAGCCACTAACGGTAAGCCTTCGCCAGATTTTGAAGGTAAAACAAACAAATCCGCCATATTGTAGTATAAGTGTAAGTCTTGGTCAGCAACAAAACCTGTTAGCTTAATATTTTTTTCAAGGCCTAACTGCTCTATCTGATTCTGGATACTTACCATATCAGGGCCTTTTCCAACAACTATAAAGACAAGTTTTTGTTTCTTTTTTACAGCAATGTTTGCGGCATCGATAAGAGTATCAACACCGTTTTTGTAAACTATCCTTCGAACTGTTAAAATAACCTTTACATCCTTTGAAATGCCCAGTTTTTTACGCATTTTCTCTTTGACTTTAGGCAACGGTTTGAACCGACTTAGGTCAACACCGTTATGGAGCACCTTAACCTTACTGGGTTTTGCGCCTAAACTTAACACATACTCTTTAGTTGCGTTACTTACAACAATTATTTTATCAGCCTGTTTGAGGGTTTCTTTACCAACGGTTAAATCATTGACCTTTTCAACGTGGTTAAAAATATTGTTATAATCTATGAATGTGTTATGCTGTGTTAAGACGAATGGTTTTTCGTAATATTTTGCAAGTTTACCTGCAATAAGCGAGGTTAAGTATGGGTGGCCATGTGCGTGGATGATTTTGCTGTTTTTTATGTTTTTAGTGAATGCTGAAAAGCTTGGGACTGTTGGAATAGTATATGGTATTCCTAAGCGAAAGCCCATGTTCATGGACTCATAGCATTCAACATTTATTCCCTCAATAACATACTTTTTTGGGGCTTGAATTCGATTTGTAACAACTTTAAGGTCAAAGTTTTTTTGAAGAAGTCTTTTGCTCTGCTCATAAGTTACAATTTGTATTCCACCGACTGATGGTAGAAATACGTTCGTAACAATACACAATCGCGTTTGACCCATGTAAGCCAACTGTAATTTCTCAACCGCTCGAATATTATAAGGTTATGGTACAATGACTCGTTTGATTGGAACAAAACTTTGCGCAGCATCATGACGCTTTGAAACATATGTGGATTAAAAGCGTCAATTCTCTTGTAAATGGCACAACCTTATAAGGACTAAGTATTAAAGGGCTCCAAAAAAGAAACGCAAATATTAAACAAGAAGAAAAATAGAAAACATAAGAACATAAATTAAACGATAGATTTGTCTTTAACAGATCGGGTGTACATGTTTGAAGATGCACCGGCAATTAATGCGCCAATGGGATCATTTGTTAGTGGTCCAAGTTTTTTGAGGATGCCTGGTTTTGCTTGGTCAAAACGAACAAACTCAAACATGCCTTTTGCGCCAGCAATGTATGTGGCAATAGCTATGCCTATTAGCTCGTCTGCAACTAGTCCAGGTCGGCCCATAAAATACTCCATACTTAAACCGGGGATTACGCCTTTTTCTGCATCTTCTTGTGCATGGAAGGCTGCAGTGATTAAGGTTGCAACGTTTGGGTCAGAGAGTGCTATGATGAGTTCCTCTTCTAAGACTTCGGCGGCTTTTTGGGGTGTTTCAATGCCGGGGTGTGGCACATACATTTCAAGTGCAGCGTCAATGAGGTCTTGCATGGTGATATTGTGCTGCTCAAGCCATTTTAACATCGGCGTTTTCTCGTTACTTGTCATAAATTGTTACCTACCCATTTCATCGAATTGTTTGCTTTAAAGTTTTATCATCAAAAACTATCGTTACTGCTGTAATTCAACCTGTTAATAGTATTAAAAATTGTATTAAATGGTAAAAACAAATAATTCATGTACTTATTTCACATTTTTTAACTTCGATGAATTAGTCAGGCTCTTAAATATGCAAACAGTGTATAAACTGTGCCTTGATTGTGTCCATGTTTTTTAGTAATATTGTAGTTTTTTGTTCATACACTAGAATGTGATTATTTAAGTTGTCCAATTTAGTTGGGTCCTATTTTATATAGTGGAAACAGCTTAATGATGAGTTGTGGGAGGGGGAGCTTTTTACTAAACCAACCACCTTTTACCTTCCATTCAATCTCCCTCTCACAACCAAACAAACATTAAAGGTTTTATTTTATCTTGCCAAAGCTAAATCAGCTTAATTAAGTCTCTTTAAGCGAACAACACAAACCTGTTACATTGAGAAAAAGGACAAATAGGTGGGAGTTGATTGTGCTAAAGTTGTTAAAAAAGATTTAACCATAGAGATACACAGTTTTTGACGGTTTATCAAAGCAAGGAGGTTTATTTGCTCAATAATTATAAGAGAAGTACGTGCTGAGTACATGGTATTAAAGAAAAAAAAGTATACAACAACATAAACATTTATAGAAACCGCGGACTCGTAGCTTAAACCAAAGCAGTAGGGCGAAAAAAATGATTATTAAATTGGCAGACAGCGAATTTGACGCTATTTTGAATGTAATTAACGATGCCGCTGTTGCCTACAAAAACGCAATTCCAGTTGGCTGCTGGAAAGAACCCTATATATCAGTTGAAGAACTCAAGGGGAGCGTTCAGTTTTACGGGTTGAAAGAAGACAACGTTTTGGTTGCGGTTATGGGGATTCAATCCGTTAAAGATGTCACTTTAATTCGGTATGTATATGTGCTCACAGACCAGCAACGTAGGGGTTACGGCGAAAAACTGCTTAAGTATCTAATGAGTTCAACGGGGTCATCAACGGTTTTGGTCAGTACATGGAAAGCCGCATTTTGGGCTGTGAATTTTTACACTAAGCATAGTTTTAAAGAAGTTTCAAAAAAAGAAAAAAACATGTTGCTACACACTTACTGGAATAATATATATAGACATCAAATTGAAGCCTTAACCGTACTAAAAATCCAAAATCAAGACTCTAAAACGGTTATACTTCAAGTTGACTCTATAAATCCTGATCCTGAAAAAATCCATGTTGCCTCAGAAATCATCAAGAAAGGTGGTTTGGTCGCTTTTCCAACTGAGACCGTTTACGGTTTAGGCGCAAATGCCTTAAACAACGGTGCAGTTTTGGCTTTGTTTAAAGCTAAAAACAGACCTTTGGATAACCCACCAATTCTACACATCGCCGATGCCAGTCAGGTCTACCAGCTTGCAACAGATGTATCAAAAAACGCTGAAGTGTTAATGGAACGGTTTTGGCCTGGACCCTTAACATTGATATTCAAACGTTCTGAAACGGTGCCTAAAGAGTCAGTCGCAGGATTGAACACAATTGCAGTTCGAATGCCCAAACATAATGTTGCACTTGCCCTGATTAAGCAAAGTGGTGCTCCGATTGCGGCGCCCAGTGCGAATCTTTCAGGAAACCCTAGTCCAACAACCGCTCAGCATGTCTATGGTGACTTGAATGGCAGAATCAACGTAATACTTGACGGAGGTCCAACAAGTATCGGTGTTGAATCCACAGTTTTGGATTTAAGCGTTGATCCGCCATTGTTACTAAGGCCTGGTGGAACACCTTTTGAGGCTATTCAAGCGGTGCTACCTAGTGTGGCGTTACATCCGTTTGTTGCCTCCGAGCGGGAGGTTACGGTTAGGCAGGCTCGCTCTCCGGGTATGATGCATAAGCATTATGCACCAAATGCAGAAATGCTGTTAGTTGAGGGTGCAGTTCAAGCGATAATCGCTAAAATCATGGCCTTGTCTGAACAGTACAAGTGTGAAGGCAAAAAAGTAGGAATATTGGCAACAGATGAAACCCAAAAAGAATACGTTGCTCCAGTGGTGAAATCTATGGGGAGCCGTTTTAACCTTGATACGATTGCAAGGAATTTGTTCAGAGAACTGCGTGAATTTAACGAGGTCTCAGTTGATGTTATTTTGGCAGAGGGTGTACCTTTGGACGGTATGGGTTTAGCGGTTATGAATCGATTGCGAAAAGCTTCAGGGTATCATATCATTAAAGTTTAAGCAATAATTGCTGCTAACAGTTCATCAATTGGAATAGTTGCTACGTTAAGTGAGCTATCACCGCCTCCATAGTACACGAATAGTTTGTCATCTACCAATGCGTCTCCGCAGCTGAAAACAACGTTAGGAACTTTGCCAAAGCGTTCGTAATCTGCTTTAGGTGATAAAATTGGGTCTTTGGAACGGTGGAGAATGTGTTCTGGATTGTTTTTATCCATCATGATTACGCCAAGATGGTAAACGTTGTTCATGTTCACGCCGTGATAAAGGGTTAACCAGCCATCGTTTAATTCAAAAGGTGTGCCAGCGGCGCCGATTTTTAAGTCATCCCAGTTTTCAGGTCTGGGTTTCATAATGCAGCGTATGTCACACCAATTGTCAAGGTTTGTTGAGTAAGCTATGCATAAGTCAGGTTCAATGCGGTGAAGCATAACGTATCTATCGTTGATTTTCTTGGGAAAAATGGTGGCGTCTTTGTTTCGGATTCCTGGAAAGGGTAGTCTTCTTGCGCCCCAATTCCAATTATGTTGTTCAAAGTCATTTAAATCTAATGAAGTTAGTGCAACTTGGAAAACTTGTCGATGACCGTATTCTCTAACGGCAGTGTATGTCATAAGCAGTTGGTCTTCACATTTTACAATTCTTGGGTCTTCTACACCATTCACTTCTGCATCATTGGCAGGTTCAAAAATTGGGTCAGGCAAACGTTCATCAATGTGAAAACCATCGGTGGTTTTGGCATAGCCAATTTTTGAAATGTCATCGTTTCCAAACGCGCGGTAAAAAACGTGAAATGCGCCTTTATGGTAAATTACACCGGCGTTGAAGACTCCGCGTGATTCCCATGGATGTTCTGGGATTGGGCGAAGTATAGGGTTGCCTGAAAAACGTTCCATAAACGTTCACTTTATCATGTTGGTGGCTGCACTGTTGTCTTCATGCCGAATGCTTCGTCAACAAATGCCCTAAACGAGAAGAGACCGATTAGTTTGTCCTCTTTGTCTGTAACTGGCAGGTGTCTTATTTTGTGGGAAAGCATAATTTCTTTTGCGTCATCAAATGAGGCTTCAAATCCAATTGTGGCCACATGAGTGCTCATTACTTTGTTTAATGGCTCTCTAAGGTTCATTTCTTGTGCCACTACCCTTATTGCATCGCGTTCTGTAAAAATACCTATACATTTGTTTTCATCGTCCACTATGATAATTGAGCCAACATGTCGTTCCTCAAGCAGTTTAACAGCGTCTAAGATAGATATGTTCTCTTTTACCGTTATTATATTCTTGTACATTATGTCTTTGATTCTAAACATTTATTTTTACTCCTAAAACAATTTGGCTTTAAATATTTACAACTAACTCTTTTGTTTTTGAAAATTGTTGTAATTCATAGAGTTTTATGCGAGCCATCAAATATGAAAGCGAAGATTCTGCGCCCTGATTCATATTCACTAAATCGACATTAAGGCCATCAAAACAGCCTCCAGTTTTTGTATTATACATTACACGTTTACGCGTATTTCTGCCTAGGAACCATTCAAAAACCAAAATAGCCATTTCTAGGTACCTGTCTTGTTGTGTTGCATAATAGGCATCAGCTGTAGCGTCAACAAGTGCGGCTGCTTCAAGTGGTTGCTGATCATAAACTGCCCGTTGTCCACCGTAAGTGTACCAACCGTTGTTACCTATTGGCACAAATTTTTCATCTATGATTTGTGTATCTATAATAAAATGTAAAGATTCCTGGGCAACGTCCAAGTAACTCTGTTTTTTTGTTATAATATATGCGTCAAAGAGTGCTTGAGATAAACGAGCGTTGTCATAGGTTAAGTAAGGTTCAAACCAATGCCATTCAGGTTTAGTCTCATTTTGATACTGCTGTACCATACGGTCGGCAAGCTTTTCAATCTTAGCAAACATGTTCTCATCAGGTTTATCCTTATAGCAGTTGTAAAGGCCAAAAATTGCAAATGAGCAGGCACGAAGAGAGGTTGATCTATCAAGGTAAGGTAATGCTTGATAAAAAATTTCTTTAGCAACCAGTTTAGCATTATCAGAAAGCCTTGAATTCATGGTGCGTCCACAACTCCAAAGTGCCCTGCCTAAACAGTCTTCAGAACCATCAACATCCAAAAAACGCCGATCATAGCCCAGATAATTATGAAAACTGCCGTTTGGTTTCTGCATGTAGTTAAGAAACGCCAAGTAAATGTTTGCTAGCCTGTTAATTTGCTGGTCATTTTTTATATCACTGTGTTGTGCACATACAACAAGTGCTCTTGCATTATCATCTGTTGTGTAGCCTTCACCACGTTTAGGAATGCAATGTCGTGCATGCTGAAAAATGCCTGTATCATCTGTAAAAGCGTTTAGGTAACTCATTTTTATAGCGGGTATTCGCATTTAGACTCACCTTTTGACTGCTTTGTAAGTTCATTACATAGAGCAAAATATTTTTCAGCAACCAACGGCCATGTAAACTTTCGACTATACAAATACGCGTGCTGTTCTAGTGACTGACGCAACTGCTTGTTCTCCATAATTTCTATTGTTTTTTCAGCAATTGATTCAGAATCATGAAACTTGCAAAATACACCTCTGCCGTCACCCAAAGCTTCTTTTGCATGAAGATATGGTGTTGAAACTATTGCTTTGCCTGCTCCCAACGCATAAGATAGTGTGCCGCTACTAACCTGATTGGGAGAAAGATACGGCGTAATGTAGATGTCAGTTGCCTGTAAGTAATTGAGCAGTTCATGTTTTGATAAAAATCTGTTTAAAAACTTAACGTGGGCGCTAACTCCTAAATTTTTGGCTTTACGTATAAGCAAGTTCCGGTAGGTTTCTCCTTCATAAGCGTGTACTTGAGGATGTGTAACTCCAAGCACGTAATAAACAACCTTAGGTTGTTTTTTTATGATTTCAGGTAAAGCTTCAATTATAGCAGTTTAACTTTTTGTTGACTGTATGGGTAGTGTGTAGTTGCAGTGTTTGAACCAGCTAGCAACAAGCTCAGGTGACACAC
>WRJX01000104.1 GCA_009778385.1 Candidatus Bathycorpusculum sp. | reverse complement strand
ATTCGACACAGGATTAGGCAATACAAACACCACAACACAAATACACACCGCTAGTTATATAGTTAACGAAAAGTTATACTGCTATATGTACATAGGACAGAGGGTTAGTTTATGAGACAATCAAAGTTGCTTACAGGGGTAGTTGTAATATTGTTGTTAATTATTGGATTGATAACAATCACGAGTTATGCTCTGCTTAACAAAGATTCAAAACAGTTTTATGATGATGGGTTTTATGTTGGTGTTACGTATTGTGGTGGTTCGGTTCAAGAGGCAAAAGAACTAATCGACAAAGTAAAAGATTACACAAACCTTTTCACTCTACAAGCGGGAGCTTTACAAAATACTGCAATAATTGAGGAAATAGGTGATTATGCAATCGCCTCAAAATTAAATTACGCAGTTTATCGCAGTGCCGCGAATTATGACCCAACTGTCAACTTCAACGAATGGGTTAATACTGCAAAAGAAAGATGGGGCGAACACTTTATTGGAGTATACTTTAGTGATGAACCTGGAGGAAGAATGCTTGATCAAAATGTTTATTTCAGAAGCGCATTTACCGGAGCTGTAGCTGTAGACGAAATTATACTAACCGGTAAGAATACCGATGGAACAATCCAGTGGAACGCTAATAACACAGCTTTTACATACCACCCTGATGGCAGAATCACTACTTCTGCGTTCAGTGAATTTGTTTATTATCCTGACGGAACATTCGTACTATCAAATAGAGGTAATTTTTATACTGCAGAAAATATCACAGAATACATACCACAGCTATCTTATGAAAAGCTTCTAAAACAAAACCCTTTACAGAATCATGATGACGCTGCCAAAGCATTCGTAAACTCAACAAAGAACATGATATTTGGAGTTATGAATAAAACGCAGTTAAATGAAGAATCAATTTTAGTCTTTACCTCTGATTATGGTCTTTATTGGTGGGATTATCAGAGTGGGTATGATTTTATACTTGCGCAGTTGGGTTGGAATCATTCTGTCACTCAAGAAATTGGACTAGTACGAGGAGCAGCAAATCTTCAAGGTAAGAGCTGGGGTACAATGATTACTTGGAAATACAATCAAATGCCATATCTTCCTGACGGTGAAGAAATGTTTGAACAAATGAAAGCCTCCTATGAAGCGGGTGCTGAATATGTGATTATTTTTAACTATTCCGAAAATTCAACGGATCCCAATATCCTACGAGAGGAACATTTTCAAGCCCTTGAACGCTTCTGGAGTGATGTGGTTCAAAATCCTGAGGTAACCCATGGTGGCATAAAAGCTGAAGCAGCACTAGTATTACCTCAAAACTATGGCTGGGGCATGCGAAACCCTCAAGACAATATATGGGGCATATGGCCTGCAGACAGCGCTTCACAGAAAATCTGGAACCAAATAGAAAACAAAATAGACCAATATGGACTAAAATTAGACATAGTTTTTGAAGATCCAAATTATCCTGCTACAGAAAAATATGACTACATCTACTACTGGAACCAAAGATAGTGTGGGACCTCAAATTGTATGTCTTTAACTCTTTAGGTATCTTATGAGTGATACTGCAACATTGTTACAGTGATCTGTAATGACTGAGACACAAACCCTTGACAATAAACCAATGGACATAACTATACAGGGATATAAAGTCGTTGAAAAACCGCTAACTCTGCGCAAGCTCAGCTAGAATAATCGTCCCAAAGATTGTATAGGAAAACGTGCCCGAGTGATCTGGCATAGATCCTTAAAGAAAACTCGTCGTGCACATGAGGTTCTCTACAGAGGCGCTGAGGAGTGCTGGTGGAAAACCTGCACCGCCTTCGATTTTGTAGAGCACGACTTTGTCGATGCCAATCAGCCGACATTATATTGTGTATTTGTCGGTTTTCTTTGTTGGTGCCTGTATGGAAATGTTTTACGCTAAACGTGAGGTAAACATGTCATCATCATAACAGAGTTACCCTGTATCAGTCCTTGGATAGTTGTGTCTTAGATAAAATTATCAGAAACTTGCGCACTTGGGCGAACCCTAAAACTTTTCCTCTAACCTGACTTTCTTAGCTGCCAGCGGAAAGTCTATATCATCCAATCTAAAAAATGGTTGTTGTGTATAATCAGTGGATGCCATAACTATCATCTTGATTGCTGTGGGTTTAGCTATGGATGCATTTGCAGTTTCGATTGCAAACGGCATGAACATACTCGGCAGTCAACGGCGTCGATCGGCACTTTTGACGGCGGTATTTTTTGGCGGTTTCCAGATGCTCATGCCTATAGTCGGCTGGCTCATTGGGCTCAGTCTCCAAAGCATTATCATGGAAGTGGATCACTGGATAGCCTTTGGTCTACTTGCATTCATTGGTGTCAAGATGATTTACGATGGGACAAAAAAGGAGACGGAACAGAAAACCTCCAGTCTCAACCTCTACACTCTGCTTGTTCTGGCAGTTGCTACCAGCATTGATGCCCTAATGGTGGGTTTGAGTTTTGCGTTTCTACAAACAGGTATTCTAATGCCTATTTTAGTAATTGGCATAGTTACGTTTGGGTTGTCTTTTGTTGGCTTTTACTTTGGATGTCGTCTGGGTAGGTTCTTTGGTAACAGAATAAAAATCGTGGGTGGTGCGGTGTTAATTCTCATCGGGGTGCGGATTTTGTTGGAGCACCTTCTTGGTTGAGCGTTTGGTGGATGTTTAATTTCACGTACTTAGAAAGATGTTAGCGTTTTCAAAAGTCGTTCCGTCGACTTAACTGTTCTTTTTTCATTGCTTTTTCTAGGTCCAAATACAAACGCTTTTCTTGGTTTGAGATAACTGCCATATCTGCGCCTGTAACACTTTTCACAATAGGAATTCTGATTAGGCGTTCCTGCCGTGTTTTAGGTACATAGTTTACTGTTATCTCACGGATAGTTTGACATGACCTTTCATCTGAAGACCACGCTTCATACATTTCAACTCTTAAGTGGTATGTTCCTTTGGCTATGTTTTTTGTATCCATTACCCAACTGTACTCTAGTTCGTTTGTTCCTAAGGGCCCTTGAAGTACTTGGATAGAAACTGCACTAATATGGGTGTCTTCAAAAAACAGGTCAGCTTTAACTTTGGAAAATGTTCGCCAAGATGGTTCAAGCCTGAAACTGACTTTGAGGACTAATTCGTCAATTCTTGTTGTAGCTTCTATTTTGGTTATATGAATTTGCTTTTGGACTGCCGGTTTTGTGTTTGTATCTTGTTTTATGGATGTGGCGGGAAGGCTGTCAAGGGTTAATTGTTTTATGGGTTTAGCTAGTTTTGCCATACTTTTTTTCCTGTTACCTTTGCTTAGTCTATGTTGTTAATGTTTGATTTGATTTTTGCGTTTTTGGTTTAAACTATTGCTAAATACAATAATCTTAACATTAGTTAAAGATAACACGTACTTTCAAGAGGCAATAAAAATTTGAGCGCTGGAGACATAGATGCAGATTTCTCTTATCTTGATGATGAGGCTGAAAATCAAAACGGTAACTCTTTGACAGCTTCAGGAATAGCGGAGTATATTCGTTTTAACTGTTGTCCACGCTTTTTTAAATTAAAATTTGAAGGTAAAGAATTAAAAAAACGCAAATGGCCTGAAGCCTTCAAACCTATTAGCCCTCTGCTTTATGGTGCAGGTAAATTATTTGAAGCAAAAAAAATTTCTGAACTACAAGAAAAAGCCACTGATTACCATGACTTTGCTACTAAGTATGATCCTTATCAGCATGGTTGGGACAGAGCTGTGGATTCTTTAAATGAACTACGCAAAATTATTGAAACACAGCTCTTAACAGACGAAAAAACTAGCACCCGAACTATACTGCTCTATCAAGTGCCTATGAAAGGCTCCATTGGAGTGTGGAACATAACTGGTATAGCTGATTTAATCGCAATTTGGCCGATTAAAAACGGAAAAGTAACTGTACGAATTTTTGAACTCAAGGCTTCATGGAAAGAACAGACTACCCACCGTATTCAAGTGGCAATTTATGCAATACTGCTTTCCCAAGTCCTTGCTGATTTAATATCTAAGGTTGAAATTGAAGGCGGCGTAATCAACCGTGAAACAAGCCTTGAAAACCTTAACCCTGAAAGTCTGCCCAAATTCAAGCTAAGTCCGCTACTTCAGGATGTTGAACGGCTACTTGCCGAAAATGGTGAATTAAACCGCATTCACCAAACACCATTGGAGCATGTAGAGTTTCAGTTATGTTTGAGTTGTGACAACTGTGGCTTTAATGAATGCTGTATCATTTGTGCAGTAGAAACTGAAAACATAGCTTTACTTAACCTAAGCCGAGGTGAACAGAAGACTCTTAGGTATTATGGTATTTCAAAACTTGAAGACTTAGCAAGGCTTAAGCCAGTATTTGATACCTACAGTTTGCGCCCTTATGACTTCAAGAATCTCCCAGCTAATGATCCTCAAAAAGTCTATGAATTATCTGCTGATCCAATCGTTGGTCCTAAACTAGATTGGTTAATTGAACGTGCTCAATATATGCTAAGTGGAATTCGTCCTGGTAGTTGTTATGCAAGTAAAAGCCGTTGGATGCCATGGTTAACCAGTACTGGGTATGGTGGTCTCCCAGAAGATAGTCCTCCTATGGGTGTTGATACCTCACTAATGTTTAGCCCTGACAGTATGATTCGCATTTACCTCTTTGTTGAATGGGACTATATGCTTGATATAGTCTCATTAATTAGTGCACGAGTAAACTGTACACGGTACCGTGGTGAACCTCCAAGCGTCTCCCAAGTCGTTCGCGCCTTGCCCGATGACCATCAAGCGTGCCTTGATCAGGAAAAAGATTTGCTTGAAGCCTTCTTCAAAGACTTAACAATTGCAATTCAAAAAGTTGCAAATGAAGCAGGTAACTCCAGCAAAGCGCCCATGCACCTGTATTTCTTTAGCCGACAAGAACGTGACATCCTTATGAAAGCGGTATGCCGCCATCCCTCACTTATCAGCGCCAATGCAATAAGAGACCTTCTAGGTTTAAGACAAGCAATTGACCAACCAATGTTTTCAATTCTTCAAGATGAGGTCCGCCATAGAAAAGCCCTCAAATTCCATAGCTATGGTCTTCTGCCTATTCTTGAGCAAATAGCATTTTTTGATCGCAAAAACTGGACAACCAAACGAAAAGACAACACTACAGTTGATTTAAGTCTAGTTTTCCGCGATGGTCTGTTCAATTATGCTCTACCTTTTAACAGAAATCCTGACGGCTCCATCGTTTTCCTGCGAGACGAAATAGTGCAAAAGGACGGCTATTATCCCGCACGCGCCCGATTTAGCAACCAATTACCCGTTGAATATATCTGGGGGGCAAAAGGCAAACTTGAAAATTATCATGAAAAAGGTAAAGCCAAAATTCTACTAGAAAAGCGTAAATGGTGTGATTACACCCAAAAAACTCGTCGCATAACTGACGAAGAACTTAACCTCATGGGACAAAAAATCTGTCTGGCCCTTGAACATATTGAGCGATCACTAACCATCCGCAACCGCAGATTAAAAAAGGCACCAATTGATGTTCCAACAATCGCCGAATTCTCTTTAGGGCCTTCAACCCTTGAGCGAAGCTGCAGAGAATTTCTTGACTTGGAATACTTTTCTAAACGACAAGAAATGTACCAACACTACGCATTGCTACCTTACCAGCGAGTTGCATCTGGTAGATCTTTAATTTTCCAGTGCACAAACGTATTTGAATCTGAACAAGAATTTACGGTCTGCGGCAAACTCATCTATGAAGGCATTGGGATGCCTAAAACTGATTGCGTAGCTAACGCCTGCCGAGTCAAAGGTTCTGATGACTCTAGCTCAGGTGACTGGATGGTAGTAACAGAACTTACTAAAAACTCAGCTGGCCAGTTTGAAGAAGCCCAAAAACGTTCCCCCTCAGAAGTCGAAAAATCCGCCCGGGCCATCGTTAACAAAGTTGACATACAAAAATTTGAAATCACCCTTAAAGTAGTAAGTTGGCCAAGAGGCAAAGGCAGCAAATACAGCGCCTGGCACAACCTGCCCACAACTAACCCAGAAAAAGCCAAAGCCAAATACATGCAACTCTTCGAGAAAGGACGCTACTACATCCTTGACGAACTAGCTGATGACATCATCTCAGATAGGGCAGCAAAATGCCTTGACTACTCAAACAATAACATGCTCTACCTCCTTTTGACAGATTACTTGGCAGGAAAAACCACTAACTCTACACACACTGCACTACCCATGACTGGAGCTACACACTTTCTTAACTGGATGACAAACAGGCGCCTTCCACCAAAAGCCGAACAAGCCCGTTTTGTCGATCACGTTTTTGGCAAAGAACCCATAGTTATGCTTCAAGGCCCACCTGGAACCGGTAAGACTGAAACTTTGCAACTGGCAGTTCTATCTCATGTTGCTGCTCACCATGCCATCTCAAAATGTCGCGTACTCATGGTTGCACCGACTCACAAGGCTATACAAGAATTTGTCACTAAACTTGCCCGCTGCTGGCAAGAATACATTAGCACAGATGGTAAAGACCTCAAAAATTTACAGATCTTCCGTGTACTAAGCAGCAACACTGCTTCAGCTGAACCCATAGACGGCGTTACCTACATCAACTATAACGAAGACAAAGACACCATTGAAGAACTAACAGGAATTTTAATGAATCAAACAACGCTAACACCTAAACCATCCGCGGCTGACCCACTGATTTTATGTCTAACCCCACCAAGTTTGTATGGGCTTATGAAAAAAATCGGCGGCAACGAACCCCCGTGGGGAGAAGGTTTCTTTGACCTTCTAGTCGTTGATGAAGCAAGTATGATGCGTCTACCCGAACTCATTTTATCTGGAAGTTTTCTGACCAAAAGTAGCCAAATTCTCATCGCAGGTGATCATCGTCAACTGTCTCCTATTGTCTCTCATAATTGGGAAAAAGAAGACCGCCGAACCCTTGAAGAAATGGCCTCATTTCTTTCTGCAATGGACTTCCTACGCCTCCTACGTAACGAGGATCTGGGAATCGAACGGATAAAGTGTCCAAATCCTGTAGACATTCCCGCTGAACGCCTTTGTGAAAGTCATAGATGTCACTCAGTTGTCGCAGCTTTTCTTAAAGAATGGGTTTATGAAAAAGATCAAATTGACTTCCGCTCTGATCAGCGAGAAACACTGACTTTATCTAAACCTAAAACTGACGGGTTAGACGTAGTGTTTGAACCTGAAAATGTGTTTGTACTTATCGTGCATGATGAGACAGAAAGTTTTCAATCCAACTTTACTGAAGCTTTAATTGCTAACACGCTGGTACGTTGTGTGTCTCCTAAAACAGTTGGCATAATTACTCCACACAATGCTCAAAAGGGTTTGCTCAAAAACATGCTTGCAGAAGGTTACAGTGAAACTCGTGTAGACACAGTTGAACGCTATCAAGGCGGGGAAGCAGACTTTATAATAATTAGTTCTACTGTCAGCGATTCTGACTATATCCGAGGTGAAAGTGACTTCTTGCTAAATCTTAACCGTATAAATGTCTCAATTAGTCGTATGAAGAAAAAACTTGTCATCATCGCTAGCCGCTCAATTTTTGAATTCATGCCTCAAGACGCAAAAGATTATGATAAAGCGCTTCTGTGGCGTGGAATTTCTCAAACAGTTGGATATACTGCAAATTCTAAACCTTGTTGGACAGGCGACCTCTCAAAATTCATAAATCAAGCAGTGCCTTCTCAGGTAAAAATTGAAATCTATGTCAAATCAGAAAAATAAATTCCTGAACCTTGTACTTTAACACTACAATGAACGCATTTCAAATCGCGTTCATTACAGCTTTCTTGTCTGTGGAAACATGGGCAGAATAGCTTTTTCTTAACCAATGTCCATCAAAAAAGCTCCTGTTCTGTTCATAGTTTTGCGGAAATAATTTTGGTAAAACGTTTTTTTAAAGAAGCATAATGCATATTAATACCCACAATTGTTTACTATTCAACTGTTGAATAGTAAACAATAAAAGGGGTTAGGGAAGTTAACGTGGATCAAACAAAAGAACAGCTAATGCAACTAGCAGTAAACCTTAGGCGACGTGGCATAATTGCCATGACTGAAATGAATGATACAATTCAAACACTGGTAGGCGTTAGTTTGTACGAATTTCTTCTACTCAGAAGCGTTGCAAAGACTGATTCAGAAAGCAACTTTAGTTTGTTAGATATCCAAAGCAGTCAGTTCATTTCAAAATCAGGCGTTTCTAAAATGCTAAGCACCCTTGAAAAAAAGGGTTATCTTGTAAGGGAGACAGATAAAAACAACCGCCGCAAAATTATCGTAACTCTAACCACAACGGGATACAAAGCTATCGAACACTTTGACAAAATTATTGATGACTACCTCACAGAATACATCAATGTCGCAGGTGAAGATTCTCTAAAACAATTGTTTGCAATCATCGACCAACTATATCAGGTAAGCAAAAACATCACAGAAAAAATGAGAGACAAATATTTTAAAACTAATCAGGTAAAGGAGGAATAAAAATGTCAGTTATACAAGTTGAGCACTTGACAAAGGATTTTGGTCACAATAGAGGTGTTTTTGACGTCTCGTTCAATGTTGAAAAAGGTGAGGTCTATGGCTTCTTAGGTCCAAATGGTGCTGGAAAGACAACCACTATCCGCCACATTATGGGATTTTCCCGCCCCCAAGCCGGTCGCACCCTTGTAAACGGCCTAAGCAGTTGGGAAAACTATTATGAGATACAAAAAAACCTCGGCTATCTGCCAGGAGAAATCGCTCTACCCGATTCTCTCACAGGCACACAATTCATAAAAATGATGGCGGATCTGCGCAAAATAACCGACATGGCCTACACAGAAACTCTTATTAAACGATTCGAACTCGAACCCTCAGGCGGATTAAAACGAATGCCCCTTGGTATGAAACGAAAACTCGCCATCGTAACCGCCTTTATGCACGACCCAGCAGTCCTTGTCCTAGACGAACCAACCAGCGGACTTGATCCAGTCATGCAAGAAATATTTATCGAGTTCATTAAAACCGAAAAGAAACGAGGCAAAACCATCCTTCTGTCTTCACACATATTTTCTGAGGTAGATGCCACTTGCGATAAAATTTCCATCATAAAAGACGGCCGACTTGTTTCATCCTTTATCGCAGACGATTTACGCCACAGCAAAACCAAAACCTTCAAGATAGAATTCAACTCTAAAACCGAATTTGAAAGATTCCAAAGCCATTCAAATATGGAAAAAACCCAAATTCCTTATGAAATCGCCTCAGTAAAAGAACAAAGAAATCAGGCAAACATCCATATCGACGATAAGGACATCAACGAATTTATAGAGTTGATATCTGGATATCGCTTGAAATTTTTCTCGGAAATTAAATTCACTCTTGAAGATTATTTCATGAGATTTTATGACAAAGAACGAAAAACAAACAACTTGAAGGGAGATAAGATCATAAATGCCGTTAATTGAAGTAAAAAATCTGACCAAGGATTATGGCGATGGGCGCGGTATCTTTGATGTCAGTTTAGAAATTGAGCGCGGCGAGGTATTTGGTTTTGTAGGCACAAACGGAGCCGGAAAAACCACCATGATTCGTCATTTGATGGGTTTTTTGAAACCTAACAGTGGCAGGGCCGCTATAGACGGACTTGACTGTTGGAACGACTCGGCAAAAATCAAAAGTCTGACTGGCTACATACCGGGAGAAATTGCCTTTCCTGATGCACCTACCGGAACGGACTTTCTTAAAGGGCAGGCGGATTTGCTTGGAGTCAAAGACATGTCTTATGCGAACTATATCACTGAAAAGCTCCAGCTTGACCCGACAGCAAAATTAAATCGCATGTCAAAGGGCATGAAGCAAAAAACCGCTATCGTTGCCGCGTTTATGGGTGATCGTGAAATTTTGATTCTTGATGAGCCTACAACTGGGCTTGATCCATTGATGCGGGTCAGGTTTATCGATATACTAAATGAGGAGAAGAAAAAGGGTAAGACGATTTTTATGTCCACCCATTTGTTTGATGAAGTTGAGGATACCTGTGATAAGGTTGCGCTCATCAAGGATGGGAAAATTCTTGCCGTTAAATCTACAAAAGAGATAAGGCATAATGAAAATAAGTCGTATAAAATTGAATTTATCTCAAAGCAAGATTACAAACGGTTTACGGCTCTGGATTTTAGCTTTGAAGAAAAGAAGGAGGAACAAAATCAAGTGATTGTCAATGTTTGTGACGATAGCATAAACTCTTTTTTCACAGTTTTGAAAGAATATAGAATAAAATTCATATCTGAAATCAAATATACTCTTGAAAAATATTTCAATAGCTTATATAAGGAGAGACAAAACAATGTTTAATAAAACAATCTTGGTACATACATTTAAATCGAATTATAAGTTGTGGCTGATTTTTACAGCGGCGTTATCTGTGATGGGGGTCTTAGTCATTTCGACATTTGACCCTATTATGATGAATAGTGTAATGGAAACACTGTCAGGTGTATTTGGCGATAGCTTGGGGAGCCGTATGAGTGTTTTAACGTTAAATGGTACGCTTGCCCGTAGCTTTTATGGTATGCTTGCTGTTGTTTTGCCGGTTATTTTTGTTGTTCTTACGGCAAATGGCCTGATTGCTTCGCAGGTGGACAAGGGTTCGATGGCATATACATTGTCAACGCCGATAAAGAGACGAACCGTTGCGGCGACTAAGGGTGCGTATTTGATTACTGCTGTTTTGTGTATGTTTCTAGTTGTTAGTCTTGTGGGGCTTGCTGCTGTTCAAGTGACGCAGGGGAGTGTTTTTGGTGACGCATACACTGCTGATGTTAAGACGGTGTCTGAGGCGTTTGGTTGGGATAAGGCGACTGTGGCTGGTAATTTGAATATGATTCTTGATAATCCTGAGGCGGTTGCGGTAGGTGCTGGGGCTAGGCGGATTAATGAGGATGTTTATAGGGTTTATCTTCAGCAAAAGATTGGTGGTGGCTCAAGTCAATCTACGCTGACGCCTGGGGAAGCTGCGGAGTATCAGCAAAAGTTTTTGGCGGGTATTACGGCGGCTGCGGATGTGCTTGATACTGATGTTGCTGGGTTAATGTCTGATTTGGCGAAAATCAAGAATAATGCGCGTGCATTGGAGGCTGCAGCTACAGCTGCATCTTTAGTGCCTGATGAAACCTTGGCCTTAGCGCCAAATGAAGGAGCGGCGCTTGAAATGCAGAAGGCAGCGTTTGTTGGTGTTATTAATGCGCAGCTTGCCTCAAAGCATCTTGTGCTTGATGAGAGTTTGAATTTTAGTGTTCAGGATTTTCTTATGATGAATTTTGGGGCGTTTCTTTTAATTTTTGCTGTGAGTGGAATTTCGTTTTTCTGTTCCTGTTTATTTAATTCCGCAAACAATTCGTTGGCCCTTGGTGCAGGAATACCTGTTGCTTTCTATTTGTTGCAAATGATGAGTGGGTTTGGAGAGGGGTTAGGTTTTCTAAAGTATTTTTCACTAAACACCCTGTATGATCCAAGTGCAATTGCATCGGGTGGTAGTTTTGGCATTCAGTTTCTTGTGCTCGGCATTATCGGCGTAGTGCTTTTTGTATTGGCGGTGAAGGTTTTCAAAGAAAAGGACCTGCCGCTATAAGTTAATGTTAAGCCCGTCGAAATGACGGGTCTAACTTAGCTACTTTTTTTAGTTCCTGATTAGGGAAAATACAGTTTAACGATTAATAGTTAAGCAATTTTTATAGTTGGACTGTTTTTGTTTGTTTTTGTGTTTAGGTTAAAGTTGTGTTTTGATGGTGGTGGTTTTAGTTGAGTGATGTTTTTTTGTTTGATGGTTAGTGAGACTGGTTGTTTTGGGCTGGATGTTTGGGTGTTTTTATGGGTGTTGAGGTTTACTTGTTTTGATCTTTGTTATTTTGGGTGGGTTTGGTTTGATTTATGCTATTGTTGGTGTTTTTGATGGTTTGTTGTATTACATTTAGTGTATGACATTATTCTTATATACGTAAGTGTAATACATATTTTGTATGTCAGAAATTATTACCATACGAGTGGAAAAAACTCTAAAAGACAAAATTCGCCAACACAAAATCAACATCAGCGAAACAGTCCGTACCGCCCTAGAGGATGAAATTCGTAAAATCGAAAACGCTGAACTATCTAACGCAATAAATGAAATGAAACTGGTACTTGAAAAAATTCCAGACGCGGAAATCATAACCACCGTATATGATTCAAGAGACCAAAGATGAAACAATACCTATTTGACGCAAGTGCATTCATCTTTTTAATCAAAAAAGCAAATGTACAAACTACTCTCCAGCAGCTTCAAAAATCATTTATTCTTGACCTAACTGTTTACGAGGTAGGTAATGTACTTTTAAAAGAAAATCGTCTTACCAAATTTTTAACTCCTCAGGAGATAGAAACATTAGAAAAAGTTACCCAAATTATTTTATCGAGAACCGAAAAAATCCTAAACCATGATGTAACTTTTCAGCAGATTATGAAAATAGCAAAAACCGAAAACCTCTCGTTTTATGATTCAAGTTATATTTATTTCTCTAAACAAAAAAATATCCAGCTCATAACCGAAGATCAAAGTCTTAGAGATAAAGCCAAGAAATATGTTCAAACCAAAACAACCCTGACATTGCTCTCCGCTTAGCACTATAGTTATAAAAAATTGTCAGTAAAAACCAAAACCGCTTAATTACTTCCATATGAAAGACTCATTCAGGGTCTTATTATATTGTTGAAAATTTATTAGAGTTATAAAATTTATATATGAAAAAATTGATGTCTTCTAAAGGAGAGACATATATGAAGCAGCGCAAAATCATAATTATTGGTGCAGCTGGACGAGATTTTCATAATTTTAATACCGTTTATCGGGATAATCCTGATTACAAGGTGGTTGCCTTTACAGCCACACAAATTCCAAACATAGCGGGTCGTAAATACCCCGCAACACTTGCAGGCAGTCTTTATCCTGAGGGAATTCCTATTTACGTGCAGGACAACTTGGAGTCGTTAATTAAAGAGCTCGATGTTGATGAATGTGTCTTTTCGTATAGCGATGTCTCCTACGCCACGGTTATGAGTATAGGCGCAAAAGTGAACGCTGCTGGCGCGGACTTTACACTGCTTGGTCCTAAAAACACTATGCTCAAAAGCGTGAAACCTGTAATTGCAGTGGGAGCGGTACGTACTGGCTGCGGCAAAAGTCAAACTTCACGTCGTGTCGCAGAAGTACTTATGGCCCATAATTTAAAAGTAATTGCTGTACGCCATCCTATGCCGTATGGTGATCTGGAAGCTCAGAAAGTACAACGCTTTGCTAGCATTGATGATCTCACTAAACATCATTGCACTATTGAAGAGATGGAGGAGTATGAGCCTCATATCGCACGTGGAAATGTTATTTATGCCGGTGTGGATTACGAAGCTATTCTACGCGCGGCGGAAAACGATCCGAACGGTTGTGATGTGATCCTATGGGATGGTGGAAACAACGACTTTCCTTTCTTCCGTCCTGACTTCATGGTCACAGTAGTAGATCCACATCGACCAGGTCATGAACTTTCCTATTATCCTGGTGAAGTGACATTACGCTTAGCCGATGCTGTGGTAATCAATAAAATTGATAGCGCCGACTTTGATAATATACAAACGGTTAGAAAGAATATCGAACAAGTAAACCCCAAAGCTGTAGTAGTAGACGCCGTCTCTACCTTAAGAGTAGATAAGCCTGAGGTCATACACGGCAAACGGGTATTGGTGATAGAAGACGGTCCAACTCTTACACATGGCGAGATGAAAATTGGAGCCGGAATTGTTGCAGCTCGCCGTTTTGGAGCTGCTGAAATCATTGACCCAAGACCATATGCAGTGGGAAAATTGGCCGATACCTACCGTATTTACCCAAATATTGGTCAGTTATTGCCAGCTATGGGTTATGACGAACAGCAAATGAAAGATCTATCCGACACCATTGACCGAACTAACTGCGATTCCGTGGTTATAGCCACGCCAATTGACCTAGCGAGGGTAATAAGGATTAACAAACCTAACACGCGAGTAAAATATGACCTGCAGGAAATTGGTCGCCCAGTTATGGAAGACGTTTTAGAGGGCTTTATCAAAAAAATTAAAAGCCAATAATTTTTTCTTTTTTTAAAGTGCTGTATTATCACTTGTACCAATGTTACTGTCAAAGAATGGGTTAAACACTGTGAATATAGATTATAAAAAGTTGGATTACTCTATCATACAACATCATTTATGTGAATCTTATTTTACATCTGAATACTAGGTGGAGAGTACTATGAAAGGTATCTATGTACTTATAATAAAAATCAACGCTTCAAAAAAGCTGAAAATTGGTGCTTTGGGGGAAATTGTTTTTTCTGCTGGTTTGTATGCTTATGTTGGTTCAGCACAAGGTGGCATTGAATCTCGTGTTAAACGGCATATGCGTAAAGAAAAACGGCTATTTTGGCATATTGACTATTTGTTGGCCGATGATGCCGTAGAAGTGGTACAGATTTACTGTTTAGTGGGCGACAAAATGTGTGAATGCCAAACAGCTCAATTGCTGGATAGACATAGTGAGGCTATACTTAATTTTGGGTGTTCAGATTGCCATTGTAGTAGTCATTTATTCAGTTCAGACAATTTTGCCTTTCTTAAGGATCATATGAAACCGTTAGCGCTACCTGGTTATAATCTTAACTTAACCCATAGAATTTAAAGATAAGCCATCAAATGGAGGTTTAAAGGGGAAAGAGTCATTTTGTCCGTCAGTTTTATTGGCGATTGATGAGGTAGCTTTTGGAGAACGCTTAAATGATCTGAACAATGTTTAGCGATGCTTTTTAAGTGAAATCTGCGTACACACAAATATCCACTTGGAATAGGCACATTGATTGTGTTCAAAAACGAGGTTAACATGGAATTCTTTGAACATAACGTTTTCTTCCCTCAAAAATTATGGGTCAAGTTAAGGTTTGCACTACCGATGCAAAATTACCGATCACAAGTACAAACACAATTGAAAGGGTTATAATTTTTTCACCTTTTATCATATCCTGGAATGTTATTTCCTTCTTAATTGACGGCTTACTATGTTTGAGGTTGCCTCTTGGGGTACATGCGTTTTATGTGTCGTTAAAAGTGCAGAGATACCAAAACATAAAAAGTCTACATTGCAATCCTATTGAGCAGTGAAATTATGACAGAACATGAGCAAGGGACAATTGAAGTAGTGGATAGAACAACACAGATTAAAATAGTCAAACTTTACTCTGAACTTCGAATTAACATTGCGGGTTTTTTCAGTTGTTTTATTGGCGCTATAGCTTCAATAGTCTTTGTGCTTCAAATATCGTTAATCAATGCTATGACATGGTCAAACTATGATTGGGCTGTCTTGGTTTTTGGAGTAGTTGCTTTGTTGTGTGGTTATAGTGCATATTCATTTAGAGAAAAACTTAAAGCTGTGCGTAAGGAGATCAATGAACTAACCTAAAAGCGTGTCTTGCCCCAAAAATTGTGGGGCAAGTTAAGGTTATAGTGGATAGATTACTAAGAGCCTTTACAGTTGTGTAGTAGCTGGTTGTATTTGAGCTGACTTTTTGTTGTTGTGTTTTGGTTGTTGTTTTGATTTTGTGTTTAATCGGTAGGCGTTAAAATGTTTGATTGTTGTGAACTGTTGAGTTCAAGGGTTTAACTAGTATGCCTGTAAGGGTGGTTCCGTGTTCTTACTTTATCGTCAATTACCAATTTGCTGAATTGATGCTAAATGATTAGAAATAAAATAAAAATTAGAGAGGAGGTTTACTATGTTTTGTCGAGGTTGAATTCTTCGTGTATTGCTTTGACAATTTCTATGGCGTCTTTTTCTTTGACGACAAAGCTGATGTTTAACTCTGAGCTGCCTTGGGCAATCATGCGAATGTTTATGCCTTTTTTGGCTACAGTGGCAAAGATTTTTGATGCTATACCTAGGGTGCCTTTCATGTAGGCTCCCATGACTGCAATTACGGCGACATCATCTTCAGCTGTTACTTCACTAACTAGTCCGCCGCGTTCTAAAAGAGCGATTTCAAGGTTGCTGATTGCTCTACTAAGTATATTGCGTTTGATTATCATTGAAATGTTTGCTTCAGAAACAGCTGTAGATATCATCATAACGTTGATGTTGTTTTTGCCAAGTACATCGAAAACTTTTGCATAGCTTCCGGGTGCGCCAACCATTGCGGCGCCGTTAACGTTAAGCATGGCTACATCTTTTATCATAGCTACAGCTTTAACAGCTTGTTTTGCATCTGCAACTGGTTCTTTAGTGATGAGCGTGCCTGGGTTTTCTGGATGGAAAGCATTGCGGATTCTAACTGGAATATTTTCTTTACTTACTGGTCCCAACGCGCGTGGGTGCATGGCCTTTGCGCCAAAAATTGCCATTTCTGCAGCTTCTTGATAACTGAGTTGTGGCAACAGTTTTGCTGTAGAAACAAGCTTTGGATCAGTTGTCATAATTCCGTCAACATCTGTCCATATCCAAACTTCGTCAACTTCTAATGCAACACCAAGAATAGTTGCGGTATAGTCACTGCCTCCACGTCCAACAGTGGTTACAATGCCATTTTGGTCCGCAGCAATAAAACCTGTAACTACGGGGGTTACGCCTTTTTCTAAAAGCGGTCCAAGTCTTTCACGTACAAGATGCATGGTGAAATTCATTAGAGGATCTGCATCACCAAAGTTGGAATCAGTTACAATTCCTGCTTCTTTGCCTGTGAAACATTGAGTTTCAAGTTTGTGATCTCGTATTGCACCCCAAACAATTGGGGCTGATAAGCGCTCACCAAAGGAGACCACGTAATCTTTTGATTTAGGTGTTAATTCACCTACATAGCAGATGCCTGTTAAAACTTTTTCAAGTTCCCCTACAATTTCCTCTATTATTTGGTTAACTTCTTTTTGTAATGGTTTACCTGTTATTGCAGATACAACTGCTTCTCTGTGTTTTTGCAACAGCTCATCAGTGACGTTTTTGACTAGTTTTTCATCGCCATTCTTTGCTTGACAGGCAACTTCTAAAAGCTTGTTTGTAACACCTGCTAAAGCTGAAACTACAACAGAGATTCTGTATTCTTTGGAGTATTGTGTGACTATGTCAGCTACTTGGCGTATGTTTTCGCCTGTGCCAACACTGGTTCCACCGAATTTCATTATTATTTTTTTCATGCTATTTTTCAGCCCTTTTTAGGATAGTAGTTTTGAGGCCAACTTATGTCTTATGTCTAAGAGATCTCTTAAAACAGCACTTGCTGTCTCAATTCCACCTGCGCCACGACCAATTAAAGTTTGATCTGCGGCATATTCAGTTTGGAAAGTAACCGCGTTAAGAACTCCACTGACACATAATGGGTTTGTCCACGAAATTTCTAACGGCCTAACTGAAACTTCATTGTTATCTACAGTACCAATAAGCTTAATGGTGCTGCTTCTTTTCGCCGCATCCTGAAGCATCTCAAGTGTGACCCCTCGAATACCTGTAATGTCTACATCTTTTAAAGTTACTTTCTTACCCATGATCCAGTTAGATAAGATAACAATTTTACATGCTGTATCAAATCCATCAACATCCATGGATGGCTCTCTTTCCGCATAGCCAAGCTTCTGCGCATTTACTAATGCTTCTTGAAATGAAATACGATTTTGACCCATTTCAGACAAGATATAGTTGGTCGTACCGTTTAGAATGCCTTTTATTGTAAGAATTCTATCCCCTGCAAGGCAACGCTTGGCAAATTCTAACATGGGTGTTCCCCCTCCAACTGTGCCACTAAACCGCAAGAACACATTGTTGTATTCTGCAAGTTCAGTTAAAGCTGGCATAGCCAATGCAAGCGGCCCCTTATTTGTTGTAACAACATGTTTACCTGTTTTGAAGGCTTTAGTGATGTGTGAAAGTGCTGGTTCAGCAGTTTTAATGTTAACCGGAGTTACTTCTACAACAACTTCTGCTTCTACGTTCTCAATTACTTCAAGAGCAGTCATGCCTTGGTGACCAAATTCTGTATCCGCCGAAATTGGGTATCCTTTTTGTTTAAATGCTTCAAGCTTTTCAGGACTAAAACCTCTAGTATTAATAACTGCCCCATCAATATCAGCGATGGCAACAACTTTGGGATTAAACCCGTAACTTGCAATTTTTTCTAAGTGTCTTCTAGCAAGGATTGTTGTTACGCCCTTACCGACAATACCATAGCCAACTAAAATGATCCTCATGTCACATTCACCTCTGTATTACTGCTACTTGGGCTTTAATGCCTAAAGCATTTTCGATAGCTGACATTTCCGCATCAACTTCAACGGGCTTTTCACTCATCTTAATGGCAGTATCTGGATCCTTTAAACCATGACCCGTAGTAACACAAACAACCCGCTCATTTTTGTTAATTATACCGTTGCGTACAAGTTTCTTAAGGCCAGCAATTGAAGAGGCACTTGCAGGTTCTACAAATATACCTTCAACTTGGGCTAGTAGTTTTTGTGCATCAAGAATTTCTTCGTCCGTAACAGTTTCTGCCGTTCCATGCGACTCATTAATAGCATTGAGGGCTTTCTTCCAACTTACTGGTGCACCAATACGAATGGCTGTTGCAACAGTTTCAGGTTCCGCAACGGGCACAATTTTGTTACTATGACTCTTGATAGCTTTGGCAATAGGGGCTGAACCAGCCGCTTGTATCCCCGTCATCTTGGGTAACTTGTTTAATAATCCCAGCTTGTAAAACTCACTAAAGCCCTTCCAGATAGCACTTATGTTTCCCGCATTGCCAACAGGCACTATTAAACGATCTGGCGCATCGTAATCTAACTGCTCACAAATCTCATAACCTAAAGATTTTTGCCCCTCAATACGGAACGGGTTAATTGAGTTAAGCAAGTAAATACTTCTGTGTTTTTCAGCAAGTTTTAGTACAAACTCTAAAGCTTCATCAAAATTACCTCGAACTTGCAAAACTTTGGCACCATGAATCATTGCTTGCGACAATTTACCGTAAGCAATTTTACCTGAAGGGATTAAAACAGTGCAACGTATGCCTGCGCGGGCTGCGTAAGCAGCTAAACTAGCACTTGTATTGCCTGTGGATGCACAGATTACATGTCTTGCGCCAAGCTCAACAGCTTTAGTTACCCCAACGGTCATACCTCTGTCTTTGAAACTACCCGTTGGATTCTCTCCCTCATTTTTAATCCACAAATTAGTAAGTCCTAAAGCTTCACCTAAACGTTCAGAACGGTGTAAACCTGTTCCTCCTTCGCTTAAAGTGACCACATTTGTGGCTTCATGGATTGGCATAAAATCACGGTACCGCCAAACTGATAATGGAGCTTTCTTCTTGTGATCTCCAGTTTTAACAGCTTCCGCTGCTCTTTCCATATCCATTTTTATTTCAAGGATGTCCCCACATTTTTTACAGAAATAAACTATTTCATCTATGCCATATTTTGTATGACAATTTATACATTCTTGGTAACTCATTTTTTCATCTCCACTACACAGGCGCCTTTGCCGGGTTTTGTTGCAAAAGCATTAGAGTCATAACCCGCCGATAGAAACCCTTCACGCATTGCCGCTGCAACTTTGGCTGTATCTCCTGTTTTCCTGTTTACAATAGCTATCATGGTTGGTCCTGCACCACTTATTGTCACACCTAAGGCTCCTGCGTTTAACGCGTTTTCTCTAACTTTACTATAACCTGGAATTAATGATGCCCTTGCTGGTTCAACAATACCATCTATCATAGATTGACCAATAATATCCACATCCCCAATGGCAAAACCCGCTGCCATAGCCGCTACTTTGCCTATATTATGCACATGTTTTTCTAGTGGCACAAGTTTGGGAATGACTGCTCGAGCTTTCTCTGTTTTATTTGGAGGAGTAATCATTTTAGGCATAGCTATAGCTAATTCCATGTCTTTAGGGCACTCTAAATTAATTATCTCTAATGGATGGTATGAACGGATAAGTACAAAATTTCCACATACTGCCGCTGACACGTTGTCTGCATGTTCAGAACCTGCAGAGGCTATTTCACCTTTTGCTGCATACTCAATTAACTGTTTACTGTTTAAACCTAAGTCAAACATAGTGTTGATACCAACGGCTACTGCAGCTGCTGAGGCTGCGCTGCTTCCTAAACCTTTTCCAGGAAAAACACCTTTTTCCACATGAATATGCAAACCAGTTTTTAATTTAAAATCATTTATCATTGCTTTTGCTACAAGACCTGCAGTGTTTTTTTCAGGTGTAAGCGAAATTGTCCTTGCTCCTATACCGCTGATTTGGATTTTCACCCCCTGTCTGATGGCTGTTAAGACTACTTTATCGCTTGGCTGCTCAAGAGCTATACCAAAAACATCAAAACCTGGACCAAGATTAGCACTTGTTGCTGGCGCTTTTACTGTAACTTGTTCTGCTGGCATCTTATTTTCACTCTGGCTAGAAACTTACGATTGTGAATATTATTAATTTTTGCTTACAGTTGAGTTAACCTATTATATTTGAGAGAACTTCATAGGTTTTTAGGCTGTCTTTCTTTTCTACAACTATGATTGTTTCAGTCCAACATGAAATGAACTCGACCATGTTAACGTTTTGCTCTGCTAACAAAGTTGCAAGAAACGCGACAACACCTGGTGTTGCTTCTAACTCTTCTGGTGAACGAACAACAATCATAGTGCAATTCTCATGCTTTACCAGAGTGTTTATGCGTTCAGGCAAATCTGCTTTGTCTACTAAGTACACATATTTTCCTGGTAAGTCAACTTTCATACTATTTTTAGATTGAATTTCTTTAGAAGTTATCATGACACTTTTTCGATCGTAAACGGCTATACTGCTACGTCTAAGCAGAGCAAGAACTTTTTCTTCTCTTTTCTGTTTGTATTTTTGTAGTTCTTCTGAGAAACGCCGCAGGGCAGCTTTTACAGCACTTGTATTGTCAGTTTTTAGTTCACTTTGAATTTGTCGTGATAGCTCGCTTAGGTTAACTATGTTTTTTTCTAATGCTTCAAGCAAATATGGCTTATTTCGTAAGTAGTTACGCACGTTTTGAGCTATCGTCATGGAAATATGAGTGTATCAAATAGTACATTTAAAGATTATTATGTAACAAAGATGTCATAAGGTTTAAAAATACAGCCGCAAGGTATGAGCGAATAATTTAACTTACAAAAGGGGGAACAAACAATAACTGAGAAAATTGTGCTCGCATATAGTGGCGGCTTAGACACATCTGTGCTAATTAAAGACCTCCAAGAAAAATATGACGCTCAAGTAATCACAGTCACAGTTGATGTAGGTCAAGGCGAAGACCTTATAGGTGCAGAAGAAAAAGCCAAAAAACTTGGTGTTCTAAAACACTTCTCAATTGACGCTAAAGATGAATTTGCAAAAGACTACATCTTCCCAGCTATCAAAGCCAACGCGCTTTATGAAGGTAAATACCCCATCAGTACCAGCCTATCTAGGCCATTAATCGCAAAAAAGATGGTTGAAATTGGTAAACAAGAAGGCGCCACAGGTCTTGCACACGGTTGCACCGGACGTGGAAACGATCAAGTCCGTTTCGACATTACCCTTAGCAGTTTATCCCCTGAAATGAAAGTGTTAGCTCCCATACGTGACTGGAGTATGACCCGCGAGGAAGAAATGGACTACGCCAAAGCTAATGGCATTCCAATCTCAATTAACGCAACTAAATACAGCATAGATGCCAGCGTTTGGGGCCGAGCTATAGAATGTGGCCTACTTGAAGATGCCAGTGTTGAGCCCCCTGCAGACGCATATGAATGGACAGTTGCGCCGGAAAACGCTCCAGATAACCCTGAATATATAACAATCACTTTTGAGGTAGGCGTTCCAGTAGCTGTCAATGGCAAGGCTATGCAGCCGCTTGAACTTATTGAGGAAGTAAACAAAATTGCGGGCCGAAATGGTGTAGGTAGAATTGATCATATTGAAGATCGCATTATTGGTTTGAAATCTCGTGAAGTTTATGAATGCCCAGCGGCGCTTGTTATTTTAGAAGCTCACAAAGACCTTGAAAAGATGGTTATGACACGTCATGAAAACCTGTTCAAGCAATCAATTGATGATCAGTGGGTTTTTCTTGCTTACGCAGGTTTATGGGTTGATCCATTAAAAAGTGATCTTGATGCCTTTATCAATCAGTCACAAGAAAACGTTAACGGTGAAGTCAAGCTTAAACTTTACAAGGGCAGTATGCAAGTGGTCGGACGTAGTTCACCAAACTCTCTTTATGATAAGAACTTGGCAAACTATAACATCAAAACAGGCTTCGATCAATCATACGCAAAAGGCTTTATTGAGCTCTGGGGTATGCAAACAAAGATGTGTAATGCATTAAAAGCATCAAAGGAACCGAAAACCTCAAAGACTACTAAGTAGAACAAAAACAAAAAATCAGGAGGTATGGAAAACGTCTAAAATGTTGCATGGAGGACGACTCGGCAATGTTCGAGACAATGTTATTCATTTTACCTCTTCAAGAAAAGACGATATCCGCCTCGCAGAGGCAGTTTTGGCTATCAATAAAGCTCACGTTGCCATGGTTATGGAGCAAAATATTATTCAATGGCAGACTGGCACAAAAATTCTTGCTGCCCTTGCAGCTCTCTCTGCATCTACACTTGATCCCAACGCAGAAGATGTGCACATGGCAGTTGAAGAAGCAGTTCTAGCCCAAATAGGTCCTGAAGTTGGCGGCAATATACATGTTGCAAAAAGCCGAAATGACCAAGTCACAACAGCCATTCGCATGACTCTGCGCAATGATTTGCTCTTTATCATGCAGGAAATCTTGGAAATGCAGCAGAACCTGCTTGACACAGCAGCTAAGCATCTACACACAATAATTCTGGAATACACTCACCTGCAAGCGGCTCAACCTGTAACATACGCTCACTATCTTGTTTCACAGCATGACGTGTTAGAACGTGACCTACAACGCTTGCAAGGCACTTACAAACGCGTTAACCTTTCGCCACTTGGTGCAGGTGCATTGGCAACTACAAGTTTCCCATTAAACCGTAAACGCACCTCTGAACTTTTAGGCTTTGATGATGTTTTGGAAAACTCGATTGACGCAGTGGGCAGCCGGGACTTCATAATTGAAACAATCGCTACTTTAACATTAACCGCTGTAAACTTGAGCCGCTTTGCTGAAGACCTAATTATTTGGAGTAGCGCTGAGTTTGGTACAGTCGAGTTGCCAGACGAATTCACGTCAACCAGTAGTATTATGCCACAAAAAAAGAATCCCGAATGCCTCGAGGTTATTCGTGCAAGAGCCAGTTATGCACTTGGTGATTATGTTGCGGCGGCAGCGGCAATTAAAAGTTTGCCAACAGCTTATAATCTTGACTTTCAAGAAATAACCCCTAAACTTTGGGATGCAACAGACAATCTAAAAGCATCACTAAACATCTTTGCTCAATTGATTCCATACATTAAGGTTTCCAGTAACGTAGAAGAAAAAGCTGCCGCAGGCTTTGTTGGAGCAACTGAACTGGCAAACATGTTGGTACGCAAATATGGCGTGGCTTTTCGTACCGCTCACAAAATCGTTGGAGCCCTTGTTAAGTCATTAATTGAATCTAAGCAAACGTTGCTGGATGTAACTTCTCAAATGTTACAAAAAGCTGCAAAAGATAATGCCAATTTAGAGTTAAATGTTAAGTTGGAAGATATAATTGAATGCACAAATCCGCGTAAAATAGTGGAAAACTATAAAGTTCAAGGTGGGCCATCACCCGCTAAGGTTGAAATAGCCTTAAAAGAAAGGCTCAAAAGTCATGTGGAATCTGAAAAGGCAGTTTTAAGCCTTAAAACGGCACTTTCAAACACATCAAACACACTGGATGCTTTGATAGATTTGTACTCTTCACAGTCATTAGATAATATAAATCAAAATAGGTAGATTAAACTTTGGAGTCACAACATATGTCAGATAAAAATAAAAAAGCAATTCTGCTTCTTGAAGACGGAACGTCATTTATCGGAAAAGGTTTTGGTGCTACAGGAAAAATAAGCGGTGAAGTGGTTTTTTCAACTTCAATGGTCGGGTACACTGAATCTTTAACCGACCCATCCTACAAAGGACAAATCTTAACTCTCACCTATCCTCTGATAGGTAACTATGGCGTTCCCTCAAATGAACTTGACCTTGGAATACCCCTTTACTTCGAATCAGATCACATTCAAGTTCAAGGATTAGTCATCCACGAACTCTGTCTTGAACCATACCATTGGGCATCCACACGCACCCTAGATAAATGGTTATCCGACGAAGGCGTCCCCGGAATCTACGGCATAGACACAAGACGATTAACTAAAAAACTACGATCCAACGGTGTTATGTTTGGCATACTACAAGTTTTTGACACAAACGAAGAACCCAACCTCGAAAACCTTCTGAAAAATCGTCCCAACATCGCTGACCACCAACAGACTAATCTAGTCAAGGAAGTTTCAGTTAAAACGACCTGCAAGTACAATATTGATGGCAAACTAACCGTTGTACTAATTGACTGTGGAACCAAATTCAGCATTATCCGTAACCTGCTTAGCCGTGGAATAAACGTTATTCGTGTACCATACGACACCTCAGCTCCTGAAATTCTCGCTTATCACCCTGACGGTGTCCTTGTTAGCAACGGACCAGGAGACCCCAAACAAAACGCAAAAACAATCGAAACTGTTCGCGAATTAACGGAAAAAATTCCGATGATGGGTATCTGTTTAGGTGCTCAAATATTGGCTTTAGCATTGGGTGCAGATACTTACAAACTCAAATTTGGACACAGGTCCCAAAATCAGCCTGCTCTTGACTTGAATAGTTCACGTTGTTACATTACTATCCAAAATCACGGTTACGCAATAAACATGGAAACCCTAAAGCAGACACCATTTGAACCTTGGTATGTAAACCCTAACGACAAAACCGTTGAAGGCATAAGGCACAAAACTAAACCCGTCTTTGCTATTCAATGGCATCCTGAGGCCTCACCTGGACCATGTGACACTGAAATACTATTTGATAAATTCAAAAAAACTTTGGAGGCAAAATAAATGCCAAAATTCGATTGGATACATAAAGTTCTTGTTCTTGGAAGCGGCGCAATTAAAATTGGTGAAGCCGCCGAATTCGATTACAGTGGAAGCCAATGCCTAAAAGCCCTACATGAGGAAGGTATAGAGACCGTTCTCATTAACCCAAACATTGCAACAATCCAAACCGACCCTAGACTTTCAGGCAAAGTGTACCTTCTACCGGTTACCCCTGAATTTGTAGAAAAAGTCATAGCAAAAGAACGCCCCGACGGCATTTTACTAGGGTTCGGTGGTCAAACCGCACTTAACTGCGGTATTGAACTTGCCAAAACCGGTATTCTTGACAAGTACAACGTTAAAGTTCTCGGTACACCCATCTCTGCAATTGAGGATACCGGAGACCGAGAACGTTTTCGTCAATCAATGCTTAAAGCTGACGTTCCACCCCTAAAAAGCAAATCTGCAACAAGCTTAAACGCCGCCATGGAAATTGCAGAAGAAATCGGTTACCCAGTCATTGTCCGCGTAGCTTACACTTTAGGTGGTAAAGGTAGCGGTGTCGCCCACAACGTTACTGAACTCAAAGAAATCGTTACAAGAGGCATCGCGCAGAGCCGTATCGGTCAAGTGTTAATTGAGGAATATGTTGGTCACTGGAAAGAAATCGAGTATGAGGTTATGCGGGACTACGCAGACAACTGTCTAGCCATCTGCAATATGGAAAACTTTGACCCCATGGGTGTTCATACCGGTGATAGTATTGTTGTTGCTCCCTCACAAACGATGACTAATCGTGAATACCACAAAATCCGTCAAATCTCCATAAATGCAATTCGACACTTAGGCATAATCGGTGAATGCAACATACAATGGGCACTGAACACAAAGTCAGAAGAATGCCGTGTCATCGAAGTAAACTCAAGAATGTCAAGAAGTAGTGCACTTGCCAGCAAAGTCACAGGTTACCCTCTCGCTTACATTGCCACTAAACTAGCTCTTGGATACCTGTTACCGGAATTAATTAACAAAGTTACTGAAGTAACAACCGCTTGCTTTGAACCAGCCCTTGACTACCTCACTATTAAAATTCCACGATGGGACCTTCAGAAATTCAAAAACGTCGATCGCCATGTTGGACCCCAAATGCGTAGTGTAGGCGAAGTCATGGCAATCGGTCGCTGCTTTGAAGAAGCATTACAAAAAGCTGTGCGAATGCTCGACATCGGCAAAATTGGCCTAGTCTGCAACCCTGAAGACTCTGAACCTGAATCAGAAGAACACATCCGTGACGAACTAGCAAACCCAACTGATGAACGCCTCTATAAAATTAGCAAAGCCCTTCGCATGGGCTTAAGCGTACCTGAAATTTATCGCCTAAGCGGCATCGACCAGTTCTTCCTAAACAAAATCAAAAACATCCTTAACATGGAAGATAAACTACGCAACCTAAACCTTGGTGAATCCGCAGCTATTGAAATTATACGAGAAGCTAAACGCATCGGCTTCTCAGACGAACAAATTGCCGTTTGTCAAAACACTGACGAAGCAACTATTCGCAAATTCCGTAAAAACGCCAAAATCATCCCATCAGTAAAACAAATCGACACTTTAGCCGCTGAATACCCCGCCAAAACTAACTATCTCTACATGACCTACGGCGGAGACGAAGACGACATAGAACTCTCCATCACCACAAGCAAAGTCCTCGTGCTTGGCGCAGGCGTTTTCCGTATTGGCTCAAGTGTTGAATTCGACTGGTGTGGCGTAAACACCGTTTGGGCATTAAAGAAAAACGGCATAAAAGAAGCCATCATGATAAACTATAACCCAGAAACCGTCAGCACCGACTACGACGTATCTGATAAACTATACTTTGAAGAACTAACCAACGAACGAATCATGGATATTTATGAGAAGGAAAACCCCATTGGCGTAATCACAAGCGTCGGTGGACAAATCCCAAATAATTTATCCATGAAACTAACAGACTCAGGCGCTAAAATTCTAGGCACATCAGCACATGATGTCGATTTAGCCGAAGACCGCAGCAAATTTAGTGCCCTCCTCGACCAACTGGGCATTAGCCAGCCACCTTGGAGCAAACTCGTATCCATCGCAGATGCTAAGCGTTCTGCAGAAAAAATCGGTTACCCCGTTATAGTTCGCCCTAGCTACGTCCTCTCTGGTAGCGCCATGCGTGTAGCCTATAACGAAGTATCACTTGAAAACTTTCTAAATCTCGCAGCCAAAGTTTCACATGATCACCCAGTAGTCATCAGCAAATTCATAACTGGTGCCAAAGAAGTCGAAGTTGATGGAGTTAGTGACGGCGACAATGTGCTAATCGGTGCAATCATGGAACACGTAGAAAATGCGGGTGTCCACAGTGGAGATGCAACCATGACCATTCCACCACAAGCGTTAAAGGTTGAGGTTCAAAAAGACATCGAAGACTGTACACAACGCATTGTAAAAGCGCTCAAAATCCGTGGTCCCTACAACATCCAGTACCTAGTAAAAAACGATGTTGTAAATGTTATTGAGTGCAACTTACGAGCTTCACGATCAATGCCGTTTGTCAGCAAAACTCGCGGTGTAAACTTGATTGAACAAGCAACCCTTGCAATGTTGGGCAAAAAAATCAATGTACAGCTATCCCCCATGGCAGTTGTTCCACACGTAGGTGTTAAAGTTCCCCAGTTCAGCTTTATGCGCCTTAGTGGAGCTGATCCAGTCTTGGGTGTAGAAATGCTTAGCACAGGCGAAGTTGCATGTATAGGCGAAAACTTTTCCGACGCATTTAGTAAAGCATTACAAGCCGCAGAAGTCAATATTCCACCCAAAGATGGTGCAATCCTCATCAGTGTCGGCGGCGACCAAGAACACAAAAAACGGGTCATCCCAATCGCTAAAGCCTTCCAAGAAATGAACTTCCGCATCTACGCCACAGCACACACAGCCAACGTTTTAATCGATTCAGGCATAAACACCACAGTCCTCTACAAAGTTAAAGACGCCCAAGTTAACCCCAACATTCTCGACTACTTGCAAGAACGAAAAATCGACCTAGTTATTAACGTGCCAGTTGCTAATCGTCAAACAAGTTACTCAGACATCCTAACCGATGGCTATATCATTCGACGACAAGCGGTAGAATTCAACGTGCCAGTCATCACCAACCTGCAGCTCGCAGAAGCCCTCGTAGACGTACTAAAGAAAAACAACCAGAACGGGCAATCCATCCGCAGTCTCAACGAATACATGGACGAAATCCCTTGGAAACAATGGTAAATCACCAACTTCCCTCTTTTGCTTAACCTTTTTATGAGCTATTTTTTGCGTAAATATTATATTGTTTGGGTTACTTTTCGATTGATATCAAGGTAAGGATACTTGTCTAAACAAGATCAGAAAACTCGGACAATTGAGGAAATTAACCAGAAAATCATCAAAGGCGACGCTCAGGTCCTAACTGCTGAAGAAATGAAAAAGCTTGTAGAAAGCAGTGGTGTAGAGGTTGCCTTCAAAGAAGTAGACGTTGTAACAACTGGTACTTTTGGGGCAATGTGCTCCTCAGGGGCCCTCATTAATCTTGGTCATTCTGATCCACCCATCAAAATCCAGCGTGCATGGCTTAATGACGTGGAAGTCTGCCATCCTGGTGCTGCAGTTGATTTGTTTATTGGCGCGACAAATTCTTGTGAAAAAAAGCCTTTTGAATATGGAGGCGGACATGTGATTCAAGAGTTGGTTGCTGGTAACGAAGTTGAACTGCGTGCAACAGCATATGGCACTGATTGTTATCCTAGAGCGGCAGTTAAAACTACTATAACCAAAGATGATCTTAACCAGTTTTATCTGCTTAACTTCCGTAATTGTTACCAACGCTATAACTGTGCAATCAATGGTAGTGATGAAACAATTTATACTTACATGAATAAGCTTCTGCCACGTATGCGTAACGCCACTTTTTCCGGTGCTGGCGAACTTAACCCGCTTATGAATGATCCTGACTATGAGACCATAGGATTTGGCACAAAAATTTTCTTGGGTGGCGGTCAAGGTTACATCATTGGTGAAGGCACACAGCATAGCCCAAAGAATCTCAACGGTACATTAATGGTTAAAGGGGACGCCAAAAAAATGAGTCCCGAATTCTTACAGGGTGCAGCATTCACTCGTTATGGTACATCGATGTATGTTGGTTTAGGCATACCTATACCAATTCTCAACGAGGGGTTAGTTCGAAAAACTGCAATACGTGATACCGAAATTTTTACTGACGTAATTGACTATAGCGTTATGCGTCGGGATAGACCTAACCTGCGTAAAGTTTCATATGCTGAACTTAAATCCGGTGCAATAACGGTTAATGGTAAACGGGTTCGTGTTAGTTCGCTTTCCAGTCTGAAAATGGCAAAAAAAGTTGCTCAAACCCTCAAGGATTGGATTGATGAACGTGAATTTACCTTAACAGCACCCATAGAGCGGCTTCCACTTGACACTGTTGTTAAGCCGATGCGCCAAACACAAGAAATTCCGTTTGTCTCCAACGTTATGCATCCAGTTGTTACCTGTATGGAAAATGAGGAAATTCGAGCTATCGCTGAACGTATAGTTACAAAATCTGTAAATCACATTGTTGTCATTGATTCCAGCGGTAAACTCTTAGGTATAGTTACTTCATGGGATATTACTCGTGCAATGGCTGAAGGCAAAAAAGCGCTTGCTGATATTGAGACCCGTAGAGTTATAACTGCTAAACCTGACGAACCATTGGAAAGCGCTTCAAAACGTATGGCGCAACATAATATTTCAGCTCTGCCTGTGGTTGATTCTGATCGTAAAGTCTTAGGTATAGTAACCTCTGAAGATGTTTCTAAACTGTTAGGACGGTAAAATTATGGCACGTATTCTTATACGACTAAATGAAAACCTAGTTTCTGAGCCTGTTGTTTCAGAGGTTATCTTGGAAAACAAAGTGTTGGTTGCAATTTTGGCGGCACACATTAACTCAAAGGGTGGAGAGATTGTTCTTGAAGTTCCAGATGAAGAGGTTGATAAAATCGTGTCGGCCTTTCGCCAGAAAGGTGCAACCGTAACAGTGCCTAAACTTATTGAGATAGACAGCGACCGCTGTTTTAACTGTGGTTCCTGTGTTGCTTTGTGTCCTGTGGAGGCAATTAGTGTAACAAAGGATTTGTCAATCCAGTTTAACAAGGAGAAATGTGTCGGAAGTGTCTGTAACATATGTGTGGATGCTTGCCCAGCTAGGGCAATAAACTCGGTTAGGTATTCTAACGCTGAACATATGCGTAGCAGTAGTAGTGGGTATCGGGAAAAATAAGTTGCCAAATAATCTCTTCAAAGAAGATTACACATACAAGGATAGTGTTTGCCACATAATCAGTGATATCCCGCAAGGTATAGCCGCTGCTAAAGAGTCAATCACACGTAACTACCAAGATCTTGAAAGCTACATGCGGGTGCATCAAATTTTTTTCTATACTTTTAATCCAATCTCAGTGCCTACTGAGCCTTTGGTTGCTAAATTAATGGCGTTGGCGGCGCAGAAAGCAGATGTTGGGCCAATGGCGGCAGTTGCCGGTGTCATAGCTGATTTAGCCGTGGTTGACATGCAAAAGGTTGGTTGTAAAGTTGCAGTTGTGGAGGATGGCGGAGAAGTCTCTGCGGTTTCTGATAGGCCAATTGATGTGGCTTTAGCCGCGGGTAATGAGCCGTTGTCGAAACGCTTCGGCTTTAGGCTCAACAAGTTCCCAATTGGGGTGGCAACAAGTTCAGGCAGATTTAGCCACGCTTTTAGCTTCGGTGATGCTGAGGCTGCAACGGTTTTTTGTAGGGATGCTGGTTTGGCAGATGCCGCTGCTACAGCGGTTGGTAACGTGGTAAAGGGAAATGTTGATGCAGGCATTGCAGCTGGGCTTAAGCGGGGTTTAAGTATTCCGGGTGTGTTGGGTGTGTTTGTTCTATATCAGGGTAAAGTGGGTACAGCTGGTGAAATTCCACAGATAATAAAGATTGAACCTTGAAACTATTCTTAGTTTGGGTTGTTTTGCACCCAATTCCACTTAACCATGTTACTTTTTCCCACTGTGGTTACCAGATTCAATTCGAATACATTAGACGTGAAGTATTAGTATACTGTTTGTCTAGACTTCTTGGCGAAACTAACCGGCATAATAGTTTTGCAATGAATCTATTCTTCTCAATTTACTACTGCTATACCTGCTATTCAAAGACATATCTATAGTTAGTTGGTCACCTGTGGTTCCAACCATGACTTTTCTTTTGCTGTATGTGCAGGTATTGTTTATTTTGCCCGTTAGAAGTCAAATGTCTAAACGATATGCTGATAAATGAAAACATTAACAATTAACCTTGGTAGAAATAGAATGGTTAAAACTTACAATATTGCGGTCCTTAAAGGCGACGGAATTGGGCCTGAAGTAACAGAAGCAACCATAAAGGTTCTTGATGAAGTCCAAAAAACTTCAAACTTTAAACTTAACTACATTTATGGTGAAGCAGGTGCTCACTGTATTCCAGAACACGGAACAAACCTTCCTAAAGAAACAGTTGAGATGATTAAAAAAACTGATGCATGCCTTAAAGGTCCAATGACTACCCCCGAGGAACCTGGTGCGCCAGTCAGTGTTGCAGTTACCCTACGTCGAATGTTCAATTTATATGCTAATGTTCGTCCATGCAAAAGCTTCCCAAGCATAGAATCACTAAAACCCGACATCGACCTAGTTGTGGTCAGAGAAAATACTGAAGGTCTCTATTCAGGTCAAGAAGCACTTATCGCCCCCGGAGTAAGTGTTGCTTTTCGAATCATTACTACTGAAGCATCAATCAGAGTTGCTGAATACGCTTTTAAGCTGGCAATGCAACGCAAAAAACACTTAACATACATACACAAAGGTAACATTCTACGCATAACTGACGGCATATTCAAAGATGCAGTAAAAGAAGTTCAAAAACGGTATCCTGAGGTCACAGTTGATGACCTACACATTGATGCCGCAACTATGCAATTAATCAAGCAGCCTGCCACTTATGATGTTATGGTCACCACAAACCTGTTTGGTGACATTCTTAGTGACGAAGCAGCGCAAGTAACTGGTAGTCTTGGTCTTGCAGCAGGTGCAAATATCGGTGAAACTTATGGCATGTTTGAGCCAGTACACGGTAGTGCACCAAAATATACTGGTATGAATCGTGTAAACCCAATTGCAACCATACTTGCAGGTGCAATGATGCTTGACTATCTCGGCGAGAAAGAAGCATTCAAAAAGATTGAAGCTGCAGTCGTTGCAGTGCTTGTTGAAGGAAAAATTCGAACCGCCGACTTAGGTGGAAGCGCAACAACAAGCGACATGGCAGATGCTATCGTCGAAAAAATCAAATAGTTTTAACTATAAATTGGGTTCCACTACGGGTGGATATCTCCAATTTATTTCCATACCCTTTCTTAACAAACCCATTTTCTATAGTAACCTCATCACCCAGCTTCAAATTGCTGAGTTGCTCAACTTGGTTGCGCCATGCTGAAACCCGCACTGAACCCGTTTCGTCTTCTAACTCAAAAGTGAGCAGTTTAATTTGTTCACCTTTACCCGTGGTTACTTCTTTTACGGGGTCAATGTTTGAAACATCGCCTTCCACGTTAACAACGTCGCCTTCTTTTAAATCTGCCAGTTTAATCATCTGAAGCGTAACTGGTTGAACCTGCACAAAGCTTGTTGAGTCAACGTGAACTTCAAAACCGCCGCTTTCTTTTTCTTTAACTTTACCGTTAATCAGGTACAGACAAGCTTTAGGTTTGAGTTGTCGTTCAAGTGCATCAACTTTGCCATTCCAAGCGACAACTGTGATTTCTGCTGAATCGTCTACAAAGGTGAAACGCATAAGTTTGCCTTCTGTGCCGTCACCTTTAGTGAACGTTTTTGAACCAAGTACTTCTTTAACCATGCCCACTAAATGCACATTGTTAAAAGTGTTAGTAATTTCGCCTATTTTTGAGGCAAACTTTTCTACGCCAGGGTAACTAATTTGAGGATTTTCGTTAATTTCAATTCTGCTTTTACCCCCCAAATGCAGTTCAACTTTACCATACCGATCATTTTTTGTGTAACCATGTAGAAGCCTAACAATTTGTCCAGTTTGCAGTTCGCCGTTCTCAACAATTTCTGCTTTATCATTCCATAAAACAATGCGTAAGATACTGTCCTCATCAATAATCATCAGGTTAGCGAATTTGCCGCTTTTTTCACCACCGTTAAAACTGCGTGCTGGAAAAACAGCGACTATTTTACCTTCAACTGAAACATCGTTCAAACCTGAAAATAGACGTCCTGACGACAAAGTCCCACTGAATTCCATCTGTTTGGTAACTTCAACACCCTGTCTTGCTGCTATCAGCCGCAAGAGTGTTTCGTCACCTAGTAAACCACCTGAACGCTCTTTTTCTTGGATAAGTATTTCTTGGATTTGCTGTTCGGACAGTTCTGGATGTCTGGCAAGTATTGCTGCAATAATTTCTTGGATTATCATACACTATACATGAAATAGGTGCTTTGCTTGTTTATAGTTTACGTCCAAAAAGCGTGTTTTGAAAGTTTATTAAAACCTAAAAATCAAATATCTTTGATTAAGCATGGATTCCTCTGTGTTGTACACTGTTGCATTTCTTCTAATTGCATTTGGCATTTTACTTGTGGTAGTGTCCATTTTAGTTTTAGTGGGTAAGTCGTGTGATGTAGGGGGTGAAGGGTGTGGTAGAGTGCGTGGTGCAGGTGTAATTATGATTGGGCCAATACCGATAATTTTTGGAACCGACAAAAAATCAGTGAAAACTGTACTTGTGTTTGCTTTAGCTTTAACAGTTGCGTTTGTGGTATGGTATTATTTGATGTTAAGGTAATTGCTGTGTTTGAAAATCAAAATCAACCTGATGACCAATGGGGTGATGTCCATGTTTCTTCTAGTCGATTGTTTGGTTTGTTAATGTTGGGTTTTATATTGGTTTTTATTGGTGTAATCGTGTTGATGGCTACTACTATTATGAATAGTGGCGGTTCTAGCAGTGTAGGCGGCGTTGTTTTCATTGGTCCAATTCCTATCGGGTTTGGAGCGGGACCTAACTCAGATTGGTTGATACTAACTAGTATAGTGATTGCTGTTGCAATACTCTCTTTATTCTTTATCTTTTATAGAAGAGCACGAAGAGTAATAGGTTAAAAAAAGTTTTACTCTTTTTCTTTGTTCTCTTCATCATCTTTACTATGATAAACGTAAAGGAAGATTAACAGTATAACAACTGCGGTTGCGCCCATTAAGATATACTGCAATATTGTGAAATATGCACTTAAATCCATTGAGATTCTCCTTGTGTTTACCTACTCTTGTAGCATCTAAATATTTAAGGTGTAGCTTTTTTCCACTCATTCATGAGCATGTTATAGTTTTCATCGTTAGCATTAATGGTTTCAAACCACCCTAAGTTCTGTGCGATTTTTTGAGCAAAAAGATGATAACACATGTGAACCTTCTTGTCTAAAACTCTAAAATAAAAATCATCACAGGTGCAGTATTCTGCTTCAGGCATAATTAAATAGTCTCGTTCACGACCTACAACAATCCAAACTATGCGCATACTGGGCTTAAAAATATACTTTTTAACTCTGTTGTCCTTAAGTGTATCTAATGCTTTAGTGAAACGTTGTCCAAAAAGTTCGTAGAGTTCATTAATGTTTTCGCCTGATAGTTTGCCTGCTACTTTAGCTTGCTTGCAAATAGCATTTAAGGTTTCTATTTCAGAGTTGTCAGTCAACAGTTTACACGTGTTTATCTAGAAAAGATGAAGGATTTAGGCTTTTAGTTTAGCTTATATTAATTGGTTCGCCTTTAGGGTTGTTTGATGGTTCAAGTTTGGGAATGACCACTTCTAAAACACCGTTCTTGTAGGTTGATTTTGCCTCTTTGATACGGGTTTTAACGGGTAGTTCGATTTCTTTATAGTATCTGTACTGTGTGGTGTCAACAGAAATAGTTAAAGAATCATCAGTTCCGTGTAGTTTTATGTCAGTTTTTTCGACGCCTGGTAGTTCGACAACAACTCGAATTTCATCAGCGTTATCTACTACGTCGACAAGGGGTTCACGTTCTTCTTTTATTTCGGGGCCTTTGAGGCTTTTTTTGAGGTTTCCAAATTCTTGGATGTCTGGTTTGCCGTCTGGTCCAATTTTCATGCTGTAGCCGTACACGAATGGCCCAAGTTCTTTAGCGGTGCTGCCGTCTGGTAGTTTGCGTTCTTTGATGTATTCTTTGGGGATTTTTTCTTGAAAGTTTTTGAATTCATTTTCCATCATTTTCTCTATTTCGTGGAACATGTTATCTATGTCGCCAAAGAATGGGTTTTTGGATTGTGCCCGGTGTTTTTTGAACCATTCAGGGAGGTCATCGTTATTTTCTGAAGACAAGACTGACTCACAACTTATATTGGAGTTTTCGGTTCCAATAAATTTTATGCAACATTTTCAGTGTTAAACGGTTTTAACTGCTAAGCATGTCAAGATATGTTCGTTATGCAAGTAATTCTCTGAACGTATTATGTTTGCAATGTCAAACGCAAAACTGAATCAATCAACCCTTTACTGTTTTCTTTTTTGGTTTGTTCCATAGGCTGGTTTGCTGCCAAAAATCATTAAATTTGGGTAATCAGCAACTTTTTTGCGGTTTTATTAAAATTATGGGGGTGGAAAAGAAGAGTTTTAGATTAGGGTTTGACTAATTCAAGGATTGTTTGGTGGATTTTGGTGTTGCTGGATGCTACAAACTTTAGGGTTTGTTTGGGGTCTAATTTAACATTGATTGGCTGGTTGTCTATGCCTGTTACTACGCCGCCTGCTTCTTTAATTATCAAAAAGCCTGCTGCGACGTCGGTGGTGCGTAGTTTTCCTCGTATGTCCACAAATGCGTCAGTTAATCCGTTGGCGACATAGCACAATTCTAAAGCGTTGGCACCGTAATGTCTGATGTGTTTGGTTTGTTGGATTAAATCGGTTAGTTTAGGTGCAACTTCTGCAACTTTGTAAGTGTTAAGATCCATTCCAAGTACGGCTTCTTGAAGCGAGATTACCTGTGAGGTTTTGATTTTTTCGCCGTCACGGAATGCTCCTTTGTCTTTTTGTGCTATGTAAGTTATGTCATGATACAAGTCAGTGACTAAGGCTGCGTAAACTTCTGTTATGACTGGTTTTTTTGAAACGGCAATTGATGAAGCATAAAATGGTAGTCCACGTAGTAGATTGGTTGTGCCGTCGATTGGGTCAATTGTGATGTAGTATTCTTCTGGAGTGTTGCCATATTTTTCAAATCCTGACTCTTCACTAATTAGTGAAAATGAAATGTCATAGTTTTGTAGTGTGTCAACGATGGCTTTTTCTGCGGCTAAATCCACTGGTTTCATTATGTCTCCTCCTGCGCCTTTTCCAAGATCAGGGTATGGTTCATTTAAGGTTTTTAGGTGTGGCTTTATTGCTTTTTCAACATTGTTTTTGCAGTCGGTTAAGATTTTAAACCAGTCTGGTTGAGCGTTCATTTTTATTCTTCCTATAAGATTGTAGTGTATTAAACTTGATAAAGACTTATCCTAAATTCAAGATTTATGTTAACAAAGGCTCTGGTCAGCTTGCTTCTATGTTATTCTATGCAAAGTTGGGATGGTTTGTAATGATGAAAATTTTTTAGCTTTATAGAAAATGGTTCAGTGGATGGTTTGATTTGTAGTTGTATGATTCATGGCTTGTTTGATTTTTAGTTGTTGTGTGATGTGTCTTGATTTTTTAGGCTAGAAAAATCATCTTGTACCATAATGTATTTATGTTTGGAGAAAAAGCTACTTAAACCGCATCTTGAAATGTTAATTTAGGAGTAAAGCTATGTCAGAAGCAAATGCAGTGTTGATCGGTAAAAAACCAGTAATGAACTATGTACTTGCTTGCATAACCTTCTTTCATGGCGGAGCTGAAGAAGTTAATATTAAAGCGCGAGGGAAAGCAATCAGTAGAGCTATTGATGTAGTTGAAGTTGTAAGGCGTAAATTCCTTCCAAGTGTAAAGGTTAAAGCAATTGCAATTGGAACCGATCAAGTTCAACCGCAAGACGAAGAAGCTCAACTTAGCAATGTAAGCACAATCGAGATAACTCTTCACCGCTGAGCGCTTAAATGACTTTGGTCGTTGCTCCTATTTACCGTAAAATGAGGCGATTCAATCATGAAAACCGAACTATGCAGTTTCTGCCTAAAGAGTGGCATGCTATGCCAAAAATGTTCAGCTAAAGTAAAAGCTGGAGAAATAAGTGATTTAGATCTTAGAATCGCCAAACTTTTACTCAGCATGGAGGATAAATATCCTACACTTCAGAGTGTCTGTTTCTATAAAGCTGTTGAAGTAGAAAGGACCTTGGCAATTCTCGTTGGCCATGGTGATGTGCCACGTTTACTAGGTTATGGCGGTAAAATTATCAAAGCCTTAAGCGATGAAACAGGTAAGAATGTGCGAATACTTGAATATGGTGTTGACGACCGCAAATTCCTTGAAGATCTCTTTGTACCCTTCAGCATTTTTACAATCAACACTATCTGGCTACCTGATGGAACAACTGAAACTCGCGTCATCTTAAAACGTAAACGTGGACAACAATTGCCGTTTGATCTAACTACACTTAAAGGCATCGCTCAAAGTGTAAGAAAAATGTCTATACGCGTTGAATTTGCAGATTAACGGTTGAAGTAGCCATGGACATGGACTTCATTGGAGACTGGGTAAAAACACACAACATTAACAAAGTTTCTCCAGATTTAGACACACAAGAAATCATCCTGTTTGGATGGGTTCAAGAAGTACGTGACCTTGGCGGCATCCGATTTATAATCATGCAAGACAGCACCGGAACCATTCAAATAACCATACCAAAAAAACGTATATCCCCAGAGGTACTGCAAAAATCTGACCTTTTACAGAAACGTTTCAGTATAGCCATAAAAGGCACAGTTAAAAAAACAAACATGACCCACCGCGGCATAGAAATCATTCCAACAGAAATCAAAGTTTTAAACATTGCAAACGAACAGTTGCCAATAGACGTCACCGGCAAAACACCTGCAAACATTGAAACTCGCCTCGACGCAAGAGCCCTTGACTTAACAACTGAAACTACACTTGCAATTTTTAAAATCCAGCATACCGCACTACAAGTAATACGCAGTTTCCTTTTTGAGAAAGGCTACCTTGAAGTTCATACTCCAAGAATTATAGCCTCTGCAACTGAAGGCGGCGCAGAACTTTTCAGCGTAAAATACTTCGACCAAATTGCTTACCTTGCACAGAGTCCACAACTCTATAAGGAACAATTAACCATGAGCTTGGAAAAAGTCTTTGAAGTGGGACCATTTTTCCGAGCAGAAGAATCCCATACACGACGGCACCTAAGTGAATTCACAAGCGTAGACATTGAACAAGCATTTGCCGACGCAGATGACGTGATGGCGCTTTTAGAGCAAGTTATTCACCATGTCTTTGTAACTGTTAAAGAGAAATGCGTCAATGAGCTACACATACTTAAGTACAAATTTGAAGTTCCAGAACTTCCATTCAAACGTTTAACTTATACTGAAGTCCTCGAGAGCCTAAAAGAGCGCGGTGTAGAAATCCCTTGGGGCGAAGACATTTCAACTGAAGCATTCCGCGAATTAGGCAAACTCTATCCGTTCTTCTACTTTGTAACTGATTGGCCATCGAAGGCTAAAACTTTCTACATTAAACCCAGAAAAGACAAACCCGAAGTTTGTGAAGGCTTTGACCTTATGTGGCGTTATATAGAGCTTGTTTCTGGCGGAACAAGAATCGAACGTAAAGATCAACTTATTAGCAGGATGCAAGAAAAAGATTTGAATCCTGAATCTTTTAAGTTCCATCTCCAAGCATTCGATTGGGGTATGCCTCCTCATGCTGGTTGGGCTATTGGACTCGAGCGTTTAACGATGATTCTCTCAGGTCGAAAAAATATTCGCGAGGTAACCTTGTACCCTCGTGATAGGGTAAGATTAACTCCATAAATATTTAAATTTATAATTGAACTTTTTTGTCTTTTATTTTTGTTTAAACGTTATATTTTTTGTAATTTTTTCGTTTTATTATAGTCATATTCTTAAGGAAGCACTGATGATGCTAATGTACGGTTTAATTTAATAAAAGATGATAAAAGGGAAAACTTTGGAACCATTAACTAAACGTTCAATACAGCTTCTTAAGACTCTGTATGAAAAGGGCCGATCAACTAGTACCTATACACTTCGTGTTAAACAGGATGAGTTGTCAAGTCAATTAGGTATAAGTCGCCAAGCTCTAAATGTTCATTTGCGCAAATTAAAAATTCGTGGTTACATCAGAACTGGGCGAGGATTTATTGATGTCACCGATAAGGGTCTTGATGCTTTGGGAGTATCTTCCACGCCTGCTTTTATTTTGTTAAAAATTTCACCGATAAAGCGTATTCGTGTGTATGAACAGATTCGTCAGTTGGCAATTTCTAGGGCTTTTCGTATTGCAGGTGAGGTTGATGCTTTAATTATGGTTGAGCGTGAAAATCTTGATGATGTGCTTAAAAAACTTTACAATATTGATGGTATAGAAGACACTCGTTCCTATGTGACGATTGAAGTAATCAAATAAATTGTAAAGTTTAGACAAAAGGTATATTTGACAGTTAACCATCAAAGAGGGAAATAGAAGGATAACATCACATGCCGATATTAGATCCAGTTAAGAAAACAATTGCTCAAAAGCACAGGTTGTACATGAAAATCTGTCGCGACTGCGGTGCGCGAAATGCAGAAACAGCGCTAAAATGTCGTAAGTGTAAATGTAAGAATTTGCGCTGGAAGAAACGCGAAATAGTAAAGTAATCATCATTTATTTGTTTTACTTTATTTTCTTAAAATTTTACGATTCAATGATTTTTAAATTATTTTTTGCTTAAAGTTGTGCTATTTTTTTAGAAATTGGAGTTAGTTGTTGATTAATGTTTAAAGTACTTTTACAAGTGTTTCTATATTAAAAACAGTGTTTGCACAGCCATTTTTTATCAATGGTATGGCTTGTCCTGCCATCTTCATATTGTTTAACAGTGGGCGTAGCATTTTAACTTCTTCACCGCATGCCACACCTACAACTCCTTCATAGCTTGCACTGTTCAAAATTTTGGAGATACAGCTGCCACCTGGTAAAACAAATACGTCGTAGTTTTTTTCTTTGGCTATTTTATCTGCTTGACTGACAAGGCAGTCTTCAGAGCAGTGTGAGCAAATATAGCTTGGGATGTTTATGTCGAAAACTGCTTTGCAACGGTTATCTAAGTATTTTCTTGAACAGTGTGGAAGTAAAAGTGCTCTTTTTTTGCTTTCTAAAAATTTTTTGCGTTCAATCATGTTTTCTGCTTGCATGTCCATTAGGTCGTGAAGTAAAATTACTGCATCGTTAATGTTTAGACCTGTTGCTTCTTCGATTTTGAATTTTTTTATTATATCCATGGAGGTTTTTAAGACAGCTGTATGCATGCCCTTTTGGTAACTCACCGTTGCAAGTTCGGTGAAGAAAAATCTCGGTACATTAGATAAATCGAAAGTAAATTTATAGGGCATATGCTAAATATGGAAAAATCACGCTTAAAAAAATACCTATTACCATTTTTGATAATCCAAATATTTTTAAGGGTTTGAATTTCTCCACGCAGATTACTGACGTCTTTAAAGCTTATCCACTCATGAGTTTTACGTTTGTTTCCAATTTAAAGAAGTGTGTTTGACGTTTTAGTTCATAATATGCTATGTTTAATTCGTGTGAATCTTATTTTTTAAGTGAGTGTGCAAAAATTAACAAGTTCTTTAAAGGGTTGAGAATAAACAGTGGAGTGTTAGATGCTTATTTCGATCATTAGTTTTTTTGTAAGTTCTTTATAGCGGTTTCTGATAGTTACTTCAGTGACGTGTGCAATTTCTGCGATTTCTTTTTGAGTTTTGCGTTCGCCTGTTAGTACTGATGCAGCGTAACTTGCTGCTGCTGCGATGCCTGCTGGTCCGCGTCCGGAGGTGAGTTTGCCGTCTTTTGCTGCTAGGATGATTTTATGGGCGACTTCTTCTACTTTTCCTTGTATTGTTAGTTGGTTAGAGAATTTGGTTATGTATTGGCTTGGTCGAAGTGGCGGTATTGTGTAGTTGAGTTCTTTTATTAGGAAGCGATAACTTCTTCCTATTTCTTTTTTGCTTACGGTTGAGGCTTTTGCGATTTCATCAATGGATCTTGGTAATCCGCATTGTCTGCATGCTAAATAGAGTGCAGCTGATGTTACGCTTCGGATTGAGCGTCCGCTTATTAGGCGTTCTTTTACTGCTTTTCGGTAAATAACTGATGCTGTTTCTAGAATGTTTTTTGGTAGGTTTAAGATGTTGGAAATTTTGATGATTTCTGATAATGCAACGGCTAGATTGCGTTCTGTTGAGTCTGAAACTCTTATACGTCTTTGCCATTTGCGTAAACGGTACACTTGGGATTTTTGGCCAACTGAGAGACTTTTGCCATAAACGTCTTTGTCATGCCAGTCAATAACTGTTGATAATCCTTTGTCGTGAATGGTGTAGGTTAGCGGTGCGCCGACTCTCATGCGTTTTGCTCTTTGTCCATCGTCAAAGGCTCTCCATTCTGGTCCTCTGTATGTAATTTTTTGTTGGACAACAAAACCGCAGTCCATGCAAACAACTTCGGCGTATTCATAGTCACGCATTATTCTTGTGCTACCGCATTCAGGACATGCTTGTATTTCTGTTGCTTCGATTTTTGTTGTTGGGCTAGTTTCTAGTTTTCTCTTACTGTTGTTATCCTCAACAGTCATTATTTTTTGCCCCGCGTTTTTGGGAGAAGCAAGTATAATGGTTTGTTGAGTAATGTAGCGGGATTTTTTATGTTTGGTTTAATTACTGCGTAGGGTGATGACACTGGACCGATAATGTCAAAAACTTTTCCCACAACAGTTAAGCTTTCGTCAGCGACCTCACAGCCAATTTTTGGAAGGCTTTCTATCTTTATGATAAGGCTGCTTGATGGTGTAACACTTAATGCTTTGCCCATTCTTTGCAAACCTGGTTCCCTCAGAAAACATTCAATTCAATGTAAGTATGCATTTAAAGCTTTTGTTTTTATGTTTGTATAGTGGTGAAATATAGATAATTTTTAGTAGAAAGCTTCTTTAATGAGAAGTGTTGATATGCTTTTGCCTTAAAAGGGTGAGGTCAAGAAAAATGACAAAACCATTCTATGTAAAAATTGATGTTCCAAAAGAAATCGTAGATGCAGCCTATGAAGCCCTATCTATTGCTTCAAAATCTGGTGCCGTTAGGAAAGGAACTAACGAGGCCACAAAAGCTGTTGAGCGGTCAATAGCAAAACTTGTTGTTATAGCGGAGGATGTTGATCCTCCAGAAGTTATTGCACATTTGCCTTTGCTTTGTGATGAGCGAAAGATTCCTTATGTGTTTGTTCCAACAAAGGAAGCGTTGGGCAAAGCAATAGGTATTGACGTTCCATGTGCATCAGCGTGCATTATTAGAGAAGAAGCTTCAGGTTTAATAAAAGAAATAGTTACGCGGCTCGACCAGGTTAGACGAGGAACTCAGTAATGAGTGCTAAAGAAGAACGCGCTGCAGCGCAGGATGTGTTGATTCCCGCAGAGGTTATACAGGTCATCGGACGCACAGGCGTTACCGGTGAAATCACGCAGGTCAGAGTGCGCATCATGGAAGGCAAAGACAAAGGCAGAATCATTACACGCAATGTTAAAGGACCTGTGAGGGCCCAAGATATCTTAATGCTCCGTGAAACAGAACGTGAAGCAAAGAAAATCACAAGATAAACACCGATGGAGAATGATTGGTCATGCCAAAAGCAAGAAAATGTTCATTTTGCGGCAACGATTTCCCAGCGGGTACGGGCATGATGTACGTTAAAAATGACGGTTCCATTTTGTGGTTTGATTCAAGCAAATGCAAGAAAAGTAGCTTGAAATTCGGCAGAGATGCCCGTAAACTGAAATGGACCGAATACTACGGTAAAGAAGAAAAAGGCAAAGCCTAAAATAGGCTCGTAGTACGCATCAACCAACCCCTTTCTTATTTTTTAGTTTAATTATTTTTCTTTCATCAAAGAGAAGTGGGTATTAATGATTCTGTTAAGTTCATGGTGATGTTTTAGATGTCTAAAGTTAGCAGAATCTTGTTTTCATTATTTTTCAGTGGATAGTTTATATTTGTATATCGCGTGTTTAGTGGTGCCTGTAACGTTTTCTCCTCTTGCTTTTGTTTACTATACCTTTATGGTAAATACAGTAAATTTTAAATGCGTATGCTGTTCATATGTGGCTCAGGATGTCTGCCTGTAACGTCTTGTACACCTGGGGATTAAGCAATGGGAAAAATGGTCTCGATTAAGGATGTGTTGAGAGGTTTGTTCCATGCAGAAGAATCTCGGTTGCGGACAGTTTTAAACAAGTGGCGTCTTCTCTTTCTAGGGTTTGCATTAGTTTATACTCTTATTCTCCTGTTTAACCTTACAAAGACGCCTATACAGTGGGATGAAGTTAGTCACCTCAACGGTGGATCTCTTCTTTATTTTGGGTTCTATGGTAAATTTGTAGGTAATGCCTTCTATCCACCGCTTTTCGATGCATTAACATTTATCTCCTTTAAAGTCTTTGGCATTAGTCTTTTTACAGGTCGGCTGTTTTCAGTAGTTTTTGCTATTCTTTCACTTTGGGCCGTCTTTGAGTTAGCTCATTACATGTATGATGGTAAAGTTGCTTTGCTTTCAGCGGTTATGCTGGGGTTAATGCCTGGGTTCTTTTGGCTTTCTGGTTGTGCATTGTTAGAGACTGCCCTGATGTTTTTTGTCATGGTATCTTTGCTTTGTTTTTATCGTTGGTTGACTGTTCATCAAGATCGAATGTTAGTGCTAAGTGGTTTGGCTCTTGGTTTGGGTTTTTTGGTAAAGTATCAGATGCTCATTGCAGGCGTGATAATGCTGTTGAGTATCTTCTTGTTGGCGCGAAAACAGTTAAAATTTGCTTTCAAAAATTTTTCATTAACCATAGCTACTGCAGTGGTGGTTGTGATTCCGTGGGTGGCGATTGCCTACCAAGTTTATAAGAACGCACTTCTTGATCAATGGCTTTATGCTCTTCAAGTTGGTAATCCTGCACGTTCTGTCTATAGCACTCGTTTTCCTGTTCCCCTTTTTTACTTCATAGAGATGGTTTGGCCCTACAGCGATTTTCATCCAATCTCTGTTTTTCTTTACGTTTTAGGTTTAGCTGGTTTAGTTTTGATGGTTTGGCGACATCGACGTGAAGACAAGTTTATTCTGCTTTGGTTTGCAGTTATTTTTGTCTTTTTTACGTTTATATCTAATAGGGAATGGCGTTATGTGACGCCACTGTTTCCTGTCTTGGCAATTTCTGCGTCTACTGCTATATTGACGCTTGGTGGTGCTTTGCGGAATGTACAGAAAAAGTCGGGTTCAGTGGGTAGAAAGCGTTTAGTTAAAGCTGCCTCAGTGGTGCTGGTTGTTGCGGTGGCGGGTGCTATGTTCTATAGTGTATATGACACGTATAGTTTTATTTCAAGACAGCACATAACCGTAGACATCAAAGGTGCCACTAACTATGCATTCACCAATATGGCGGCTAATAAATCAATCATGGTTATGTGTCCCTTTAACATTTTTAACCAGAACGTAGTACAGTTCTACCTTTGGGAAAAAGGTGATCGCGATATAGAGGTTTTTCAGTATCCATTTTTACCTGTGGATGCTTACACGCCGAACTTTGATATTACTGAATTTATCGAACAATGTAGGCAATATAATGTGCAGTATGTCTTCATTTATGAATATGGTGATGTCGTGCCGTATTATGCACAACTCTGCGATTCAGGTAACTTTACGCATATAACTGACGAGCAGACATTTGGTGTTAACCCTCAACGGATATTCATCCTAAACTTTACAGGGTAATCTAAAAATTTGGGTTCTGGTAACTTTTTGTGGGTTTTGTTTTCCATGTTAACGATTGGGTAATTATGTAAACAGTGAATTAGGCATATTCTAAAATAAACTCGGACAGGTTATTTTGCGTCATCCTAAAACTAACGCCAAAATGTAAGCTTTAAAAAAATGGTTGATTTATAACACAGTTATTAACAGACAGATATCGCCTATGAAGTTAACGGAACCCTGTTTTGAGGTTTATGGTTGATGGTGCGTTTGCTGTTTACGTACTTTTGCGTGTTTTATTTCTTAATTATATTTGATATTGTTACGCTTTACGAAAAATTAATGTGTTGTTCGTAAAATTTAAATACGTAGTTACGTTATTATATTTTCTATAAAGAGGAAATTTCAATGTTTACATTCAATGGCTGCACAACGGCCTTAATTACGCCAATGAACACAAAACAACAAGTAGACTACGAAGGGTTATGCCACCTTATAGATTTCCAAATCCAAGAGGGTGTAAACGGCTTACTTGCCGTAGGCACAACAGGTGAATCTCCCACTCTAAATTGGGAAGAACATAGCAAAGTAATCGAAAAAACCTGTGAATACGCTGGCAACAGATGCTTTACAATCGCTGGCACAGGAAGTAACTCAACCCAAGAAGCCATTGAAGGAACCCAACACGCTAAGAACGCAGGTATAAATGCTGTCCTACTCGTAGACCCATACTACAACGGTCCAAGCTCAATAGAAATCCGCAAAGAGTATATTGAACCCATCGCAAAGCAATTTCCTGACGTGCAAATAATTCCATACATCATCCCTGGACGAACTGGAACCCAACTTTTACCTCAAGACCTCGCAATACTACATCAACAATACCCAAACGTACGATCTGTAAAAGAGGCAACAGGAGATCTAAACAACATGATTCTAACAAGGCAGCTCTGTGGAGAGGACTTTGAAATTCTAAGCGGTGATGATGACAAAACCTATACTATGATGACAAATCCAGACATTGGAGCAAAGGGAGTAATCTCTGTAGTATCCAACATTGCACCCCGCGCAGTGGCCGACATGATTCACTATATACTTGACGGAAACACCGAAGCTGCCGCAGTAATCCACCAAGCACTTCAACCCCTCTTCAATATTGTCACCGTAAAGACACAAGAACAGACACCTTATGGTCCAGTTGTATGCAAAGCAAGAAACCCTCTTCCCTTCAAGACCCTGATGAACATCTTAGGTATGCCCTCAGGACCATGCAGACAACCATTAGGTAAGATGACCCGTGCCGGTATCGAAACCGTATTGGCAAACGCCCGCAAAGTCTACGAGGTAAACCCACAAGTGCTTGAACCAATTGCTGATTACTTTGGCGTAAACCTTAAAGACCGCCTATACAACGAAAAATATCTTATGGGATTAACATATGCTTAAACTCTGTGTCGCAGGTGCCGCAGGCAGAATGGGCACCGCAATCATCCAACAAGCCCATGCTAAGGGTATACAAACAGTTGGTGCAATAGAAGCCCCTAACAGCCCTGCAGTAGGTAAAACGCTTCAAGAATTAGCAATATCTGATCAAAACACAGAAATTTTGAGCAGTGATCAACTTATCAATGCACTTTCAGAAGCTGATGTCTTCATCAGTTTCACATCTCCCACAGCAGACTTGACAAATATTCCCATAGTTGTAAGCCAAAAAAAACGCATAGTCCTTGGTACCACAGGCTTTACCTCAGAACAAAATCGTGCAATTATCCAGGTAATGGATGGCCAAGTTCCTGTAGTGTTTTCCCCCAATTATAGTGTAGGCATTAATATCTTTTTCAAGCTTATAGATGTGCTCAAAGCTTTTCCCCAAAATTATGATTTTAGCATAAACGAAATTCATCATACAGGCAAAAAAGATGCTCCAAGTGGAACTGCTAAAAAGCTTGGGGAAATTGTTTCAAATACGCGAGGTTACACAAAGACTGTTACCGGACGAGACGGTATGAGTGTAAGACAGCCTGATGAAATGGAAATTACCTCGCTACGTGCAGGCGGTATCTCTGGTATTCATGATCTAATTGTTGCAGGTCCTCATGAAATGTTGCGAATTGAGCATACAGCATTTTCTCGTGATGCCCTCGCTCAAGGTGCAGTTTATGCGGCTGAATGGTTGAACAAACAAAATATGCCTAAAGTATACAGCATGGTTGACGTCTTAGGCTTAACCTAACTTTTAGCCTAACTGGTTTTTTTACCCGTTAACTTTTTATCAACAAAGAAAAATATACAAAAAGAACAGCAATAGAGGAAGAATTAGTTATGTCGTTGAAGCGTAAAGTCGCCGTTTTAGGCGCAACTGGAGCCGTTGGACAACGGTTCATACAACTCCTACAAGGTCACCCATGGTTCCAAATAGAAGTCCTTGCCGCATCAGAGCGGTCAGCAGGCAAAAAATATAAAGACGCTTGTCCTTGGCTCATGGAAACCGAGCTTCCAAAAGAAATCGCTGAAATGCCAATCGTAAATGCTGATGTAGCGTCAGTAGAGCAAGCAGGTGAGGTGGATTTGGTGTTTTCTTCTCTTCCGGGTGATCTTGCGGGTTCGGTTGAAGAGCAATTCGGTGCGCTATACCCGGTTTTCAGCAAAGCAAGTGCTCATCGTATGGATAAAGATGTTCCTTTGATCATTCCAGAAATTAACCCTGATCATGCTGAAATGGTCAAAATCCAGCAGAAACAACGTGGTTGGAAGGGCTTTATTACAACGGATCCTAACTGTAGTACAATCCAGCTTGCGATTACTCTAAAGCCGCTTATGCAGTTTGGCTTAAAGCAAATAATGGTCTCTACGATGCAGGCGCTAAGTGGTGCAGGTTACCCAGGTGTTCCCTCTTTAGACATTATTGATAATGTGGTTCCGTTCATTTCAGGTGAAGAAGAAAAAATGGAAGCTGAAGCTCTTAAAATTCTGGGTAACTACAATGGTTATACTGTGCAGAACGCTGAATTTCAGCTCAGTGCAAGTTGTAACCGTGTTAACGTTAAAGATGGTCACTTAGAATCTGTCTTTATAAAGCTTGAGCAAGATCCAACTATAGAGGAAATAGAGGAAGTATTCGCCAAATTTCAGGGTGAACCTCAAAAGCTCAAGTTGCCAAGTGCTCCGGTTAATCCGATTGTTGTGCGGCATGAAAATAGTCGTCCTCAACCTAGATTTGATCGTGATGCAGGCTGTGGTATGAGTGTTGTAGTTGGTAGGATACGCAAAGACCCCATTATGACCTTCAAATACATGTGTCTGGGTCACAATACAATTAGGGGTGCTGCAGGTGGCGGTATTCTAAGTGCTGAGTTATATGTTTCCAAAGGCTTAGCCTAAAATTTTTCTTTATGTTAATTTAAGTTTGGTGTAATTGATGGTTAAACGTAAACTTCGTGAACCCTTAGAGGATCGCAAAGGTAATCTGTACTTTGATGGTTTCTCGGTTGAGGAATTAGCACAAAAATATGATACTCCTCTTTATGTGATAAGTGAGAAGCGAATCCGTGAAAACTATAACCGATTATATAATGCTATAGTGGATAAGTATAAGGATGTACATATTTATTATGCCTGTAAGGCTAATCCGAATTTAACAGTGTTAAATGTTCTTCAATCTGAGGGTGCATATCTTGACGCTGTTAGTCCTTGTGAAGTTTTCATGGGTCTAAGCAGTGGCTATACTCCAGATCGTATACTCTTCACCGGTACAAGTGTCCGAAATGATGAGCTCAAATTCCTTGCTGACGCAGGTATTACCATAAACATTGATAGTCAAAGTGAACTCGATCGTCTGCTAAAAATTGCAGTTCCTCCAACAATTTCTGTACGTGTCAACCCTGAAGTTGGTGCCGGTCACCATAACCACTGTATTACAGCTGGGCCACAAACAAAGTTCGGTCTCTGGGAAGAAGCTGCTTTAAAAGCATATGCAACTGCAAAAAAAGCCCGAGTTGAACGCTTTGGTATACACATGCACATTGGCTCAGGTATCCTAGAAATCGATCCATATCTTCAAGCAGTAGAAAAGCTTCTAAGCATTGCTAAGCGGGTGCATGACGAATTAGGTATAGATTTTGAATTCATTGACATAGGTGGTGGCCTTGGGGTTCCTTATCAACCAGAAGACAAGGAACTGGACTTATCTGAATTTGTCTCCAAAGTAGTTTCACTCTTTAAGTCCAAAGTAAAAGAATACCACTTAGGAAAGCCGTTTCTATGCATCGAACCAGGTAGATACCTAATTTGTGATGCAAGCGTCTTACTAACCACTGTTAATACATTAAAGATTACGCCTCATCACAAATTTATCGGTGTAGACGCAGGTTTCAACACGTTGATACGTCCGACAATGTATGGGTCTTATCATCAGATTTTGGTAGCAAACAACCTAAACCCTAAAAACACTGATATGTTTGATGTTGTTGGTCCTATATGTGAGTCAGGAGATATCTTGGCTAAAGACCGCGAACTGCCACAGGTCGTAGAAGGTGACGTCTTAGCCATTCTCAACGCCGGAGCTTACGGCTTTAGTATGAGTTCTCAATACAACTCTCGTCCACGTGCAGCAGAAGTCATGATCCGCCAGGGAAAACCCGTATTAGTCAGAGAACGAGAACAATTCCAAGACCTACTGACAACCCAGCGGATAACACAACAGGGTGAGTAATATGCAGTTTTGGAAGATGCACGGCTTAGGAAATGACTACATAGTAATCGATAACCGAAACCAAGCGATAGATGACCAAAAAGCTTCCACCATAGCCAAAAAACTTTGTACACACCGATTTTCAGTTGGTGCAGACGGGTTACTACTTGTCTACAACTCGAACGTAGCCGATATAAAAATGCGAATTTTCAACTCCGATGGTAGCGAAGCAGAAATGTGTGGCAATGGCATCCGATGCTTCAGCAAATACTGCTATGAAACAGGTATCCTCAGAAAACCCGAGTTTCAAGTTGAAACCCTCTCAGGCATAAAAAATATCCAACTAGACCTTAACAGTAACAATGAGGTTGTAACAGTTAGAGTTGATATGGGTATACCGAATTGGGAACGTAAATCTTTACCCATGACCGGAGAAGGCACCTGCATAAACTGCGACTTAGTTGTTGGTAAAGAGACATACAACATAACCTGCCTATCCATGGGCAATCCACACTGTATAATATTTGTTGAAAGCGTTGATAAAACACCAGTCGAATACCTCGGTCCATTGATAGAGCATCATGAAATTTTTCCTAACCGTACCAACGTCGGTTTCGTGCAAGTCATAGCAAAAAATGAACTTAAAGTGCGCGTCTGGGAACGTGGCTGCGGCGAAACCCTTGCTTGTGGCACCGGAACCTGCGCCGCTATAGCAGCCGCAAACAAACTCGACAAAGTCAATAACAAAGTCACCGCACACCTACCAGGTGGAGACCTACAGGTTGAAATTATTGACAAACACCTGTTTCTAAGTGGTGTCGCCGAAAAAATTTACCAAGGAACCCTATTTGGAGAAAACAAGAATGAACTTTGAATACGCAGAAAGAATTAAACGATTACCACCATACCTATTTGCCGAAATAGAAAAAATCCAAAAAGAAAAAAAAGCCCAAGGCATAGACCTAATTTCATTAAGTATTGGCGATCCTGACCTTCCACCACCCGACTTTGTAATTGAAGCCCTCGCCAAAGAAGCCTCCAACCCGAAAAACCACAACTACTCATTTAGTCAAGGTGAACCAGTCTTCCGAGAGGCAGTAGTAACATGGTGCAAAAAACGCTTTAACATAGATGTCACACACGACCAGGTAATCGCATTGTTAGGCTCCAAAGAAGGCCTCGCAAACATCGCCCGCGTCTTCATCAATCCCGGTGATAAGGTACTTGTACCTGACCCGGCATACCCTGTATATGCCAATGGAAGCGCAATCTTATGCGACGGCATAACTACGCCAATGCCCATGATCGAAGATAACAACTTCCAACCCGACCTAAATGCAATTAACGCTGACAATGCACGCATGATGTTTCTAAACTACCCAAATAATCCCACAGCCGCAATTGTTGACAAAACATTTCTAAAAGAAGCTGTTGACTTTGCCAAAGACAACAATATAATCCTCTGCTATGATAATGCCTACTCAGAAATCACATACGACAATTACCGCGCCCCAAGCATCCTTGAAATCCCCGGTGCCGATGAAGTTGCAATCGAATTCCATTCACTATCCAAAACTTTCAACATGACCGGCGACCGTATCGCATTTGCTGTCGGCAACAAACAACTCATAGCCGGCTTAACAAAAATCAAATCCCAAATCGACTCTGGACCGCCCGTCTACACTCAAAAAGCCGCAGCCACAGCCTTAAGTGTGTATAAAAATAGTGACCAACCAGAATTTCTACATAAAAACAACCAAATCCTTCAAGAACGTCGTGACCTTCTTGTAAATACACTGGAAAAAATCGGCTACCCCTGCAAAACACCAAAAGCAACATTTTACGTATGGGTCAACTGCAAAGGAGACTCAATGAAATTTGCAACCAATTTACTCGACGCCGGCATCGCCGTAACACCAGGAGTTGGCTTTGGCAAATGCGGCGAAGGATACGTACGCATCACCTTCACACAACCAAAAGAACGCATCAAAGAAGCCTGTAACCGCATCGCAAACGTCTTCTAAAACCCTCTTCTACCATTTTCAACATACTAATGACATGTTTTTTGTCAATTGCCACTCTATAGGTGCAATTCAACAATGATATTAGAATTCAATAGAAAATATCTACTACTATTATACGTTTTATCGCTTGGGCTGTGCTCGTACTATTTGTGCCGATGTAGCGGTAATGTTGCACCTAACATGTTTCATTTTTTTGTTTACACTTATGTTTAATTTGTTTGTCTAATTTTTGTTAAAAATTTATGTATTGCCTAAATAGGAAGCAAAGTTATGGATGTGGGAGGAGGGGGTTGATTGGGTGTTGTTGTGTATGGATATCTGTATGAGGCCTCCCACACCCACACTTGTATTTTAAACTGGGAACTGCTATAAAAAGAATCTAGTTTAGGCGGTTATTTTTGGGTATGCGATTATGCGTTTATGGGTGATTCGTTTCAGAAAGCTCCCTGCGAGGTTTGAAAGTTGTTAACTGCTTGTGTTTTTGACAGTTATTTTCTCAATTATTGTATTCAGAAATTTATTCCAAATCACTTGGACGGTTACTGTTGGATATGTTTAGTTTCTTTGAGTAACTTTTTGCTAACTAGTTATTCTAAATCGTTTTCTACAGTTATCGCATTCATATTCTTCAATTCTAAAGTTGGGGGCATCTATTACACGTATTGTTTTAGTCGTTTTTTTGTTGCATGTTGGACAAAAAATTGTGCGGACTTCGTAGTTTAGTTTTGAATTGGGTTTTATTGGTTGTTGGGTCTTCTTTTTGTTTTGCTGATTTTTAGGTGTCATTGATTTTGTCTTCTTTTGCGGTCTTTTCAATCTGTGTGTCGTTGATGTTTTGGATGATTTGCAGCTTGCTTAAGGCAAGGGTGACTTTTTTGATTTTTTATAGTTGTGTTTTTTGCTATTTAAAACTTGTAGTCCTAATTGGGCCAAATAATGTTTCATGTTGGCCTCAGAAAACGCATTATGATTGTGTGTTACAATTAGGGACACAAAGGGAAACCACACATGAAAATAGGACGCGCTAAACTAGTCAATAAGCCAACAATAACCAGAGGCAAGAAATACAATAAATATTTCGTGTTCATCTCATCATATGTCGTTACAGATAAAGCGTTTCCAATTAAAGAAACAGACGAGTTGCTGGTACGTATCGTAAATGGAAAACTGATAATACAAAAAGAAGAATAGCCTGCGTTCTATTTAGCTCTACCAGCGTGATGAGTACCAAATTAATGAAAAAACAACATATTACTCTGCACTTAAAAATTAAGAGAAATGAAAGAAAGCAACTAACTCTTGAGAAATACTGCATTCTTCAAATATGCCAGCTCTATACCTTCACGCTCAAAAGCTTCTCTTATAGCTAAATTGATCTCTTGTTGAACCTCAAGATACCTGACATACTCCGGTGAGTTGACATAGTAACTAATGAAGAATTTTAAACTGTACTCCCCAAACTCGTTAAAGTTCACAAATTGAGGTGTAGCACCCTTAACATTTTTTATTATATCAACAATCATTGGTGGAATTTTCTTGATTTTCTCATTTGAAGTATCATAAGTTACACCTATTTTGAAGACTACTCTTCTGCTTTTTAGTTTTCTAAAATTTCTAACATTTGACGAAGTAACTTCTTTATTTGGAATTACTAATTCTTCGCCCTGTAAAAGCTGGAGCCTTGTGGTCCGTATACCAATGTTTTTGACTGTTCCAAGGTGTTCACCAATACCAATGAAATCACCTATCTCAAATGGATGATCAAAATAAATATAGAATGCACTAAAAAAGTCACTTAAAGTGCTCTGAAGAGCAAATGCTATCGCAACACTGCCAACACCAACACCCACAAGCGTGCTTTCCAGTGCTCCTTGAATTTCAAACGAATTCAAAATTATTATAAAAGCTACAATGAAAATGGCTACTGTTACAACTTTTTTTAGGATAGACATTAAATGGTTACTGCTTTTTCCGTTACGTGGGGCTGTCCTGCCTGCAAGCCAATCAATGAAAACACCTGCAATTTTTGAAACAGCGTACGCTGTAAGTAGAATTTGTACAATCAAAAATAGGTTATCTAAATTGTATGGTTCAAGAAATGAAAGTGGTGATAATGAAAATCTAATGACTAAAATTCCAATTAATACTGCTATAACTACCTTTACGGTAGCTCCTATGTCCTTGTTTAATTTTGTCGCGAATTTTGTGGTCCAGCTGCTAATATATCTACTAATAATAACATATGAACCCCAGCCAATAAAACCAACAACACTAAGTATTAAAACTGAAACCAAAATTTCAGCACTTGTAGCACTAATGTTCAACATTTGCTGAAGTGCATTGCTTAAGCCAGCAACAGCCGTAGTATTAGCAACTGCCCCATTTAGACTCATTTAATGCCTCTTGAATTGTAAGGTTCCGAGCGCCACTAAGTAATTCAACATAAATAAATATAATTCTTTACAAACGAAAAAAAGATTGAAAAGCCGCTTATTTTGCGGCAGACTTTGCAAGTTTCTTTAGAATTGTGTCCTTCGCTATAGTGTACGCAATTGAGTAGTCAAAAAGTCCCTGTGGTTCAGCAGTTGCACGTTTAATCATTTCTGTTTCGGTCTTAATCTTTAGTTTACCAATAGCTAACGCACCGATGCCAAAAGCACCCGGTTTAAGTTCAACACCATCATCGTTAGAGCCTAAACCTTCAACACCCAAAGGTTTGATTGCGTTTATGTCTCCGATGATCTTGCATTTTGTTGCAGAATTAATATCTGCTTTAGATAAGAGTTGGATCCCGCCTGCGCCTGCTGCAAGAATAATTTCTGCATCTTGTATTGCTGCAACGGTCTGTTCTGGTTTGCTAACCTCAACAACTTTGACTCTTTGCATGCCAACTTCAGCGTTGATTTTATCAGCAACAACCTGACCCTTAGCAAGACTGCGGCTGGTAATTGTCACATCTGCTTTTTCTGCAGCATAAATACGTGCCGCTGTTTGACCAACTGGACCTGTACCTGCAAGAACCGTAACCTTCTTCCCCTCAAGACTGCCTAAGCCTTTCTCCATAGAAACACCAAAAGTTTTCGCTACTGCTGCTGCCGCTGTAGAGTACCCCCCTCTTGGATCAACAATAATGCTGTTTCCCCATGGGGCTGACTTCATGGCATTTTGAGTTGCAACAACAACCTTTTCTACTTCTTCAAAGTTGCTGCCGTTGATGAAGATTTTTGTATGTGCCGCGCCTGCTGGGCCACGTGGGAAAAGCAAATCAAAGACAATCTTTGGAGCATCTTCACTTGTCACATTTTCATACTTAAATATCATAGAATCTGGAAAACAATCCACCGCTACTAACAGGTCAAACGGACTACAATACTTATCAGTATCAAGGAAAACAAAAACTGTTTTGAAACTTGGTTGCGCCATTTTTTACACCTAATCTCTTTGGAATACAGTTTAACAATTTAAGAATTATCCATACTTACAACCAGAAAAAACAAAAGACAACACAAATCAAACTTTACGTTGCATTCAAACATTGTGTTTACTGCATTACCAAAATCTAGCCGATCCAGCGGTTTTAGCTAAGCTTACCAATAATTTTTTATCTGTCTTCACCTGTCGTTTACAATGGAGGCTTAAAATTTTGGCTGACATCGTTGATAAAGGGTTAAAGAAAGCAGGTATAAACGTATCTACACCCATTTTGGCTGTAATATGTATAGTCTTTGGGATATTGTTGTTCATTTTGCCGCAACTTGTAGGCTACATAATTGGCTTGTTTCTATTAATACAAGGTATGGTGCTACTGATTGACTACCACGCTAATACTGGTCGTCGTCGCAGAACTTACAATTCATCGCCGTCATCATGATTTTCCCGTTTATAAAAGGGTAATGAGTAATCTTTTTCTTTTGTCTGTACCATAATTGTTTAATAACAATTTACTTCAAAAGTAAATCATACAAATAGGCACGGAAGGTATTGTTACTTGTCATTAAATGAAAATTTAGAAAAACTTTCAAACGCCTGTGGAGTAACAGGCAATGAAACTCCTGTTCGAGAACTATTAATCCAACTCATAAAACCATACGTTGACGAAATAACTGTTGACAGACTTGAAAATGTCATCGCCATAAAAAAAGGTAAACCCGATAAGCCAAAAATTATGCTTGCAGCTCATATGGACGAGGTTGGCTTAATGGTAAAAACAATCACAAAAGAAGGTTTTCTCCAGTTCTCAAAAATCGGGGGCATAGATGATCGTATCCTGCCAGCCCAAAAAGTAACTGTTCACACTAAAAACGGTGTCTACTCTGGTGTCATAGGCTCAAAGCCGCCTCACGTTCAAAAGGAGGACGAGCGTAGGAAAGTCTTAGCATTTGATGATTTGTTCATTGATGTTGGTGCTGAAAACAAAGAGGCTGCAGTAAAAATGGGTATATCTATAGGTAATCCCGTAGCTTTTGACATAAAATATGCCGCTCTAAACAAAGACATGGTCATGGGCAAAGCTTTTGATAACAGAGCTGGTTGCTTAGCCATGGTTGAGACGCTCAAACTTTTAGACAAAACAGACTACACCGTATATGCCGTAGGCACAGTTCAAGAAGAAGTTGGACTTCGCGGTGCAGGCACAGCCGCTTTCGGTATCAACCCAGATATAGCCTTAGCCCTAGATGTGACTGTTGCAGGCGATGTTCCAGGAGTTCGCGAATATGATACAAGCGCAAAAACAGGTAAAGGCCCAACACTAACAATTTCTGACTCAGGCTTAATCACTCACCCCAAAATTTTACGGTGGCTCTTAGACACCGCTGAAGAAGAAAAAATTACAATACAACTCGAATCCGGTCTAATGGGTAGCACAGATGCTGCAAGAATAACCCTAACGCGCCAGGGCATACCAAGTGGCACTATCTCAATCCCAACGCGCTACATCCACAGCCCCACCGCAATACTAAACATACAAGACATCCAGAACTCTGCAAAACTAGCCGCGGCAGCAATTCAAAAAATCTCAAAACACTTCTAAAACACCAATAACACAACCAAAGCTTACAAAAACCGCAAACACACCGATGACTATAACTGCACACAAGCAGTTCTAATTCTTCATACGCGCCCAGAAAGTCTGGTTGCCCAAATCATCACAGGCTTTAGTGGTAGAATGGGGCTAATCTGGCTTGTTTATGGTGTTCATTGCAGTGTTAAACAAGTATTTGTTTTTGTTTAGGGAAAGTGTTTTTAGAAGTGATACCTCATAGATAAATGTGTGAATTTTAGAATGAGCGTAAAACAATTTGAAGGAAAATTTGAGTTTTTAGAGCATACAGCAGATGTTTACGTTAGAGCTTATGGTGACTCAATGCAGGAAGCCTATGAGAATGCTGCGTTGGCTATGTTTGAAACTATAACTAAAACTGGGAAAGTTGGTCAAAAAGAAGAGGAAATAATAACCGTAGAAGCTGAAGATCAGTATGCCCTTCTGTATAGTTGGCTTGAAGCTTTGCTGGTGAATTCTGAAACCAAAGGTATGTTATATTCAAAATTTCAAATAACTGATTGGACTGAAACCGCTGAGTCATTTAAAATTACGGCGCACGTTTGGGGTGAAAAGTTTCAATCTAAAAAGCATCCTCAAAAAGTGGCAGTTAAAGCAGTAACATATCATCGAATGGTTGTTATGCGTGAAAAAGAAGGTAAGGTAGTTTTAGAGTTTATTTTAGATATTTAAGCCAGTTTTAGCTTCTTTAATTCTTCGAGCATTTGCTTAACAAGTGGTTCTGGTGGCGTGTCAACGGCAGTTGTTTTTGAAGTAATGATTGGTACATTCTTGTCTTTGTAGTAGATAAGCAAGGGGCTAGTTTGGTCTTGGTAAATTTTTAGTCTGTTTTTGATAACGTCTTGACTGTCGTCTGAGCGTTGATAAAGTTCACCGCCACATTTATCGCAGATTCCTTCAACTTTAGGTTTAAGGAATCTAATGTTGTAAACAGTGCTACAGTTTTTGCAGATTCGTCGTGAAGAAAGTCGTTCAATTATTATCCAATCAGGTACATCAAGCAACAAAATAACGTCGAGCTCAAAAATTGCTTCTAACGTTTTAGCTTGTTCAAGCGTTCGTGGAAAACCATCTAAAATTACGCCTGCCCCTTGTGGAATTCTAGCTAAATGTTGCTTTAATACTTCAACAACGATTTCGTCAGGAACTAACGCGCCTTTTTCTACGTAACTCTTTACTTTTTTACCTAACTCGGAATTTTCTTTTACCTGCGCACGGAAGATATCTCCCATGGCAATAACTTCAACACCAAGTTTGGCTTTAAGCCTAGTTGAATAAGTGCCTTTACCTGCACCTGGTGCTCCAAAGATGATAGCTCTCACTTTAACTTTCTCCGGTGGCTGCTCAACTTTGACTGAAACTAAATAATAAATTTATTGCGTAACTCGCACTATTTTATGGAAACCTTTATGCATAATAGCTCTCACCTAACGCACAAGAAGGATTAAGTTTGCACACTAAACAAATCGGAAAAAATCTCTACCTGATTGATCTTGAAACGGGTGGATACAAAAGTCTCATTGGAAGCTATGTTATAAAGACCGCTAAAAAGGCTGTACTTATAGAGACAGGACCAACTAACTCTATACCCAATTTACTCTGTGGTTTAGCTGAATTAAAAATAAACCCTGAAGACATAGATACCATTGCAATCACACATATCCATCTTGATCATGGAGGCGGTGCAGGAACTCTGCTCAAACATCTGCCAAACGCTAAAATCCTGGTCCATCCAAGAGGTATCCCCCACATAGTTAATCCTGAAAAACTTTGGTCCTCCTCACAGTCTGTGCTTGGTTTTGTAAGTGAAATATTTGGAAAACCTGAACCTGTTCCCCAAGACAGAGTGATCCCTATGACCGAGGGTACAATTAACTTTGGCGATAACGGCAAACTAACAATTTTTGAAACTCTAGGTCACGCTTCGCATAGTCTAAGCTTCCACGAAAGCTTTAACAATGGTATCTTTCTAGGTGACGCCGCAGGTACCTATTTCCAAGAGTTCAACCTGGTATCTCCAACCACTCCGCCGCCTTTCTACCTTGATGCCTCCATTGCCTCATTAAATAAGCTCATTGATTTTCGTCCTTCTGTGTTGTATTATAGTCACTTTGGAAAAGCAGACGACGCAGTTAGACGTTTACGTGGTTACAAGGCGCAGCTGTTGATGTGGGATAAAATAGTACAAGAGGCAGTAAAACAAAATCAAACCTTTGAGCAAATTGCTACAAGTGTCCTAACAGAAGATCCTATAATGAGTAAACTTGCAAACTTTTTGCGCGAACACAAGGTTTACGCTAAAACTGCAATAGATAACAGCATCTGCGGTTTTATAGAGTACGCCAAAAAAACCCAGACAAAACTTGTCTCCTAAATGTTTTATAACATCTCTTTCTTTTTTGTGTAGCTGGTGAAATTTTTGAGCGAAGATGAAGGACGACCAGCACCAGAACATGTTCCTCTGGAAAAAGTTACTGATTACCTTTGGAAGATTCCCCAGTACAAAGCAGATATGCGTGTTCCCGGTATGATTTTTGCTAATCAAAACTTACTGGAGAAAATGCAAACTGACCGAACGCTTTGGCAATGCGCCAATGTTGCACAATTACCTGGTATTTACAAGTATGCAATCACTTTACCTGATGGGCATGAAGGGTATGGATTTCCCATAGGAGGAGTTGCAGCAACTGATCACAATGAAGGCGTCATAAGCCCCGGCGGCGTTGGATATGATATCAACTGTGGTGTTAGACTTTTAACTTCAAACCTCACAGAACAAAACATACGTCCCCACTTACCTGCTCTTGCAGAAGCCATATTTCATAATGTTCCCTCAGGATTAGGTAGCCGCAGAAAAGACCTAACAATAAGCAACAGTGACCTAGACCGTCTAACTGTTGATGGTGTAAACTTTTTAATTGAACGTGGTTTAGGTTGGAAAGAAGATGCAGAGCACTGTGAAGAACAAGGCTGCATGATAAATGCCAATCCAGATATGGTTTCAAACACAGCTAAAAGTCGGGGTTTAACACAAATTGGCACTTTAGGTTCAGGGAATCATTTTCTTGAAATCCAAAAAGTCGACAAAATATTTAACGCAAAAACCGCTAAAACCTTTGGCATAACCCATGAAGGTCAAATAACTGTTATGATACATTGCGGTTCCCGGGGGTATGGGCATCAAGTTTGCTCAGATTACCTGCGCGTCATGGAACACGCCATTCAAAAATACAAAATTAGTGTTCCAGATCGAGAATTAGCCTGCGCACCGGGAACAAGTCTTGAAGCCCATAATTACTATCAAGCAATGGCCTGTGCCGTAAATTATGCGTTTGCTAATCGTCATGCTATCATGCACTGGGTACGTCAAAGCTTCCAGCAGGTACTAAAACAGGATCCAGAAAAACTTTGTCTAAAACTTGTTTATGATGTTGCTCATAACATTGCAAAAATTGAAGATCATAAAATTGGCAATGAAACCAAAAAAGTTTGGGTTCATCGTAAAGGTGCAACGCGTGCTTTTCCACCCGGACACCCAGATGTACCAGCAGACTACCGAAGTGAAGGCCAACCCGTCCTTATCCCCGGTAGCATGGGAACAAGTTCATGGGTTCTAGTTGGCAGTCAAAAAGCCATGGATTTAACTTTTGGCTCTACCGCACATGGTGCTGGACGTATGATGAGTAGATCTGCAGCCAAACGTAAATATTGGGGCGGAGAAATCAAAACAGGCCTTGAAAAACGTGGCATAACTGTTCGAGCAGCAAGCCCAATGGTGTTAGCCGAAGAAGCCGACCCAGCATACAAAAACGTCGATACAGTTGCAGACGTCAGTGACCAAGTTGGCATAGCAACCAAAGTAGCACGACTTGTACCCCTATCAGTTGTTAAAGGCTAAAACTTCTTCCCCTTCTCATTTTTTAAGTATCACCACTACTGCTTACTTTAGAATTAGAAAATAACTTTACAACTAACACCAGACACTAATGTATATGATGCAATCTTTAATTTAAAAGCAGGCCTAGACGGGAAAGTATGACATGGAAGATAAAAAGCAATTAAGGCTTCAATATTCTGGGTTTATCATATTTACAGCCCAAATTCTAAGTGTCATTACCGGTTTAGTCTACACATTACTTTTAACTCGATCTATGACCTCTGAACAGTATGGCACATGGACAAACATTTTTGATTACACTGCTTACTTTTTGATTTTTACAGGATTCATTCCATTTTGGGCAACACGTTTTGTGGCAAGAAGTAAAGAAGGTGCAGTAAAAACCAGCATAATTGCAAATCTTATCATTGCTTTAGGCTCTATAGCAATTTATTTTCCAATCATAACCCTCATAGCCCAAACCATCGGAACCCACGAGTACCTACCAATCTACTACCTCGCATCCCTGTATATTTTAGGTACTGCATTAATAACTAATCTTGAAGCCTGTCTACGTTCATATAAACCGCAAATAATAGGTTATGGTATACTAATTGCTGAAATAGTAAAAATTGTTTTAGCATTCATCATTATCCTTGGACTCAAACAGCTATTCCTAGGCGCAATTTTGAGCTTAACTTTATCTTTTTTGATACAAGCGTTCTACTACATTCAAATTTTTAAAGACGAATTTAAACAAAAGATTCGTCTAGACTACTTAAAAGAATGGTTAAAAGGCTCAACTTTAATTGCTTACAATGCCGCTGGAACCCAACTCCTCGCCTTTGCCCTCGTTCTTCTGTATTATTTTGGTGGTGCTGAGACCCGTGCTTACTACCAAGTTGCTTGGGCTCTTGCAAACATTATAACCTATGCCTCATCCTTAGCTTTTGCATTATATCCCAAACTGCTAAGCAACAGTGCCGTCCATGAGCATGTCGATAACTCATTTAAAATGGTTCTAATGTTTGCTATCCCCATAGCGACCCTAAATATAGTTATGTCCACTTCATTTTTAACAGTTCTAAATATAGACTTTGCCATAGCATGGCCAGCCCTAATTATGCTAACAATCGACACGTTAATTGTTATGGTAAGTGCCTTCTATAATAACTACCTAATGGGCACCGAAAACTTTGACACCGACGGTAAAATCCCCCTCCGACAACTACCCAAAACCCGAATCTTCAAGGTATTCTCCCTATCATTTATCCAAGCTGCAATATCTCTCCCACTAATCTATCTTGTCTTAACCCAAATCCCCGCAACCCCCATCGAGTCAGTAATCTATGTGATTCTAGTAAACATTGGTGTACACACAACAACTTTTATCGGACTATATCTAGTCATGCACAAACAAATAAAACTACCAATTGCATGGCAAAGCATCACAAAATATATCCTCGCAGCAGCAACAATGGCCTTAATACTTTACCTCACACCCACCACAACCACCCTAATGCTAACATTTATAAAAACAGTCACTGGAATCAGTATCTATCTCCTGTTACTCCTCGCAATTGACAAGCAAGCACGCAAGCTCCTTAAACTAATAATAGCCGAAATCAAAAACACCCTCAACACATTCACACCAAAAAGAAACAACCGTCAACTTAAAACCGAAATATAGTATATCAAAATCAATCAAAGTATATATTGGGATTAATCAGCACCTGAATTTTAAGACGACTTCAAGTGTTTAGTTTGAGCAAAAAATAAGTGCTCTGGTTTAGCGTTTGATTATGCCGTAGGTTTGTTTTTTCCAGATGTCTCGAAATTTGTTATAGTAGTCAATTGGTTGAAAAACTGGTGCATAAGTTAACTGTTGAGATATGCCGCATTTACAGACGGCAAAAACCTCTTTCTTATCAACATTCCCCAAAATTTGCAACAACTCCTTCCGACACTTTGGACAATAATACGGGCCATTAACCATCTGCTTTGCATCTTTAGTTAAAACCTTAATACTATTACTGGGCACCTTGTGCATTTCTGGACACATAACTTTCCTCTCTAACATAGATAAACCTAAGCATAAAATTATTGACCAAGATATATCCTTCCCCCAAAAAACAAAAAACCACACAAAATTCTGCGAACAAAAACTGTTAAAATCCATCACACGCCCTTTCAAAACAATTTCTACATCAAAAACTTCAACTAAAAAGGCACCTCGCTAACATACAGCTACTCTCTTTCCTAACAACATTATCACCACTCTTAAAAATAAACAAAATAACCAGATCATAACATGGTATGCTAACAAGCCACAGTTACTAGTGCAAAACAAACATTCAGCTGCCCTGAAAACTTTATTAAAAACTCAAGCTATTGTCTGCCTAATACACTGAGCAAAAATGATGTTGCTCTACAAAAAGGGCGGTTGTCGTCTAGCCTGGTTTAGGACTTTAGCCTTCCAAGCTAATGATCCCGGGTTCAAATCCCGGCGACCGCACCAAACATTTTCTCAATGCATAAACTCACTGTATCGAGTTACCTCTATTGTGAGGGTGGATTAGACCATTTTTATAGTTTACAATCAACTGAACAGGTTTGTGGTTTATGGTGTTTTAGTTTTTGGTTTAGCGAAAAGGTGAAAAGTAGCAATGTGCTGTTTAAATCATGAGATAGGATGTTTTGAAAAATGAGTAATGACGTTGATATGGTTACTATTGAGTTAAATGGCGAAAGAATGAATTTCCTTTTGGGTAAAAAAGACTTTAAAACGGGTAGCGCGGTTATCATGCACAAGGTAAAATGATGTCAGGTGGCAAAAACTACCAGGTAAACATACTTGTCGTCGAAATCGGATCCAAGCCCAAGGAAGAAAAAAAGTAAAAACCTTCAAACCTTATACTTTTTACGTACATAACCACTAAACAAACACCAAACAATGCCCAATAGTTTTGTCGATAATTTATTTATAGCTATTAGTCTGTTTTTTGTGTAACTGCACTGTTGTGTCGTCCATATTATATGAAACCGACTTTATGTTGTTAGTGTGCTACTTTGCAGTTTATACCTATTTGAAATTTAGTTTTGTGTTTTTCCTCTTTCTGTCTTTTATTATCCAAACTATCAGCTGTTTGTGGATATTGAAAAACAAGCTTCTGTCTATATTCATATTATTAAGCACTTTTTAAACTAAGAAAAAAGAAAGTTGATTTTAAGAAATTATTGTTGCTGAAATGAGTGTTACTGTCTGTGTTGGTTGACTTACTTCACCGCTGATGTTTGCAGTTACTGGAACTTTTGCTATTGCGTTAACTACGTCTTTACCTTCAACTACTATTCCAAATGCAGTGTATGTGTCATCGAATTTGGTGCCGTCTGAGTAGGTAATTTTGCTGTTGTCAACTGTGTTTATGAAGAAACCACTTGTTGCAGAGTTAGGGTCATTGGTTTTTGCCATGGCAATTGTGTATTGGTAGTTATGGTTGTATGAGCCGATTTCATCTTTTATGGTTGCCAGATCTCCATTTATTGCGCCACCTTGTATCATGAAATCTTTCATTATCCGGTGAAATACTGTGCCATCATATTTTCCTGAGGCAACCAGATCTAGAAAGTTCTGGGTAGTTATTGGTTTATCGTCAAACAATTGAATTGTTATGTTACCCATACTTGTTTGCAGTAATACTTTTGTGCCATTTGTTGTAGTAGGAGTTGGGGTAGGTGTTGCTGTTGAATTATCGTTGTTTGAGTTAAATCCAACTGCAACGTATGCGCCGACAATAATTAAGACTATAGCCAAAATGCCGACAACGATGTATAACTGTTTCTTTTTTGTGCTGCTCTTTTTAGAGTTAGATTTGTGCTGCACTGGTTTTTTGCGATTATATTTTGGAGCCATAACTCAAATTCAACAACAATACTTTATATAAAATTTTTCCAAAACCCTACAGTTTATCTTTTTTCAGAAAAACACCAAAACCCTGCCGCGCCTACTTAGTTATCTGGCTGAAAATTTCAGAGACTTCATTTAGGTTTTTGGCTGTAAATTCTGCTGTTAAACTACACGTTGTTAAATCTTTTAATGAATAAAATTGCGATCTAACAAACACTGTTCTAAGTCCAGCGTCTTTTGCGCCTTTGATGTCTTCATGCGGGCTGTCTCCAATATAAACCGCCTCGTCCGCGCTCACCTGCAACCGCTCCAAAACGTCTCTAAATATGTGTGGCGAGGGTTTTCTCCAGCCATTCTCTTCTGAAACAACAACAGTGTCAAAATATTTACTTACACCCAACTTGTTGAGGCTAAAATACACAACGGGGGCATAAGTAAAGTTAGAAAGCAAACCAACTTTGCCATGAGATATTGCCTGCTCAAAAAGCTTCACTGCACCCACCCTCAACCTAAGCGAATCAATAAAATCCTTAAAGAAAACATTCAACGCCACTTTAATATGAGCATCATCTGGGTCAACTTTATACCCCACCTCATTTAACGCCTCAGCAACCCAAACCGCATTTGTCACCTCACGCCACTCACCATAGCGAATAACACGATATTTCTCATGAGCCCTGCTGTAAGCCTCTAAAAAATCATCAACCGTAACCCTAAAACCCTCCTCAACAAGCGACGTGTAAAGCTTCATTTTTGAAGCATCCATACTATACCCAATACAGTTAACAATTGTACCAATGTAATCAAAAATTACAGCCTTAACCTGCCCCAAACCCTTCAACTCTTAACCAAAAGATCCTTTTCAACAACGCGTTTAAGCATTCTACCAACACTTGTACCAAGCAATTTAACTTCATCACCAAAAGATGTTTCAACAGTTGAATCAAAAACGATTTCTCCAAGAAACCGTAAACCAACATTTCTAGCCTCTATCTCTATACTATTGTTGATGTTTGAGGCTTGTTTCATGTTTTCCACCAAACCAATAATTGACGCCTTCAACTCACAAAGTAAAGCAACCTGTTTCTTCACTGTTTCAAAAGCCAAAAGCGACGAAGTTGTAACAATTAAAAATTCAGCCCTCTTAATTAACCGCAACAGGTCAAGAATAACATCACCAATTCCAGGAGGCATATCAATAATCAAAAAATCCAATTCACCCCACTGCGTAACCGCTAACAACTCAATTAACGCGTTGGAAACATCTACTCCACGCAAAGGCGCAGGATTTTCACCTACAAAATAAACCATCGACATATACTTAAGCCCCTTCACTGAGACAGGCACTATACCTTTATCTTCCTGCGGAACAGTAACCGGTGCATTTAGAATAACATGGGTTGATGGACTGGTAAAGTCTAAATCAAACAAACCAACTTTATAGCCTTCATCTTTAAGAATCAACGCCAATGTAGTTGCGACCATACTTTTTCCAACGCCGCCTTTACCACTGGAAACTACAATAATTCGTTTCACATTTGCAAGACGACTGTCTATAACGTTAACTCGCGGATCAATCATTTGGTTTATTTGACTCCTTGGATGCTGTCAAGCCAAACACCCCGTCCACTTGCTATTTCAAAATCAGGACTACCACACTTTGGACATTTAACAAACGTGTGAGCTGCTTCGGGCACAAAATGAATGGCTTCAGCAGTGGCGGCATCAAGACTTTCTCTTTTAAATCTCCAAATAGTCCCACAAACCCGGCATTTCAACTCAGTTTTAGCCTTAAGAAGACGAAATTTAGCATTTTTAAATAAATCTGATTTTATTTCACCTAACGCAAACTTTAAAATTTCTGGTTCAACATCCTGAAGTTCCCCTATTCGAATTGTTACTTCAGTAACTTCTTTTAATCGTTCTTTTTCAGCGATTTGTGCCGCCGTAGTCAATATTGCCTCAGCTAATGCCCATTCATGCATAAACCAGCTAAGCTTTAGAGCAATTTAAAAATATTGTATTTAACCCCTTACTCTCAAGAATTTAGAATCTCATAATTGGATAAACTATTTAGAAATCAACATCACCATTAAGTATGCATTAAATAATGTTGATCATCGGCTGGATGAATGTGTTGTAAAGCCGTTTTTGTTGTTAAAGTTTGCCAAACTTCTATTGTATGTCTGGGGAAAAAGTTATATGTTAACATGCCGCTAAACATTATTTATGTCCGATAAAGTACATTGTGCTCATATTCTAGTAAAAACCTTAACAGAAGCTCAAGCAATAAAAGCACGTATAGATAAAGGTGAAGGCTTTTCCGAGATAGCCAAACAAGTTTCTCTTTGTCCTTCAGGTAAAAAAGGCGGAGATCTTGGTACCTTTGGACGAGGTCAAATGGTAAAACCTTTTGAAACTGCTGCGTTCCAACTTGAAAAAGGTCAGATTTCTGATCCTGTTAAAACAGAATTCGGATACCACATAATCAAACGATTAGATTAGAAACGGTTTAACAACAGAATCTGGACTCTTTTTTAACTGTTCCAGATTTATCTATTCCAATTGAGGATTCAAAAAATTGAACATAAATCAATTACGTCAAAGCCGAAATGCAGCAATGGTGAGTATTGTCTTTTTTGTTGTGTTCATGCTATTCTCAATTTTCAGAGCGAGTTTTCAATCAATTGATGTTACAGTTAATCTTTGGGTACTGAATATCCACACTGACACAGCAACTCTTCTAGCAAAAGTTATCTCCGTTGCTTTTGACACGACCATAATAGCTGCGGCATCACTGTTAATAGCCAGTTTCCTTTTTATAAAAAATCGTAAAGCCCAAAGTGTAATACTTTTAACAGCATTAAGTGGAAGTGTACTGGTTGCAATCATAAAAAATGTTACCCAAGTTGCCAGACCAGAAAACCAGCTTTTGCCCGGTTCAGGTTTCTCATATCCCAGTGGTCATAGTGCAAGTACAATTATTTTTATTGGCTTAATGGTTTACTATATTTGGCTAAACTGGAACAGCAGCCAACGCGTAAAACTTTTATCTTTGACAAGTTTTGGTTTAGTGGTTGCTCTTGTAGGTTTTGACAGAATTTACCTTAATGTTCACTGGTTAAGCGACGTTGTAGGTGGTTGGTTATTTGGCGCCTTTTGGCTGTCATTTTGCATTATGGCCTATGAACAATTGAAATTGGCCGGCAAATTTGAATCTAAAAAATTTAACTTTATTGCAAACCTGCTGTTTGCTTTAGGCATCATAGTTATAGTGCTAATCGTTATTTTAGGGCCGTTCCTTAATATCTTGTAATTAGTTTTGTTATTCTCATTCGGACGATTAACGTCCAGTTTTTTAGCCGCTCGGGTTAAGTCCAGTCTGTTTAACGGTCGATTGACCAAGCAACGGTCGGACTGACCCGCAAGTAAACTATGGTCAGCATCTTTCATAAAGTCTGTTTAGAAACCGTTTCTAATAGGATGTTTTCAGCAAACGAGTCTTCGTCATAAGCCCCTACAAAATCCCTTTTGTTGTTTATCACCACTTTTGGGACGCCTATCACATTGTATTTTATGGCTAAATCTGGAAATTCGCTTGTACTTATAACGTCAGCTTTCACATATCCGCCGCTTTCTATGGCGAGTTTGTGTGCTATACTTGCTGCAACTGCGCAATGTGGGCATGTTAGAGAAACAAAAACCTGAATGTGAACTGGAGATTTAATGTCTAGAAGTATCTTTTTGGTTTTTTCTTTCAAGTCGGTTGTGCCTTTTGAAACGTTAAAGACGGCATCAATTAATGTTTGCAGTTCATACCCGTAAGGCAATCCATAGATTCGTACGCCATAATCTTTTGCACCGATAATCGCTAACGCAGGAACCTTGTCAACCCCATATTCTTTAACTTCTGCAGCATCAGCTACAAAATCGTAAACTTTAACTGTCAACTTGCTGTTTAAAGTGGCAATTTCTTGGATTAATTCTCTTGTACCTTGGCAGGAATTACATTGTATTTCTTGTGTAAACATAACAATTTTAACAGGGGTTGTTAGTTTTTGGTTTAAATCGTTTTTTAAAAGTTCTTTTTTGTCTTCAGGAATCATTCCCATAAAAACTGTCTCCAATAAAGAAGGTCCCATACCAGTAAATGGCTTTAGAGCTACGTAATAGAATCAGGTTACCTGCAATATAACTTTTAAAAAAAGAAATGTTATGTGGTGCTATCGGCGTTGAAAATGTGTTGTGAAGAGCTCCAGGTTTCTTCAACTAGCTGGTAAAGTTCGTCAAGGACAAACGATAGTTTTTCACCTTTAACGGTTAAACCATACATTTTAGGTGCTTTACGAATGAAAACCAGTTTCTTTCCTTTTAATCCATGTAGATACTTGTAGGTTCTTCTTATTGAAAGCCCTGTTTTTTTAGCAAGTTTTCCCACAGAGATGCCTTCTGGACTGATTGCTTCATAAACCTTTTTTTCTGTTAGTGTAAATGTCTCTTTGTTTGGGTCTCGTTTGGTTTTAAAGAAGAATATGTAGTTTCTTTCTTTTGGTGTTTCGATTAAATTTACATCGCGAAGGCGCTTTAAGATGCGAGAAGTACTTTTTGGTGAAATAATTTCTTGTATGTCTTCGAAGGTTTTAGGTCCTGCAGTTAGGGCTAAAAGTAAGGTTTCTTCGTAACATTTACTATGTGCAGAAAGTATTGTGCAGTATTCTGGAAAGTTGCAAAGTAATTTGGTTAGCCTGTTGCCAAAGTTGGTTGCATAGTATTCTTCTCTGGTTTTATTTGTAAGGCCGACTTGCATTAATGGGTGCATATATTCTGTGTCAATGGTGTTTTGACTGTGAGTATGGCCTGTTTTTTTAAGTTCTTGCTGAATTTGGTTAACTAAATATTTACTTTTAACGGTTGATTGTAAAATGTGGAATCTGGTTTTGTTTTTTATGGTGTTAAAAAGTTCTTTCATAAAGTTTGGTCTACTTATTATGTGGCGAAGTTGACGTAGTTCGTTTTTTAGTTTGTATATATGGCATTGTCCTATGCATTCTAGCGGTGATGTGGGTGCACAGTTTTTGCATTCAGTGTCAAGGTTGGTCAATAAATCTGTTAGATCATTCTTTTTTTTGCTGTTTTTTATCGGCATTACAACGTTTCCCATTATTTCCCCCACTTAGCGTTGCCATGACGAGAGGATGTAGAACGTTAATTTTTGTGGTTTTTGATAATCCCTTCATGACACATGTCATAAATATGACAATCGTCAACTTTAAATATATTTCCCCCTAAACTACCACAATAAACAGGTGATTGATTGCTACTACCATGCGAAATCGGCGTAAAAACAGTCCTACCAGCAATAAAAGCCATAATGGCCAGAACCATAATAGAAAAACACAAACTAAAAGAAAAAGACACAGCAACACTTTTAGGCCTCTCACAATCCGCCATCAGCCGCTACATGAACCACAACCGCGGCAACAACCTAACCGAAATCGAAAACTCTATAGAAATCCAATTACTCATCAACCAAATGGTAACCTACCTAATTAAAGAACCAAACAAAAAACAAGAAATTATGCTACTATTCTGCCAAACCTGCAAAATCATCCGAGAAAAAGGCCTAATGTGCAACCTATGCCGCAAAGATGCGACCCAAGAATGGATTGAAACATGCACCTTCTGCAAAATAAAAACCTGCTAACCCACACCCTTTCTATAAACCCAAAACACGTCGAACATTTATTAAAGCCCAAAGTTAACTAAAACTAGATCATATCTTGTCTTCACACGATGAAAAAACTGTTCTAGACATCATCGAAAAAGTAAGCAAAAGTGTCGTAAACATAAGCACAGTAAAACTGATCCACAACATATTCTACCAAACAGTTCCAGTCGGCGGCATGGGCTCAGGCACCATAATTGACGCAAACCAAGGCCTAATTTTAACCAACAACCATGTAGTAGGTGGCGCAGAAAAAATCAACATAACACTCTGGAACAACGAAGTCCTACAAGGTACAATCACCGGATCCTGCGCCATTCACGACATTGCAGTTATAAAAGTCAACGGAAAAGACCTACAAGCCTCCGAACTTGGCGATTCCAACAAACTTAGAGTCGGACAACGAGTCTACGCAATTGGCAACCCCTTTGGCCTAACAGGCGGCCCAAGCGTTACAAGCGGCGTCGTCAGCGCAATTAACCGCACCATTGAATCTCAACGAGGACTTTTCGAAAACCTCGTTCAAACAGACGCAGCCATTAACCCTGGCAACAGCGGCGGCCCATTAGTAGACCTAGAAGGAAAAATAATCGCCATCAATACCGCAATTATCCCCTACGCTCAAGGCATCGGCTTTGCCATCCCTATAAACTCCGCAAAAACCTGTACAAACGGCATCGTAACCAAAGAAACACCTAAACGCGCATGGCTCGGCATAATCGGCCTAAGCTTAACCATCGACATGGCACACTATTATGGACTACCTGTCAACCACGGAGTTTTAGTTACTAAAATCTCAAAAGAAAGCCCCGCAGCTACAGCCGGAATAAACGAAGGCGACATAATTCTAAGAATAGATAACACTGAAATCCACAAAATCGAAGATTTAGTTGCCCAAATTCATAAACACAAAGTTGGCGACTCAATCCAAATCTTTGCCCTACGCAATAACCGCGAACACTACTTTGACTTAACCCTAAACCAAACCCCTTGAACAAGCGCGGATGAAAAGTGAACAACAACAAAGAAGAAGAGCAAATAAAAGAAATCCTAACAAAATACCAAACCATAGCAATAGTTGGCCTATCAAACACCATTGGAAAACCCAGCCACCGTGTAGCTGCCTACCTTAAACAGCACAACTACTACATAATACCTGTAAACCCTACAATCAACCAAGCCTTAGGTAGTAAAAGCTACAAAAACCTTCTTGATATACCGCCCAAACTCGCAAAAAACATCGAGATCGTGGATATTTTCCGTAAAAGTACATCTGTCTTGCAGATTGTCGATGAAACAATTGAGCTAAAAAAACGGTATGGACAACCATTCGTGGTTTGGCTGCAACTGGGCATTCAAAATGAGGTGGCAACTGAAACTGCAAAACAAGCAGGGCTTACTATAATCATGGATAAGTGTCTAATGGAGGAACATATGCATCTGTTTCCACATTAGTTTACATGGCGCTAAGTAACAATGAAGTATGGTGTGGTTGGTTGAGGCAAAGTTTATCGTCATGTGTCATTAACTGGTAAGGTTAGGAATTTTAGGAAAACGACTTGTATTTGTAAATCTTGCTAAATTTTCTGTAGTTCATTTTGGATTTCTTCATAGTTGGGTTCCACAGTTGCTGAATCTGCTCTCCAAACATAACAAATGATACCTGTTTTGTCAATAATAACTATTGATCGTTTGGTATACTCGTAACCGTTTGGTCCAATGGTATCTTTTGAAGTTAAGCCATAGGCTTTCAAAGATTCGTGATATTTGTCGTTTAAAACTGGGAAAGGCAGGCGGTTTCTTTTAACAAATTCCTTGTTTGACTCCACGTTATTGACACTTATGCCTATGACTTGTGCTTCTAAATTAGTTAGTATGTTCATGGAATCACGGAATCGACAGGCTTCTTTGGTGCAAGTTACAGTGAAAGCAGTGACAAAAAAAGCCAAAACAACTTTGTGCCCCAAAAACTCATGTAGACTCCTAAGCTTCATATCTGTGTCTAGTAGGGTAAAATCTGGGGCTTTATTGCCAACTTTGATTACCATAAAAAATCTCCTAAAAGAAAGAAATATGGTGTGCTATAAAATGATTACCTCAACGATTCAGATGTCCTGTTTTAAGGTTAGAACTTATATGAACAAGCCTAAATTTATTCAGGTATAGCGTTAAAGGGGAATTCTGACATGGTTAGGTTGTTAGGAAAGCGTAAACAGCGCTTGATTATCACTGTAGTGTTGGTAGTGGTTGTTTTTGGGGTCGCATTGACGTGGCGTCAGGAATCGCTTGCTGCACACAAATACCCCAGACAGGCTGTGTATGAGGATTCTAATCTTTTAGTGCGTGGTGTTGTTTTATCAATCGAAAAAAACTACGTATGCTATGGGCTGGGCTTCCAAGGGTGGTTTGGCTACAGTTCTTACCACTCTTTCCGTTACTACATTCTTCTAAACATCACCGAGGTTGTGTGGTCAAGTGCTGACCTATCCGAAATATCTGGATCTTTGTGGTCTAACACCTTTCGCGAGGGCGGAATCATAGGTATAGGCTATGACTCTGAATATGATCTGCTTGAGGTGGACGTGGGGCAAACTGTCGAATGCAAAGATTACTATTTTCCAATTACTGACACTCCATACTCCCACATTATAACAGTCATGCCAACCGTAACTGATAGCTTCTTAAAACCCCGAACTAACTAGCTACTTGAAGGTAAAGGCACTGGGGCAAATGTTGTTGAGTACACAGATATTGCATTGAGGTTTTTTTTGCATCGCAAATTTTACGTCCATGTAAAATCAATAGGTCAGTTAGTTTCATCCAGTCTTCTCTGGGGGTTATCTGCATTAGTTCTTTTTCGATTTTGTCTGTATTGTCTGTGTCTGCTAGTCCAAGTCGTTGAGATAGTCTGCGTACATGTGTGTCCACAGCTATACCTTCAACTATTCCGTAAGCGTTATACATGACGATATTGGCGGTTTTGCGTGCAACACCTGGTAATTCAAGCAGTTCAGGCATGGTTTTTGGAACTTGACCGTTAAATTTTTCAATAAGCATTTTGCAACAGTTCTGTAGGTTGCGTGCCTTGTTATGGTAAAATCCAGTTGAATGAATGTCATCTTCCAGTTCTTTTATGTTTATGTTTACGTAGTCTTGGGGTGTCTTGTATTTTTTAAATAGACTCTTGGTTACTATGTTGACTCTTTCATCTGTTGTTTGCGCAGAAAGCATAGTTGCAATTAAAATTTCTAGTGGGTTGGTGTAGTTTAGGGCGACTTTTGCATCTGGATACTGTTCTTCTAAGAGTTCAACTATTTTTCGAACTCTTCCTTTTGGCAGCCGGTAAACTTTTGGATTTTTCATGGTGTTATTTCTTTCCTAAAATAAATGTACATGTTTGATGGTTAATATTTGGTTTAGCTAAAAAGATTTTTAAATTGCTTGGTGAAGGCTTGGATATTTATTACGTAATGTCTTCACTTAAAGACTATGTGAGTATTGAAACTGTAGAATTAATAATAAATAAGGTTTAGCCGCTAAGACTTATTTTAAGGTTTATTTCTTCAAACATTTCATGTTTAGCCTTACAAATCGGACAAATATATGGTGGATCTTCCCTGTAGGTTACATAGCCGCATTGTTTGCAGTACCACAGTTTCTTTTTTACTTCTCCGCTTTCGGTACTTGCTGGTTGTGACACGGCTGATTTTGCTTGCGTGGGTATTGTTTTTTCGGTTGTTGCTTGATTTTCAGAGATTGACGCGCCCGCTGTGGAGGTTTTTGGTTCATAGGCACGGTTTTGTTTCTCTATGGGTCGGCGTTCAGGGACGTCTGGTAGGTTTTTGTTTTCGTACACAGTTTTGTTGACATATAGACGGCAATAGCATGCACCGTATTGGGCTATATCGATGTCTCGGTAATCACAGGGGCAAATTATGTCTCTGTCGTATTCAAATTTTCCTGATGCTAAGCGACAGGGGCATAGAGGGTACCCATAGCGGTTTTCGTTGGTTTTTAATCCTTCAAAAAATGCTTGCAGTAATTCTGGGTTAGGTGTTAAATAGTATCCATATGTTTTTGCGTCTGCTTCTGCTCTTTGACTGATTTGTTCTATGGTGGTCAAACGCCTAGTACCTCTTTAAGTTGGTCTTTTTTAAAGCCAGTGATGATTGTTTTGTCATCGACAATTATAGTTGGATAACTTAGCTTTGCTCCTTTACTTAAAATGGATTGGCGTATTTTCTCTTTGTCATTGTCTTCAAGTAAGTCAACATCAATAAATTCATATTCAACTCCCTTATCTGTTAGAAACTGTTTTGTCATTTTACACCAAACACAGGTGCTAAGGGCATAAAGGGTAACTTTGTGGTCTACTTTTTTTCCAGTTACTTTAGAAAACTGCATAAAAATAAGTGCTCCTAACTAAAAATAGCTTTTAAGAAAATATAACTGTTTAGCTTCAATCAGTATTAAGCTGGATATAGATTTCCAAAAGCGTTTTGTACCACTTCGGAGAGTGCTGGGTGAATATGCATTGCCTGAACAATAGGTTCAAAGGTTCCTTTTCCTGAAGCCATTGCATTTACGATTTCCTGAATAAGCACTGTTGCTTCAGCGCCAATTATATGGGCACCCAAAATTTTGCCTGTTTCCTGTTCCACAATAACTTTCACAAAACCGTTTGGTTCACCCATAGCTGCCCCCATGGCTACATCACGATAAAATATTTTTCCAATCAAGATTTTGTGTTTAGCCTTAGCTTCAGCTTCCTTTAGCCCTATAGACGCAATTTGAGGATATGTAAAGATTCCATGTGGCACCGTCAAGTAATTCATTGAAACTTTGTGATCATGATTTGAGTTATGCCAAACTATAATAGCTTCAAAATTAGCTGCATGCTTAAACATAGCCTTCCCAATTGCATCACCAAAAGCCCAAATATTCTTTTTACTGGTTTCCAAATAATCATCAACTTTTATGTAACCCCGTTCATCAAGCTGCACGCCAGTTTTTTCTGGTTTAAGAATATCTGCATTTGAAACACGACCTGTTGCAACCATTAACCGTTCAGCCCTAAACTCTTTAACAGCCCTGTCAACACGGTCTTTAGTGGTCAACATCACTCCATTAGATTCTTGTTTTACCTCTAACGCCTCAAGATTAGTGTAAACTTTTACCCTTTTCTCTAATTCCAGCTTTAACAAATCAGAAACATCTGGCTCCTCCTCGGGTATCAGTTTAGGCGAACGCTGAATAATGGTAGTCTCTATTCCCATACCTGCAAAAAAATGCCCATATTCAACACCTATGTATCCTCCTCCAACAATTATAACACTTTTTGGTGGCTCTCGCAATTGCAAAACACTATCACTTGTTAAATAGTCGACACGTTCAAGGCCCTTAATCGGCGGAACAGCTGAACGCGCACCTGAGACTATGTAAATTTTTTTAGCACTAATTGTATGGGTACCAACCTGCAGGGTGTAGTCATCTACAAATTCACCCATTTCCTTAAACCACGTCAAACTTGGAGTTTGCTCCACTCCCTGAATTTGCATATTTGAATCCTCATCAACCACCGTATGCATACGCATCATAATGCCCTGAAAATCCATCTGGCTTACGATTGCATTAACACCAATTTTCTTAGCATCTCTAAGGATAGCTACTACATCAGCAGGATAAATCAACATTTTAGACGGCACACAACCCCGATTAATACAGGTACCACCCATACGTCCACTTTCAACAAGCGCAACTTTTAGTCCCTGCTCAACAGCAACTGAAGCAATCAGCATACCTGAACCTGAACCAATAACTATAATGTCAAATTGTTCAACCATAAAAATCAGCACATAAAAATAAGACTGAAACGTCAAATAAACTTTTCAATCAATCCATGTTTACGCTTAATAATATCCTCGTCGCTCACGGAAACCTTCGTAAGTATGGTGGTATAAAATGTTTCATCAACAAACTATGCATGTCATCTAAGCATATTTCAATTTATTGATGTGTATCGAATAGTATTTACCTTAAGTGAGCTTGCAGAAAAACTAATATTTGCGCTTTTCTGACTTTATTATGGTGATTTATTTTTGCCTATTGACTCTGATTTTCAAAAAAATCGACACGTAGTATCACAACATAATAGCCATAATGTTTGGGGTCCAGTTGAACCACCTAACAAACTTGGCATTCATGGAACAAATGCCGCAGTTGACTGGGACGTCTGCGTAGGCGACGGCATATGTATAGATGTTTGCCCTGTATCACTTTATGAATGGGCTGAAACTCCAGGAAATGCATCTTCAGAAAAGAAATCTGACCCTATTCGAGAAAAAGATTGCATACAATGCTTAGCCTGTGAAATGCAATGCCCCACACAAGCCATAAAAATAACTCCACCCTAAAAACCCCTATTCATAACAAACATCTAACAAAATGCTTTCAAAAAATAGAAAGTAAGTTTATTTGCTTACTTTACAAAACTTAGATTCTTATTGACCTGATCCCAATTGACAATGTTCCAAAAGGCTTCAATGTATTTTGGCCGCTGATTCTGATAATCAACATAATAGGCGTGTTCCCAAACATCCATAACCATTAAAACATTAAACGTTGGAAAAACGTTAACATTGTGTTTCTCAATTTGCATTATTAAAGGTCTTCCAACACATGGATGTATAGCAAGGGCTGCCCAACCAGAACCTTCAGTGCTAGCAGCTGCTGCAGAAAACTCTTTCTTAAATCTTTTAAAACTTCCAAATTCCTCGTTGATTATGTCCGCGATTGCTCCTCCTGGTACTCCACCACCTTTTCCTGAAGGTGCTAAATTTTCCCAGAAAATTGAGTGCAATAGATGCCCACCAACATTGAAGGCCAAGTCTTTTAGAACAGCCTTGGTGTCTATGTCAATGTTTTCTTGGTGTGCTTTATCCAATTTTTCGAAAGCTGCGTTGGCACCATTCACATATGTTTGATGATGTTTGTCATGATGTAGTTTTAGTTGTTCTTCTGACATGTAGGGTGCAAGTGCATTGTAATCATAGGGTAACTTGGGTAAGGTAAAAGTTCTTACTTTTTCCATAAATTTCACCAAAAATCAATATTTTCCTAGTGTTTCAAAACCTAATATACTTTACTTTAATCCCTTCTTCTGATAAAAACAACACATCTTATTTCTAACAAAATTAACAAGAAAAAGGTTATCCACTTTAAAATTGCTTACTTGATTTGTTTTTAGTTTTAAACTACAATCAACTCAAAAAATTTTACATCAGTATATTTACAAATATCTAAACCATTTTACTTACTTGATAAATGTTGTCAAATTTAATGAACACTGCATATCAACCACTACATTGCGTCAATAGGAAAGGTTTTTAGTTTAGTTATTATATGAGACTGTGCAAAGTGTAGAAGTGTAAAGTGAGGTTAACATTATGTCTGTATTCGCAGCACCCGGAGCTTATGACCGTGCAATTACTGTTTTCTCCCCTGATGGCAGACTTTTCCAAGTAGAATATGCCATGGAATTAGTGAATCGTGGAGCCACTATTTTAAGTATCCAAACCGCCGAAGGCGTTGTGCTTGGCTCTGAAGAAAGCCTCGAAGTCCTTGAAGAAGCAGGCTTCTCTTACAAAATCTTCCGCGTAGACGATCACATAGGCGCAGCAATTGTTGGTTTAAGTTCCGACGCAAGAATCCTGATTGATCAGGCAAGAGTTTACTCTCAAAGTAACAAACTAACTTACGATGAACCCATAGACGTTGAAGTTGTAACCAAACGCATCTGTGACATACAACAAATGTATACACAACATGCCGGTGTAAGACCCTTTGGTGTATCTATTATCTTCGCAGGGGTCGACAAAACCGGTTCACGCGTTTTCGGAACACACCCCAGCGGAACTTACAGAGGCTACAAAGCAACTGCCTTAGGCGCAGGAAGAGAAACCGTTCTAAATATTCTCAAAGAAGAATACAAGGAAACCATGAGTCTCGAGGACATAACAAAACTTGCAGTAAAATGCTTAATAAAAGCTTTAGAAGCAAGACAACTTCCACCACGAATCAAAATAGCAATCATACCTACTGCGACTAAAAAACTCGAAATGCTCTCTGACGAGAAAATAGACGCTTACACTAAAGAATTGGGTTCAAGCAAGTGACGTTGTGATGAGTGAAAAATTCACCATTGCACGCTTAACCAAAGATGATGAGCACTTCGAAATCTTGGTAAAACCTCAAAAAGCGTTAGAATATCACAACGGCAAAGCTTCAGCAATAACTGAAGTTTTAGCCGCTGAAATAATTTTTTCTGACGCAAATAAGGGTACAAAAGTTTCCGAAGAAGCAATGAAAAAAGTTTTCAAGACAATTGACCCATTGAAAATTGCGGATGAAATTTTAAAAAGAGGCACCTTACAGTTAACAACCGACCAAAGACGCAAAATGGTCGAAGATAAACGCAGACAAATTATTGATTTTATCTCTCGCCAAGCAGTTGATCCCAAAACAAATCTGCCCCATCCACCAGCACGTATTGAAAACGCTATGGAGCAAATACGTTACCCCATTGATCCTTACAAGTCAGTGGAGGAACAAGCAAAAGACATAGTTAAACTGCTTAGACCCATTTTGGCTTTAAAGATCGAGCAAGTCGTTGTTGCAATAAAAATACCTTCACAATACGCTTCAAGGGCTTATGGAACAATCAAAACTTTTGGGGTTCTTAAACGTGAAGAATGGCGCGGTGACGGTTCTTGGTATGGAGAAATCGAAGTGCCTGCCGGTGTCTATGCTTCAGTGTTAAACAAACTTGGTGACGCAACTAAGGGAAGTGGCGAAGCAAAAATAATATCTTAAAATAATGAAAAAATAATGGAAAACGAAAATCTGGATGAAAAATTTATGCCAACATTCTTTGAAAAAAAACAGCTTGTTACGCCTGGAGAATTGCTTGCAGAAGGCGACTATTTACCCGGCGAAAACACGTATGCTGAAGAAAACAAAATCTATGCCCAACGAATTGGACTTGTAGATAGCGATAACAAAAAAATCAACATGGTTGCGCTTAGGGCTTTTTACGTACCTAAAGTAGGTGACATAGTCATAGGAACTGTCATGGAAGTAGGGTTCAACGGTTGGACAGTTAACATTAAGTCACCCTACAATGCAATGCTAAGAGCATCAGATGTTTTAAACAGGCCTTTTAAGCCTCAAAATGACGAACTATCTACAGTTCTAACCGCAGGCGATTTAATTGTTGCAAAAATCGCTTCATACGATCGATTACATGACCCGCAACTTACCGTTGGAGAACCCGGCCTTGGAAAAATCACACGGGGGCAAATCCTTCATGTTGTACCAACTAAGATCCCCCGAGTCATAGGTCGAAAAGGTTCAATGATTTCCATGATTAAACAGGAAACAAACTGTCAAATTATCCTTGGACTCAACGGAGTAATTCTAGTTACTGGCAAGACTCCTGAAGATGAAGAGCTTGCCATTACAGCGATTAGAAAAATCGAGCAGGAATCACATACAAGTGGTCTAACTGATCGCATTACACAACTGCTTAAAGAAAATAACGTAAACGTGGAGGAACCTAAGAATGAATGATAAATCTGATAGACTTATTGACAAAAAAGGTGTAAGATTGGATGGTCGCAAAGCAGATGAACTTCGACCTCTAAAGCTTCAAGTTGGTGTGCTTTCAAACGCTGATGGTTCAGCTTACATTGAACATGGCAAAAATAAGATTTTAGCCGCAGCTTTTGGTCCAAGAGAGATGCATCCAAAACACTTAGCTCTTGCAGACAGAATGGTCCTAAGATGCCGTTATCACATGGCTCCATTCTCAGTTCCAGAACGAAAGTCGCCCGCACCATCTAGAAGAGAAGTAGAACTCTCCAAAGTCATCCGTGAATCACTTGAACCCGCACTATTTTTGGAACTTTACCCACGAACAGGCGTAGACGTGTTTATTGAAGTATTGCAAGCAGATGGTGGAACAAGATGCGCAAGCATTACAGCTGCTGCTTTAGCAATTGCTGACGCTGGTGTTCCAATGCGTGACCTTGTAGTTGCTTGTGCAGCTGGCAAAGTTGATGACACAGTTGTCCTTGATTTGTACGATGCAGAAGACAAGCTTGGTGCCGCAGACGTTCCAGTCGCTTATATGCCATCGTTAAACGCTATTACACTGCTTCAAATGGATGGTATTCTTACCCCAGATGAATTCCAGCAAGCTGTAGATTTGGCTATGGGTGGATGCAAAAAAATCTACGAGATGCAAAAAGAAGCGTTGAAAACCAAATATATGGTTGTTAAAGACGTAGAAGAAGAAAAAGAGGTAGACGAGTAATGTCATCACTTATTACAAGAGTTAGACTGAAGCAAATTAGTCAACACATCGAAAATGGTAAACGTTTAGATGAACGTGGTCTGCAAGACTATCGACCAATCAAAATTGAGGAAGGTGTAATTGAAAAAGCAGAAGGTTCAGCACGTATTTACCTAGGAAAAACTGAGGTTCTAGTTGGAGTTAAAGTTGAAACTGGCGAACCATTCTCAGACACGCCAAATGAAGGCGTACAGACAGTAAACGCTGAACTTGTACCTTTAGCTTCGCCAAACTTTGAGCCAGGACCACCAGATGAAAATAGCATTGAACTAGCAAGAATCGTTGACCGTGGACTCCGTGAATCACATGCTATCGACACAGAAAAGCTATGTATTGAAGCAGGTAAAAAAGTCTTTGTCGTTTTCATAGACGTTTACGTCCTTAACTATGACGGTAACCTAATTGATGCTTCCGCATTAGCCGCCTTGGCTGCATTGCGAAACACTAAACTGCCTAACTATGAGTTAAAAGATGGCGAACTGAAAATCAAGCAAGGCTACACACAGTTACCAATGAAGAGTCGTCCAATCACTGTTACAATCGGTAAAATCAACAACCAACTAGTCATTGATCCACAACTTGAAGAAGAACAAGTGATGGATTCAAGAATCTCTATAGCAGTCAACGAGAAGGGTAACATTTGTGCTGTTCAGAAAGGCGGTTCCGGCTATTTTACACCGCAACAGATTTTAGATGCTTCAAAGCTTGCACAAGCAAAAGCAGAAGAACTGCGCAAAAAATTTAACTGGTGAAAAAGTTGCCGAAAATGAAGAAAGTTGGTTCAACTCGTGGCTTAGGCGCACGTTACGGCTCCACAGTTAGGAAACGCTACGTGAAAGTGATAACTGAATTAAAGAAGCCTCACAAATGCCCACAATGCGGTTTCATAAGAGTACACCGTGTTAGTGTTGGTGTCTGGCAATGCGGTAAATGTAACTATACCTATGCAGGTGGAGCATACACTCCAATAACAAAACTAGGTGTTATAGCTAAACGATCTGCAAAAGGTGCAGCTGAAGAAGCCGCAAAAACCGCTGCTCCAACAGTTGAAGCAGTAACATCTGAAGAAGTCGAGTAAACGTCTTCTTTTCTTCTTTAATTTATTTTCATTTTTGTTTATTTTTACTTAGACCTTATTTATTTGAATACTCCCTTTAGTTTCAGAAGTGAGATCTGATGGCAACTAAGGTTAAAGCGTCTATCCGTCTAAAATTTTGTGATCCCAAACAACTTTCTGCCGCAGTTGCAGCACTAAGGCCTGAAGTTAATTCACCTGTCACTCATCGAGCAAGCGTGAATCTGCAAGTACAAGAAAGTTTTCTTGTTTTAACGGTAGATGCTGAAGATACTATTGCTCTACGTGCAACGATTAATGCTTATTTACGTTGGATTGCCTCAACCGTAAATGTTGTTGAAGTAGCCGAATATATGTAACCTATTTTCGACTTATTTTTTAGCCATTACTGATTGCATAAATTTTTGCATAGATAACTGTGAGTTAGGTTAGAATGGATTTTCTGGTCTTTAAGTTTGCAAGATTTTGTTTTTGGGTAACTCAAGGTTGAAGTGCATTAGCTCTACCAAATTCATAGACAATATCATACTGGATTACAAGATTGTTTGTAGACCTTCTCAGCTAAATACACAGAGTTTTTAAGCAATAGGCGATACTTTTTATCCAATATAAATAGGGTCAACTTCCTCTTGGAATTGGCGGTGCTTGAATATGGGCGCATAGCGGGCTTTTAATGAGCCTATTTTCTAGCTTGCGCTTATCAAGTTAAATTTGGAGATAGAGGTCCATGGGTAATGATAAACGAATTAGTGCCGTGGAGGCATTAAAGCTAACTAAAGAGTTCGATTTTCAGAATGCAAAAATATTAGCATTAGATACTGCAACATTTGAAATTGCTTTAGGCGAGTTCATTGTTATTCTTGGTCATTCAGGTTCTGGCAAAAGCACCTTGCTAAACCTTATAGGTGGATTGGATAAGCCCTCAAGTGGTACAATTAAAGTATGTAACACAGACCTCTCATCTCTAAATGATGAAGCTCTCTCCTCATTTAGATCTTCAAATATCGGTTTTATCTTTCAAACTTATAATCTCATATCCACACTAACTTCCATTGAAAACATCCAATTCCCTATGAAGCTAGCTAATTTTGAAGATGAACAATTAATCAAAAAACGAGCAGAGGAACTATTGAATCTGGTCGGTTTAGCAAATAGGGCTGACCATCTTCCTTTTCAAATGAGTTGCGGTGAACAACAAAGAGTAGCCGTAGCAAGAGCGCTTGCCAACGACCCTCCATTAATCCTAGCTGATGAACCTACAGGAAATCTAGATTGGACTACAGGTAGAGAAATTATAACTTTCTTAAAGCAGATAAGTAAAACTCAAAAGAAAACCATGATTATTGTGACGCATGATGAACGCATAGTTGAGCTCGCTGATGCCACTATGAGACTTGAAAAAGGGAGAATAGTAAATATTGCTAGACAATTTTGAGTTCGCTAAAAAAGCATTTAAACATAGAAAATTTCAGCCTGCGATAGCCCTCATTGGCTTAGTCATATGTATAGCAAGCACTATTTTCCTAATTTTACTCGGCCAGGGGTTTGGTCTACTTTTTGGTTCACATGTAGGAACTAGGTTCGTAAATTTTTTATCAAGTACAATTGCTCAATTTATCTACTTTGATACTGCTCTTATTTTTCTTGTTGGTATGGTTGTAATTTATTTTCTTTTTACATCAATGATGGCTGATCGACAAAAAGATGTAGGTTTAATAAAGGCGTTAGGTAGCAAAGATGATATTGGTTTCTCTTATGTTATGGCTGAACCATTGCTAATAATTATTTATGGCTGTGTCTTAGGTGGACTGCTTGGTTCAATCACATTTATTGTTTATTCTGCGATTTTTTTGCCTGGTGCACTCTTATCTCAAGGCTAGGTATCTTTCTTTATGTTCTTGGGGCTCTTAGTAGTCTTTTTTTGTGTTTCTTGGGTTATTTCAAGCCGTAAAGCTGAACAATTTTTTAAAGTCACTCCAGTAAATTTGTTTGCTGGGGACACGCAAAACTTTGACTTTATTAAAGAACAGCTTGTAGGCCTAAGAAAATTTATAGACCGATTACCTTGGATACTTCAAGTAGTTTTTAAAGGCATGATTAGAAGTAGGTCAAAGTCAAAAACTGCTATTGTCTGCCTAACACTTTGCATTTTTCTAATGACTGTATCATTAGCAGGTGGTGTGGTGGCTTGGTCAACAACACGAAACTATGTAGATAATTCTTTCGGCCAAAACGTTATCGCTATAGGAAACAAGCAAGTTATAGATGAATATGCAGCTATGATGATTGACACGTTAAATACCACCCTTGATACCTTCAATTTTCTTGAACCGCAATTCTTTATTGATGAAAGTTTCCTTGAGAAATTAACCAATATTCAACAGATAAATATTATCGACAATCGGTTAATAATGGTAGGTACTGTTGTAGAGGTGCAAACTTCAGAAATTGTTGCTGGTGCTGATGGCCCTTACTACGTAACTTATGGTCCCACTAATGTGCGGTCTACTACTGCATTGATAGTTGGGGTAAACGCTGACTCTATTGCGGATAATTTGTTAATGCAAAACATGTTTTTAAACTCAAATACAACAATAATCGGGGCCTCTTTGGGGCAAAGCATCTTTGATAAACCCCTTAAACAAAAAATTGTGATAAACTCCGATGATTCAAGCGACAGAAAAGAATTTCCAATAGGTAATGTTACCTTAGACCCTGTTAATCAGGGCTTTGTTATTTATGTGCCCCTTGACTCACTTCAAAAGCTTAACTCTATGGCAGCACAAAATCTTGTACTAGTTAAAGTGCAAGATGAAGCCGCTATTTCTGAAATCGAAAACTTAGCTGACCAATATGGTCTAAGTACTTTACATCTTGATAGAGTTCATCAATTGAGTTTATCAAATATTGATAATGTCTGGCTTTCTATTCTGCCTTTTCCAATATTGTCGGTTATAACTACAATGATTGGTCTGCTTAATTGTTTGCTCGTTTCTTTTTCTGGACGTATGCATGACTTTGGCATTCTGCGGGCTATGGGTGCTAAAAGTGATTATAATGCAAAAATAGTGCTTATGGAGAGTTTAACTTTTATTTTTCCTTCAGCTATCATAGGAATCACAGTTGGAATGTTCTTTAATTTTTTCTTTATTCTTCCTAATGTAACTATATCCCCTCAAATGCTGGTTACTTGTATCGGTGGGTTATTTCTTTTATTATTGAGTATGTGTTTTATCGGTACAATGATAATACTAAGATTTAACAAACAATTGCCAAATAACTTGATGAAAATGTAAGACAAAAAGCCTGATTTCCAACAACAGATTTTTTAGTATTGATTGATACACCTAAAGTTGCCTTCTAATCTATCTGTTAAGCACTCTGTTGAGGTAGTTAGCAATTATAGATTTCATTAAACGAATATTCTGGCAAGGGAAGGTTTAAATAAATACTGCTTCATTTCGTATATGCTTCAAGTTAAAACGGAAGATAATTTAGAATGTCGTCACAGGAATTTCGTCACATAGTACGTATCATGGGCTCTGATTCACCGGGCACCCTTAAAACTTCTTATGCAGTAAAACGGGTTAGGGGCATCAACATGAGCCTGTCCAACGCTGTTCTTAAAAAAGCCGGCGTTAATCCAGACTTGCGAGTAGGTTTCATCACAGATTCAGACATCGCAAAAATAGAGGATGTAATACGAGATCCAGCAAAATATGGCATACCTAGCTGGCTCTATAATAGACAAAAAGATTCCGAAACAGGTAAAGATGCACATCTGTTGAGTGCTGATTTAATTTTCAAAGTCAAGACTGACATTGATCAAGCTAAAGAAATCCGTTCTTGGCGTGGATACCGTCATGCTTACAGCTTAAAAGTTCGCGGTCAAAGGACAAAGACCACTGGACGTGCAGGCAAAGCCTTGGGCGTTAAGAAGAAGACTTTACAGCAAAAGTCAGGCGGATCTGAAGGAGGTAAATAATCGTGGGAGATCCAAAGAAGCAGCGTAAGAAATTCGAAACGCCACGTTTCCGTTGGCGCAAAGATATTCTTCAAGAAGAGCTTAAACTCTTAGGTCAATACGGCTTAAGAAACAAACACGAGCTCTGGCGTCACAAAACATACCTGTCTAAAGTAAGAGGCATTGCGCGTTCATTGATCAGTAAAACACCTGAAGAACGTGCAAAAATGGAAGGTGAATTGCTAGCTCGCTTAAAGAAGCTAGGTATATTACAGGAGACAGCTGTTTTAGATAATGTCTTAGACTTAACTATTGAAGACATCTTAGAACGAAGACTACAAACAATTGTCTTCCGAAAGAGTTTGACGCGGACAATATTCCAATCACGCCAACTAATCACTCACGGTCACATATCAATTAACAACCGTAGAGTAACAATCCCTGGTTACGTCGTGCCAAAGGCAGAAGAAGCACAGATTACTTACTCTATGACAAGTGCGGTATCAAACCAAGACCACTCATTACGAGTAAGTTTAACCTTGGTCGCAAAAGAACGTGAAATCCGACAACCTACTCGAGGTAGGAGAGGCGGACGTGGAGGCGGCAGATTTTGAGTAACAGTAAACGTAATGAGAAATGGGGTATAGTCCACATCTTTAGTTCCTACAACAACACACTAATCCACATAACCGACATCAGTGGCGCAGAAACAATTGCACGCACAACAGGCGGTATGTTCGTCAAAGCTGACCGCATGGAATCATCACCATATGCAGCTATGCGTGCAGCGACAGGAGCAGCAGAAGTTGCAAGAGACAAAGGCGTCACAGCTATCCACATTAAAGTTCGTGCGCCTGGCGGTAGTGGTCCAAGAACTCCTGGTCCTGGTGCACAAGCAGCAATCAGAGCCCTTGCCCGATTTGGTTTCCGCATTGAACGCATCGAAGAAGTAACCCCAATTCCTCATGATGGCACACGAAGACCTGGTGGCAGACGAGGCAGAAGAGTTTAAACTTCCCTTTTCCTTATTTGCTTAATAGAAAAATTGAAATAATGCCCTGAAACAATTATTGAAACGCAAACCAAATTTGCATCTATTGTTGGAGTGTCTTAGCAAGTGAAAATTGAAATCCTTGAAAAAACTGATAATATAATTCGTGTAATTGTAAGAGACACAGATGTTTCTTTAATGAATGCTCTTCGTCGAATATCACTTGCTCATGTTCACTGTATGGCAATTGACGAGGTTGTAATGATCGATAACTCATCCATTTTGCAGGATGAAATTATTGCTCACAGACTTGGTCTTACTCCACTAAAAACAGATCTTGACAATTATAACACTCCTGAAGAATGTTCCTGTCAAAATGAATTTGGTTGTCCACAGTGCCGTGTTACATTAACTTTAGACGCAGAGGCAAAAGATGGTACACGAACCGTTTACAGTGGTGAACTTGTTTCTGAAAACCCTGAAATCGTTCCTGTATCCGATAAAATTCCAATCGTCAAACTTGCAAAAGGTCAAAAGTTAAAACTTGAAGCCTACGCAAGACTTGGTACAGGTAAAACCCATGTAAAATGGCAACCAGTTTGTGTCTCTGCATACAAATATTATCCAAAAATTACAACACCTGCAGAGTTATGTGAAGACTGTCAAAAATGCGTTAACATCTGCCCTAAAAAAGTGTTAGAAATCAAAGGTGGTAAAGTTGATGTTCGTGACTTGTATTCATGCAATCTCTGTATGGATTGTGTTGATGCCTGTCCAAAAAAGCCTTCCTTGATTAAAGTTGAATGGGAAAAAAATAATTTTATCATTAATTTAGAGTCAACAGGTGCGCTTCCACCTGAACGAGTGCTTCAAGAAGCAACAAAAATTTTTGGGCAGCAACTTAAAGAATTTGAAGAACAAACAAAAAAGGTAGAAAAACAATGATACAAACAGAATCAACCAATCCCGAATTAATTCAGCTCATCAAACAATTAAAGAAAGAGAGCAGAGAAAAAGATGCACCAATTTGGTTAGCTGTAGCTGAACAGTTAGCTCAACCACGCTCTCGACGTGTTGCAGTGAACCTGAGTAGCATAAACAGGAACACAAAACGCGCAGATATAGTTGTAGTTCCCGGAAAAATCCTTGGAACAGGTTCATTAACCCACCCAATTACAGTGGCTGCTTTTAGCATTTCAGAAATGGCAAAAGCAAAGCTTGACGCTATAAACGCAAAGTATGTAACAATACCTGAACTTGTTGCAGATAACCCCAAAGGTTCAAACATAAAAATTATCCGGTGAAATGTATGTCAACAAAATCCCAAGTAATTTATGTAAACGCTGACGGCTTAATCATTGGCCGGATGTCAAGCAACATTGCAAAGCTGTTGCTAAACGGTGAACACGTAACCATTCTTAACGCTGAAAAAGCGATTTATTCAGGAAAAAAGAAAAGCAAAATTGCAGAGGCACACCTCTTCCTTGAAGTGGGTGCACCTGAACGTGGACCATTTCACTACCGCAGACCCGACAGAATGCTCAAAAAAACTGTTCGAGGTATGTTACCTTATCGTCAGCCAAAGGGTAAAACAGCATTTAAACGTTTAAAAGTCTTCATGGGTATCCCATTAGAATTTAAAAACCAACAAACAATCCAATTCGAAGAAGCTCAAGCTTCAAAACTTAAGGGGCCATCCTTTACTTTAGGTGAACTATCAAAAGAAATCGGATGGAACCAAGGTGAATGATTATGCCAGCAAAGAAAGTAATAGTTGTTAGCGGAAAACGAAAAACAGCTACTGCACGTGCAGTAGTGAAACAAGGCATAGGCAAAGTGCGTATAAATCTAACCCCCGTTGAAATTTACGAACCTCACATTGCACGCGAGAAGATCATGGAGCCACTTCTACAAGCAGGTGGAGACGTCTGGAAACAAGTAGATCTTGATGTTCAAACTAGCGGTGGCGGTTTCATGGGTCAAGCAGAAGCAGCTCGCATGGCAGTCGCAAATGCCTTACTTAAATGGACAAAAAGCACTCATCTACGCACAGTCTTTAGTGAATACGACCGAACAATGATTGTTGGTGACTCCAGAGCTAAAGAAACCAAAAAGTTCGGTGGAGCCGGCGCTCGCGCAAAGGAACAGAAAAGTTACAGGTAAGGTGAAAAAGAAAGTGATAATTCCCGTAAGATGCTTCACCTGCGGTAAACTGGTTGGAGACAAATGGGAAGAATTCGCAAGGCGCATCAAGACAGGTGAAAATGCAAGCGATGTGCTTGACAGTCTTGGTATCAAGCGCTACTGTTGCAGACGTATGCTGCTTTCAAACGTGGAAATAGTAGACGATGTGTTACGGTTCTACGAAGAAGCAGAAAAACGCAAAGAATCACTCAATTTCTACTAATTTCACCAAAAATTAGTTTACCCAAATCTATTTTTCATTTATTAAATGTAATTTATTATAAATTTAATTTGATTTATGGTATTAAAATTGCCAAGTAGTTGCTTGAGTGTTTAGGGTGTTTTGTCTACTTGAAGGAAAATCCCAAGTTTTCTGTAAATACTCAAATGGATGGTTAATTTATTCAATTTGCTTTTGAAGTCAGGTTCAGAAATTTGCCATACGGATTTTAGCTGTTTGAGTTCCTATTCTGAAGTGTTGTATGATTCATCCGTTCCTAACGTTTTGTCAGAGACATGTGTTTCAAGCTCAAGTTAGGCTATTGTGGATTGTTTTGAAGTTAGAGTTAACTTGTCGAATCGACAATTTTATGATATACTTGTTGATGTGTTGTCAGAATTACTGGTATTAACATAATCTGATAGAGTAATGGATTGGTAAGTTAAAGTCCGTAGGAGCAGTAAAAGAAGATAACAATATAATTACATTGCTTATTGAATAGTGCTGTGTTTCAAATATCTGGTGTGGTGACATTATTAGGCGCAGAATCTGATATTTTCTTCAAGGAACTTAGTTTTAATTATATATGTGTTAATGTTAACGATGCGGTTGATTAAAAGAAAACAAAAAAAAATTAACACAAACTAGGGCGCCTGGAAATGAAATAACCGATTTGTGTCAACAATGAAAACTCTTATAAAATTGAGGATTAGAGTTGGTTGACTGCCTTTATTCTGGTGGTCTAACGATCAATAGGAAAATGCCAACGATTAAGACAACTGCTCCTAAGACTCCGAACATTGTGTTGTATGTTCCTAGAGCGGTAGTTGTTGCAGTGTAGTAGAGCATTAATCCGCTGATGATAATTAGGATTATTCCAACTATTTTTTCAACTAAAGTTACCCAGTAAGAGTCGGTTTCGCTCATCTTTTTAGTTCCAACCGTGTTGTTGAAGTTAATTGCTACATTAAACATTAAGGGGTTATTTTAAATTATTGCCTTATAAGATAGTTTAAGCGTTAAATTTTGGGTTTAGAGGTTTTTTCTGGTGTTTTTTTAAGCAGTTTGTTGTAAAAAGAAACAAGGTTCACGTGAAAGATATAATCATGAAGTGCAATCTGTAAACCTGAAAAATCTAGTGCTTCTGTCAATTATGACGATGAATTAATTTACGTTTGTTTTTGCCTGTTTTTTATACTTGTTTGTAGCAAAAAAGTACATATCCTTATTTTCTGTGCTTTTTAAAAATGAATAGTTTAATCTTGAACCTCAGTTAACTTAAAGAACAAGTAATAAATATACTACGGAAAATATAGGCAACTTTAAACTGGAAGTGGGTAAGCGAACCGTGTCTCAAGCAACGTTTGAAGAAATGAGTGTATCGGACTTTTTCTACCGAAACCGAGACATCGCAGGCTTAACTAATCCGTCAAGAAGTATCTTCGTAGCAATCCGCGAAGTGGTGGAAAATTCTCTTGACGCTGCCGAAAGTCAAAAGATCCCTCCAGATGTCTATGTACGTTTATCTTTTGAATCAGAAGCTACTAAGGATACCCAAATCTATAAACTCCGTGTCCAAGACAACGGCAGTGGTATCCAACCACGGTTTATACCCTCAGCTTTTGGCCAAGTTCTCTATGGCTCAAAATACAAACATAAGCAGGCAAGAGGTACATTTGGTTTAGGCGGAAAAATGGCTGTCCTTTATGGACAAATTACAACACACAAACCCGTAATGATAACCTCAAGTACCGGTCAAGAAAAAATTTACAGCTTCAAATTAATGATTGATATCCAACGAAACAAACCCATAATTTTAGACCGCAAAGTCATAACCAACAAAGACGGTTGGCGTGGAACAATCATTGAATTCACCCTTGAAGGCGACTACTTGCGGGCAATGCCCAAAATCATTGAATACTTCAAACAAACTGCAATGGTCAATCCGTATGCAAACATTACCTTTGTTGATCCAAAAGGAAGACTCTACAAGTTTACCCGTGCTACAACTATAATGCCTGACCCTCCAACAGAGACTCATCCACACCCCTACGGAGTAGACGTAGAGTTACTACAACGTCTCATCCAAGTAACTACCTGCACTAACATGTCTACCTTCCTTAGGCAACACTTTCATAGAGTAGGCGAAATTACCGCTCAAAAATTCCTTGACTTCGCAGAAATCCCAATTAGTAAAAGCCCAAAAAAACTTTCACATGAAGAAATAGTCAAATTAATGCAAAATCTAAAACGCTATAAAGATTTCTTACCTCCAGACGCAAACTGCCTATCACCGCTAGGTGAGGAACTGCTTAAAGCGGGTGTTACGAAAGAATTAAGCCCTGAATACCTAGTAGTTCACCAACGTAGACCATCTACATATGCTGGCCACCCATTCATTGTAGAAATGGCTATTGCATATGGTGGTAACGTTCCTAGAACGGGTGGTTTTGTGATTTATCGTTTTGCTAACAAAATTCCGCTCCTTTATGATGAAGCAAGTGATGTAGCTTACAAAGTTATTTCAGCTATGAATTGGCGGCGCTATAAAGTAACTCCAGATATGCCTATTGCTATTGTTATTCATGTTTGTAGCACAAAGGTACCTTACAAGACAGTTGGTAAAGAATTTATTTCTGACCGTATTGAAGTTCGTAAGGAAGAAGCAAACGCGATTCGTGAAGTTTCAAGGCAGCTTTCACACTTTTTAACCCGCCAAGAACACGTACACATGGAAAAGAAGCGGCTTAGTATTTTTAGCAAGTACCTGCCTAGAATCGCAGAATTTTCAACCACATTGTCTGGGCAAACTAGACGACCTGATGTAGATAAACTATTGAAGAGCGTGCAAAAATATGGCACAGAAGAAAGCTAAGATTTCTGAAAGAAAACAAGAAGTCCTCAAAGGGCTTAAAACCTTTGGCACTTCAGTATACAATCAGCTTGATCAAGGTGTCTTTCCAACAGTTAACATGCCCAGCCGAAGCACTGAAAACATCACCTATGACGAACACTTGCGCCAGTATATTTTAGGTGAAAAATTTGTCGGACGAAGCACCCGAAACATCCGACACATTAAACCCTTTACTCAGCTCGCCTGGGTTGCAATGTTTAGTAACGAACTTACTAGTCAACGTAAAACTTCTACTTTAAGAGATGTCTACTACTCTGCTCAAGCATATGAAATGACTTTTTCTGACCAGCAAGAATCAAATAACATTATCACTGATCTTGAAACTCTTACAGGTTTTGCCCGAGAAGATTTTAACATTTTTCCAGAAGAACGCAGCGCCATATTTGGCGATTTAGATATAGCATACACTGTTCCAGGTTATGAAGGAAAATCAGTTAACTTAACCAGCCACCCAGACGGCGTACTCATTGGGCCCGCAATAACCTCTTCAGAGTTTCTTAAAACTACTGCCGATAAAGTCATAGCCATAGAGAAGGGTGCACTTTTCACTAGGTTTATTGAAGAAAGCGTTCACAGCAAACACAAATCACTCTTAATCTCATGTGGTGGTCAAGCTCCAAGGCAAACTCGCAGCTTCATACGACGCTTGAATGATGAACTTAACCTGCCCGTCTTTATCTTAACTGACGGTGACCCGTGGGGAATGCACATCGCACAGGTTATCATTTCAGGTTCAGCTAACGCTGCACACCTACGAGACCTAAACACTCCCGATGCAGTTTGGAGCGGCGTTTGGGCAAGTGACATCATCGAATACAAATTACCAACTGACCCATTGGATGAAGTGGATATTAAACGCCTCTATGAACTACAAAAAGACCCCCGGTACCAAAATGACCCCATATGGCAACGTGAAATCGCAACATTCCTTAAAATTCGACGAAAGACCGAACTCGAAGCTTTCAGCCGCTACGGTTTAACTTACATTGTAGACAAATATTTACCTACTAAACTCGAAGCTGGACCAAACATGGCAGCTAGCGCAGGTAAAAAGAAAAAGTAATCCTCTTTATAACAACCTATGATTCTTTCATTTAAGTGTCCAAAACGATAGTGATACAAAATTGGCGTAGTAAAATAAGAAGGCAAAAGATTTCAATTACTACGTAATTTTTGCTCTAAATATGCCCTTCTTTTTTGGACATAAAAAAACATAACCACTATAACTACACCCACCACTGCAACCACAATACCCACACAAATAACTACAGCACCTTTTGCACCAAAAATAATCCCTCACTATCTACGAGATGCACATTACCCTCACTATCTCTGATTACATTACCTCCCATTTTTTGAAGCTTTGTTACCAAAAATTACGCCTTTTAAGAGGACTTTTTGATAATTCAAGGTCAGTTTTTCCCTTGATTTATGCGGCATTTGTGACGGCAAAAGGTTGATTTGCTCATATTGCACTTTTGAGAGTTTCATCTTTGCCGGATTATTTTCAGGTTTAGTAATTTACAAAAAATTGGGATTTTTATTAAAAATATGTTCCGGTAACTGCTTTCCAAACAAGAGCTATGATAAATGCGACAAGTGCAATGTTTGAAGCGAACAGATAATAGAAGAAGCCATCTCGTTTATGGATGATATTTTTCGGTTGTTCTTTACCTATTTCATTGACAGCATCTGTGGATACATTAACAACAACAATGTCTCCACTATATTTCTTTTTTAGTTCAGCGGACATGTATTCTTCAATAAACTTTTTTATCATATTAATCGTCTGAACAAAGCCACTAATGCTTGCTATAAAAGTGAAAATTGTAACCAAAACCATAATACTGCCGTTAGATGTTCGATCTACTTGAATATAGTTAATCTTATTCTTGCCTTCGACTCTAAGCTTGGCGTTAAGTGTCTCTAAAAAACTGTTACGATTACTCTCCGTTTCCGGCTCATCTATAACAGAAATACAAAAATTCGCAATATCATTGTAATGTGTTGAATGTTCGTTTCTTAAAACGTAGTTTCCTCCGGGTTCAAGGTGAGTGGCTATGGGTGTCCTCTGTTTTCTATCATAGTCATCAAAATTGTTATATGCGTTGTTTTTCACTTTTTCAAGATGTTCGCGGTAAGGGGCACTAAAATCGATATGAATGCAGAAAGTCAACTTTGACGGTACAGCAGAACTTATATTTTTCTCATTTTTGTCGCGAGTCGTTATTTATCGTTTATCTTTATTGTCCTGAATTATTTAAGCTATATCATCATTTCAGTAAAACGTGGTACAAAACGTCAACACTATATGTGATAAAAACTTCATTTTTTGCGTTAAGATACAGTCGAGAAAGTCTTGGCGCACGCGAGTATGTTAAAACGTACCTCTTTTGGTAACAAGGTAAATACCCCGCTCTGTACAGTGAGGTTCTAAACGCAGAAACTTCCCCTCGGGAGGTTTAAACTGTGTGCCTTGATTTAGTTAAAATCTACTTCGGGGATCCATACTTCCTAACCACCCTATCAAGCAGCAGCATAGCGTTCTCACCGGTAGGGCTCCAAATCTTTATCGACCCGTGATAAAGCGTGAATGAACGTCTTGGTAGCTGATCATCCAGTAATCCTCATTGCATAACTTGAAATCGGTCTGCCATAAACTATTACAATGCTCTCGCTCAAAGCGTTTGGTTCCCCAGTTGGTCTTTCTAGGTTTTGTTAGGGGGTGGTTTAGGCCTGCTTGACAGATGATTTTGTAGACTTGATTATTATCTACCTCAAAGCCTCTATGGGAAAGATAACCCGTTATCTTTTTTGGACCCCACTCATATTTTGTGCGCAGTTTAATGATTTTAGCTTTCAAAATTTTATCCACTTCAGGACTAAAGCGGTGGCCTCTTGGTTTTTCTTACAGCTTGCTCCACCCTTGGGTTTGATCGCGATTCCACCAGCGATAGAACGTTTTCCTATCAACCCGTGTTTGAGAACAGATATCTGTAACAGCAATTCCCTCAAACCGCTTCTTAATCAACCATACTTTGAGTTTTTCCCAATCTCCATCCAACTAAGACACACACTTCTAACCTTGAAAAAAGTGTGTGGTCCATTTAAAAGATAGAACAGTAACAACAATATTGCGCCTTTAGATTCAACATTGATGGTGCGCAATGGTGGAAGTGTGTGTTTTCCTCTTTTTTTAATTTTTGGCGGTTGATGTTTCTAAGGCTGGATAGATTTTGTCTTCGGTTTTAGATTGTTGCCCTGTTTAGTGTATTAGAGTTTTTTTATCTTTTAGGTAATTTTTATTAAGAGACTTGTTTTATTAAATGAAAGTATTTAGGCATGAATAGTCTTAGTTATTAAATGAAGTATTTTTATTAGTCTAACCTGCATTAATTTAAATCTACAAATTTATTTAAGGAGGAAAAAGTACCGTGCCAATTCGTCAACCAATTGTTTGTGTTCTAGGGCATGTCGACGCGGGCAAAACTTCGCTGCTTGATGAACTTCGTAAAACTAACGTTCATAACCGGGAGGCAGGAGGTATGACCCAACATATAGGTGCTAGCTTTTTCCCAGTTGAAACCCTAAAACAACTTATCGGTCCTTACATGTCCACTTTTAAGACAGGTATTGAGATTCCAGGTTTACTCATTGTAGATACACCTGGTCATGAAGCATTTACTAATCTTAGGCGTAGAGGTGGTAGTGTTGCAGATATTGCAATTCTTGTCGTTAACTCTTTGCGTGGTTTTGAGGCCCAAACTTTTGAATGTCTTGAAATTCTTAAAGCACGTAAAACTCCCTTTATTGTGGCGGTTAATCAGATTGACCGTGTTCCTGGATGGAAGTCAACACAGGGTCAGCCGTTTTTGCAGTCATACGCTAAACAGTCTAGTTTTGTCCAGCAAGAAGTTGACAATCGCCTATATCGTGTCATGGGTGATTTTAGCAGGTTAGGTTTTAAAACTGACCGGTTTGACCACATACGTGATTTCTCCCAAAACGTAGCTTTAGTGCCTACAAGCGCTAAAACAGCTGAGGGTCTAGCTGAGCTGATTATGGTGCTTGTTGGTTTAACGCAGCAGTTCCTAAAGAAACGTCTTCAAACAACTGACGGTCCTGCAAAAGGTTCTATCTTAGAAGTTAAAGAGGAACCTGGTTTGGGTATGACTTTGAACGCTATTGTTTATGATGGAACTCTGAGCAAAGATGACCTAGTTGTAGTCGGAGGTAAACAAGGTCCAATCACTGCTCGTGTCCGTACGATATTGGTACCTAAACCATTGGATGAAATGCGTGACCCCCGAGATAAATTTGCTAGCGTAGACTGTGTCTATGCAAGTGCTGGTGTGAAAATTGTTGCCCCTGGTCTTGAGGACGCATTGGCTGGTGCCCCATTGCTTGCAGTGCCCCAAGGTGAAAATGTAGCCAAGTATTGTGACCTTATTACTGAGGAAGTTGGCAGAGTTAGAATTACCAAAGAAATTGATGGTGTTATCGCCAAAGCAGACACTTTAGGTTCACTTGAGGCTATGGCTGAAATTCTCAAAGCAAATAATGTACAAGTTCGAAGCGCAGACGTAGGCGACATAAGTAAACGTGATGTTATAGAGGCATCCGTAGTTAAGCAACATGATCCACTTGTGGGTGCAATTTTGGCTTTTGGCGTGAAAACTTTGCCTGACGCTGAGGAAGAAGCTGAAGCTAACGGTGTTAAAATCTTCCGTGATCCAATTATTTACAATCTTATCGACAACTATCTTAAATGGGTTAAAGAGAAACGTGAACGCAGTAATGAAGAAGAATTTAATGCCCTTGTTAAACCTGGCAAACTAATGGTGTTACCCAATTGCATTTTCCGTAGAGCCAAACCTTTAGTTGTAGGTGTAGAAATTCAAGGTGGCCGAGTAAAGCCAAAGGTATCGCTTATGCGTGTAGAAGATAGTTCTGATCTTGGCGAAATTCAACAGGTTCAAGATGAAGGTAAAGCAATCAGTGAGGCTAAAGCAGGTGAACAAGTGGCGATCTCTATGGATAAACCCATTGCAGGTAGGCATATCTTTGAACGTGATGTTCTTTTTGTGAAAATTCCTGAAGATGATGTCAAAAAATTGTTCACTAATCACTTAGACGATTTAACTGAAGCAGAAATTACTGTGCTTAAAGAATACGTTAAATTGATGCGTAAAAAAACCTTGTTCTGGGGCGGAGTATTACCTCTCTAAACATTATTTTTTGAAACACAAAGTCAGTAATCCATCAATACAAAGTGTGGATAGTTTACCTTCTGTGCCCTCTTTTATGCAAAGCGATTTAAGGTCACATTCTGGACATATCTGCGCTGTTAAATCTGAAATTTTTAACTGCAACATGTTATTAGCTTGCAGGGTATCGTAGGCAAATTTGAGGTATTTTCCCTCAGCAATTCGAGGCACTTTATATTTCGCTTCGTTTAAACCGCCCTTATATACATGATACTCGTATAGTCGCTTTGCACCCTTTTTGGCATTACAGCTTTTACAAACCCAAATTACATTCCGCTCATTATTTGGACCATTAAATTTCTGCGGTAACAAATGCTCCAAAGTCAAATCTGCTTTATTACCACAGTAACCACACTCCTGTTGCCCCTTCTCTTTGATATATTCCCTAAGTTCATTCCACGTGATTACGCCTTGGTTAAGCTGCTTGAATTTGTTGGTTACAAACCCGTAGTCTTTCTTGCTAAGCCCTGCTGATTGGGCAATAATTTTTGCATACTGCCAATAAATTAATTCTTGAACATTTTTCACTACAGCCGGCGGCACAGTACGCACTCCTTAACTACTTAGTTATTGTTAGCTTTTATTTTTACCGCCTACAGTTTAAAGCATTCTCCGTGCTACCTTTAAAAGACAAATAACTATGGTTTTTAGTGTCTACATGTGGAAGTTATAAACAATTTAAACACGGAAGACCGGGTAATATAACGCTTATTTGTCTTGAAAAGAAATGTAAAACCAGTCTGTTTATCTTTTAAGCTAAAAATAATTAATACGGAAAGTGTGTTTAATGAAGTTAAGTCTGTCAAATGGTCTTTTTAGTAAGCTGGGTATAAAGGAAAATTTTGCTGCTGTTAAAGAGTTAGGATTTAAGAACATTGAGTTTAACATGAAATCCGTTAAAAAAGAACACGATACAGATGTTTACCGTGAACAGAAAGCGTTTGAAGCTTCAGGTTTAAACTGCTTAACTTTACACTCAGCAGTTATGCATGTTAAAGACCCTATTGAGGTTCACCAAGCTGTTTATTATGGAAAAATATCGCTCGAATGCGCTCGCGCACTTAAAGCTCCATTGATGGTGGTTCATTCTAACGCTTCTAAAAAACTCTCCAAACCCGTTAGACGCGAGTGTTTGGAAGCAGTTTTTGGGGAAATAGTGCCTTTTGCCACAAAATTTGGTATCAAACTGGCTTTGGAGAACCTTTCTTACACTTCAACTGGGTTTGGCAAAAATGTGGAACAGATAGAAGAAGTTTTAGATGTCATTGATCCAAAGCGTGAAATGGGCTTTACCCTTGACTTTTGTCATGCACTTGAAACCAAAGAAGCAAAACTCCTGCTCAAAAAATATCACTCAGTACTCTGCAATATTCATATGGCTAACAAGTCACATAGACCTTTTCTTGAGGAAACACCTGAACTAAAATGGCTAATAACTGAACTTAAAGAGTACGGTTACACTGGTCCTATCACGTTAGAGCTACATCATGCGACAACAAGGGATGAAATAGTTCAAACTAAACGGTTTTTTGATAATTTATTGACTTAGCCGCCACCGACTGGAGGCAAAATTGCTAAAACATCTCCATCTTGAAGCAACGACTCAGATCCATCAAGTATAGTTATGCTAGTGCCGTTGATGAGCAGCTGCAGAAAACCCTTAATCAGTCCATCAGAATCAAAAACATAATCTGTGAACAGTTTGCCATAGTTGTCAGATAATACTTTTAAGACTAAGATAACGGTGGTTTTTTGATTTTCCGAAAAGGCAAGCTTTTCTTCTTTTTTACCCGTTATTTCTCGTAACATAGTGAAGTAGCGGATTGAAATCTGCACGTAATTCCCTTACCGGTATAGGTGTGATTATAGTTTTAATTGTTATGCCCAAGATTTGAAAAAAAGTTTACCATTTTATTCCGATTTTTTGTACTATGAAGACTTTTACTAAATCGTTAACTATAAACGAGAAAAACGCTGAAAGCCCAAGCATTGCTAACGTTCCCGTGATAGGTACCGCTACAAGGCCTGGAATTCCAACTGTGACTAGTATAGTTCCAGCGATTAAACTTGCAATTATGGCAAGTAAGAGAATTTTGCTTGGCATGGATTTGTAGAAGAGTCTTCTCTCACGAACATTAAAGTTAAGGAACAATGCAGAGTAAAATAAAATTTCAAAAGTGTAAGTGTATAACACTGGATCACTAATTGACACATTGAACACGTTAAGAGCCATGTATAGTAATGCAGTAGATTCAACAATTATAAGTGTCCCCAAAATGACTGAAGCCTTAACTGCTCCACTTAACTTCCAAGTGGCCGGCTTATCTGAGCCTTGAAGTTTATCTGTAGACAATGCGATTTTTACAAAATCCGTTAAGAAAAAGTACATGATAATCTCAAAGGCCGAAATCACATAACTTCCAGTCAACAGAAATGTTAGAACTGTAAAAACAGACACTTGAAGGGTTCTGATGATTTTGCTTAAAATCCACGCAGTTATCCGCTCATATATAACTCTGCCATTTTTGACTAAATCTACTATGCTGATTAACCCTTCATTGATAAGAACAACGCTTGCTGCACCTTTTGCCACATCCGTAGCATTGCTTACCGCAATACCCACTTCAGATTGCCTTAAAGCAGGGGCATCATTTACGCCGTCTCCTGTCATCCCAACAATATGCTTACAATCTTGTAAACTCTTAACAATTGTGTACTTGTCTTCAGGATACACTTCTGCAAAGCCATCACTTTCCCAAGCTTCATCTTTAGCAAGAAACGCGTCTTTTTTAATGTCTGCCTTCAAGCTGGAAACCAAAGTGATATGTTCACCTAAACCAACGTTTTTAGCGGTTTCTTTTGCAATCGGTAATGCATCACCGGTGAGCATTTTTACAGAAATTCCCAGTTCGTTTAATTCGTGTATGAGTTGTTTTGAGTCTGAACGGGGCATATCATAAAGAATAGCTAAGCCCACAAGTTTGGTTTCTCTTTCATTGTCTATTTTAGCTACTGCAAGAGTTCTATAACCCTTCAATGCATACTCTTGAGTTTGTTCTTCAAGCTGCTTCTCTTCAGTTTCTGTTAACCTGCAGGCTTCACAGATAACTCTAATCGCACCCTTCATAACTCTAAACGTTTCACCATTTTCTTTCTGTATGGTGGCTTCTGTGCACCGTGTTTTAGGATCAAACGGAACAAAACTTGTCTGCTTAAACATGTCAATTGGCAGCTTTTCCTGCTGTGTTCTCTCAATAAATGCAATGTCTATAGGATCATGATTTGCCTCTTTAGATGCTAATGCTCCATAAAGCATCACATCCTCTTCACTAAATCCATTGTGAGGCACAGTTTTGACTATTGAAAGCTTGTTTCTGGTTATTGTTCCAGTTTTATCAACACAGAGCACATTCATAGTTGCAGCGTCTTCTACAGCACTTAAACGAGTTATCAACACACCTTTTTTGGATAATTCCATCGCCCCAAGTGCCATACTAACCGTGAACATAGCAGGCAACGCCACTGGAATTGCAGACAACAAAATAACCAAAAGAATCGGTAAAGTATCAATTACATCAAATCCTCTAAGTATAGAGAAAACAAGCGCTACAATGGCCAAAACAGAAACAATGACAAGCAACCAACGAACCACACTAGCTATAACCTCTTCAATATGCAGTTTAGGCTTAGCTAACTGAACAAGCTGTGTCGTTCTACCAAAATACGTATTGACCCCTATTGATACAACTACACCATTTGCTTCTCCACGTTTCACAACCGAACCCGAATAAAGAAGATCACCTAGATTTTTTTCCACACCAAATGACTCACCAGTCAAAGCTGACTGATCAACTTCAAGACTACCTGTTACTATCTTCACATCAGCAGGAACAAAATCCCCTGACCTAATCCTCACAACATCACCTGGAACAATCTCACGCGCAGGTAAAACCTTCCAGACACCATCCCTTAGAACACGGGCATTAACCCTAAGTTTCTCCTTTAAAGTCTCTACAGCTTTTGAAGCCCTAAGCTCTTCCTCAAAACCTAACACAGCATTTAAAATAAGCAAACCCAAAATAATGCAAGCATCAGCATAACGTTGCAAAAAAAGCGAAAGAATAACAATTATCTCCAACAACCAAGCGGTAAGACCCCAAAATTTCTTAGCAAACTGCCACCAAGGATTAACCTTCTTCTCTGCAACCTCATTGAAGCCAAACTGCTTTCTTCTACTCTCTACTTCTGCCGAACTAAGTCCAGTCTCCAAAATTTCACGACCATTACTTTTTGGTGTTGAATTTTCTATAACTGCACTTTTTTCTGCCAAAACAATCACTCAAACATCTGCTTTCTAATTTACATACTTATCCATAAAAACACAAAAATACAATCATAACTAATATCAAAAAAGAAAAACTATCTGATACATTTAGCCGTCAATAGCTCAAAACTAAATTCTAAACTTTTAAACCCCCACACGCCAAAATGGAAAATTACTAACAAGTTGAACTATCCACTTCTTTCTTTACTAATGTACCTCATAAATAAATCAACGCCCACGAACGCCAGAGAAAATTTAACCACAAACCATAAACCCACAAAACAAAGATAAGTATTAAACCAAAAAGCTGCATTTTTTGGTTAAATGATAACCGTAAGTGTATTCTACCTAAAGGTGTATCAGTTAAGTATTTATTTCTAAATCGCCCTCTTTTCAGTGGTGCTTATTATGGAAAACAAAAAAGAAACCATACAAAAAGGTATAGAGAAAACTTCTCATGGATTAGAAAAAGCTGCTGACTCAATGGGCGATACCATAATTGCAATCATGGATAGACTTGCAGGAAAAAAATCTGACATAAAACTTAGTTTTGAAGACCTAACAATAGAAACAGGCGTAATAAAGGCAAAAATTAACGGTTCAATAATTCTAGACATAGTCTACGCTTCAGACGCAGAACCAACCCCATAATTTTTTGAGGAAAAACAGCTTGCAGCTAACGACTTTTCTAGCTGAGAGCTTCAAATCAGGCAAAATAAAAGTAAGCCAAAACAACAAAGAAGCCCTAGAAATCACTGCGACGGATAAAAAAATTGATGTTAACGCTAAGGACAAAGAGTTCATAAAAGACATAGTAGCCAGTGTACGTAAAGACGATAAACAGCAGAAGGGTGTAATTGGTACCATTGAACGTGGGGTTGCCAGTTTACAGACAGCGCAAAATATGCAACCTATGGTCAAAGAGATTGCTGAAGACTTTTGTCGTGAAGGCATAACTGTAACTCTATCTCTTAAAGGTGATACAGTAGTCACAATAGGCTCTAAGGCTAACTCAAAATTTACCCGCATTTTAACAGGCACAAAAGGAGTAGAAATTAACAGTATTAGGAAACTAATCGAGATAGGTCTTTGAAGTTAATTCTTCATCTTTTTCTTATCCAGCTATTAACAATACTTACCTCTTCCAAAAATACCGTACAAGTTAACAAGCAACACAGTCTCTAAACTAAAAACTAATAGAACTTAACACAATACCGCCAGACGCTACTTTACCGCTATTATTGGAATATTGTCGCTGTAGCAATTGCATCTTTTGTGGTACATAAAAGTAAAGAGGTGAATTATTTTTCTTTTTATTTTTGTTTAGCTTTGATAACTGATAGTTTGCCGCCTGCCTTTATTTGTTCTTTTTCTTGATTGCTTAGGTTTAAATTAACTTTGATTTCTGTGTTTTTGGTCTTGTTTTTCAGTGTTAGGTTTTCAGCTAATTGGTTTGTTTCTAATTCTAGCATGTCACCTTGGTCAATGTTGTCATAGTCTTGTTTGGCTGCAAAGGTTAATGGTAGAATTCCAAAATTGATTAGGTTGGCCATGTGAATTCGTGCGAATGATTTTGCAATGACTGCTTTTACCCCAATGTATTTTGGGGCTAGTGCTGCGTGTTCACGTGAGGAGCCTTGCCCATAGTTTTCTGCACCTACAATAAAGCCGCCATGCTTCTGGGTTGCGCGTTGATAAAAGTTTGCATCTATGCGACAGAATATGTATTTGCTGATTTCTGGGATGTTACTGCGAAGGGACATGATGTCTGTTCCACCTGGAAGGATATCATCTGTTGTAATGTTGTCGCCGACTTTAAGCAGAACTTCACCATTGAGTTGAGCTGGAGTAGGTTGGAATTGTGGTAGAGGTGCAATATTGGGCCCCATAATCACTTTGGCGTTTGGGTCTACGGTTGCAGGAATGAACATAGCATCGCTTAGTATGAATTTTTCTGGCATAGCAATTTCTGGGAATACTCCAAGTTTACGCGGGTCAGTGATTTTACCTGTTAATGCAGCCGCAACGGCAGTTTCTGGACTTACAAGATATACTTTAGCATCTTGTGTTCCGCTTCTACCTTTAAAGTTACGGTTAAACGTACGCAGAGATACGGCACCAGTAGTTGGAGCTTGGCCGATACCAATGCATGGACCACAGGAGTTTTCTAGAATTCTTGCACCTGATTGAATTAATGGTTCCAGTTCACCTGTAACTGCAAGGTTTTCCATTGCTTGCCGTGAACCTGCAGAAACTGTTAGACTGAGGTTTTCGTGAACTTTTCTACCTTTTAGCAGGGCTGAAACTATTTTTAAGTCTCTAAGAGATGAATTGGTACAGCTGCCTATACAAACCTGGTCAACTGGGATTCCTTCCAGTTCACTTATGGGTTTAACGTTGTCTGGACTGTGAGGCATAGCCAAAAGCGGCTCAACCTTAGCTAAATCGATATCTAGGACTTCACTATACTGTGTGTTTTCGTCAGCTTTGAGCTCAGACCACTGATTTTCTCGTCCTTGACTAGCTAAAAACTGCCTTGTAGCCTCATCTGAAGGAAAAATGGATGTTGTGGCACCTGTCTCGGTTCCCATGTTAGTTATTGTTCCACGTTCCGGAACACTTAGGGTTTTAACGCCTGGGCCAAAGTATTCAAGAACTTTGTTTACGCCGCCCTTTACAGTTATTTTTCTTAGAACTTCAAGGATTACATCTTTTGCTGAGACAAAGGGTGAGAGTTTACCTGTTAAATTGATGCCATATACGTTTGGCATTTCGAGATAGAAGGGTTCGCCTGCCATTGCAGCTGCTACATCAAGTCCTCCTGCTCCGATGGCTATCATTCCCATGCCGCCTGCTGTTGGTGTATGGCTATCACTACCCAGCAGTGTTAGACCCGGTTGGGCAAAGCGTTCAAGATAAAGCTGATGGCAGATACCGTTGCCTGGTCTGCTAAAGACTATGCCGTATTTGGCTGCGACGCTCTGTAGGTAACGATGGTCATCAGCATTGCGGAAGTCGTTTTGAAGCATGTTGTGGTCTACAAAGCTTAGGCTGAGTTGTGTTTTGACCTGTGAGATGCCTATGGCTTCAAATTCAAGGTAAGCCATTGTGCCTGTGGAGTCTTGGGTTAAGGTATGGTCGATTTTTAAGCCGATTTCTTCACCCGTGTTCATTTTGCCGTCGGCTAAGTGCTTTTCAAATATTTTTTCTGTTATGCTTTTGCCCATAAATTATCCCTTCTAATTGTAAGTCTAAGTTGTTGTTTGGCAGATGTAGGGGACTTCAGAAATTTAAGCCTCACGTAAAATAAAAAGTGTTTAATGGATGAAAGACAAATAGAACCCTTAAGGGTGTATACTTTGCAGTTTAAATCCAAAATTCAAGAAATAGCTAAAGCTAACAATTCGCGTATAGTCTTAGCTTTAGACTTCCCCTTTCAAGACCCAAACAATAGCCAAGACCTGCTTTCAAAAGCAGACGCCATACTGGAACAGGTTTATCCATATATTTGCGCGGTCAAAATCAATAATCACCTAGTTTTGCCTCTTGGTCTATTTAATGGGGTAAAGATTCTTGTGGATAAAATCCATGCAAAAGGGCTTTTGGCAATAATGGATGCAAAAGTTAACGATATAGGTAACACTAATCAAATTATAGCTGACTATTATTATGCTGCCGGGTTTGATGCAATTATTGCTAACCCCTTCATCGGTTGGGAAGATGGATTAAAACCGATTTTTGAGACTTCCCGTAAGCAAAATAAGGGTGTAATTCTGCTCACCTACATGAGCCACAAAGGTGCAGTTGAAGGCTATGGGCAAACAGTAATAGATCCCGTTACAGGTATATCCACTTCACAGTACATGATGTTTGCACAAAAAGATGTTGCTTACGAGGCAGACGGTGCTGTAGTTGGAGCTACGGTTCCTGAAAAAATAAAAGAAATACATCAAATGTTGGGTGAAAAAGTGCCTATCTATTCACCTGGTGTTGGTGCTCAGGGTGGAAGTGTAGACGCTGCAATTAAAGCTGGTACAAACTACTTAATTGTTGGGCGTGAAATCGTTTCAGCTGAAAACCCTGCAGAAGCTGCACGTAAACTTTGGAATTTAACTAAACCTTAGGGGACGCTAATTATTTTTCGCGTTTATTTCCCCATAATTCTTGTTTTAGCAGGTCTCGTACGGCACTACGTATTACGTTACTTCTACTTGGGTACATGTTTCTTCTGACTAGTTCATCTAAGCCTTCTAGATAGGCTTCTGGTAATAATACTGTTACAAGTTTCATGTTGTTTATTTCCCCTCAAACTATGTTATGCTTATAACATGCGCCAAATATAAAATTTAGCACTACCATTCAAGAAAACAATAATACACCCATAGCATTGCCATACCTCTAAAACATCAAATTAACCTCATTTTTTAAACTGGTTAATGTAAATGGGTTTCTGTAACTGAGGGTGCTATTTTTGTTTGGTCTTTGGATACTGAATATAGTAATCTTGGGGTTTCAAAATAACGCTTCGTACTCGTTGAACCCGTTTGTTAGTATTTGCTTTTTTCTGAAGCAACAGCACATCTTTTGGTTTACTAAATTTTTCAACTTTACCATCGTCTCGTTTACGTTCCAACTTTATGCAATCATCAACTTGACAATTTAGAACGCAAGCTCCACAGTAAACGCATAAGTCCTCTACAATTTCAACTTTGCCACTTCCCCAGTACAGAGCATTTGTTGGGCAAACTTTGACGCATTCTTTACATTGTACACCAAGGCAAGTGTAACTGTTGATACTAATTTTGCCTTCTTGGAAAAAGTCTTTTACACCAGTTGGCGCTAAAAGTGCTTCTCGATTCTTTTTCTTTTCAGAATCAACAGTGTCTTCTGATAACAATCCAAAGATATCAATGGCACCTTTATTTTGAGGCATTATCAATCATCATCTTACTATGACAACTGAACTGTATAACGTTACAGACAATAATTATACTTATCTTACTGATTCAAAAAAATAATGATAATCTAAAAAAGAACCTTTAAGCTAAAAATGTTATTGCGTCTGCTTGTACCATTCAGCAAATTTAATAGCCGCTTTAGCTCGATGTGACACAAGATTTTTTTCTTTTAAAGTCATCTCTGCAAACGTTTTCTCACTGCGAGACGGCTGGAAAATTGGGTCAAAACCAAAACCTGAATTGCCCTCACCTTTGCGTTCTGTAAGCGTTATTTCTCCTTCTGTTTTGCCTTCAAAAAGCAATGGGCCAGTCTTTTGACTGTAGTATACTATAGCTGAATAGAAGGATGCTTTACGATTCTGTATGCCTTCCATTAATTTTAAAATGCCTTTGTTTTGAATTGTTTTATAGACATAAGCTGAGTATGGACCTGGAAAACCTTCAAAGGCATCAATGAACAATCCTGCATCTTCAACAATTAGTGGCAAATGACATCGGTCAAATGCTTCTATTGCACTGTTCTCTGCAATTTCGTTGGTGTTATCACTTTGAATCTCTTTTCCTTTCACACATAACATACCAATAGCTATTCCCATGGAACTCAAGATACTGCGTACCTCGTTAAACTTGTGAAAGTTACCCGTTATAAACAAAACAAATTTACTTTTAATCTGCGGTTCCGCGTTATTGTTTACGTTCTTCAACATAGCGCCCTCGCCTTTCAATTTCACTGATTTTCTCATAAACCTTTTCCGCCAACTTGTCACCTAACACTAAACTGTAACTTGCAAAAACATCATTAAAACAGGTTTCCCAAAAAGTAAAATGTGTACTTTGTAGAGCACGTTTTAACAGGTGTAAATCGACACCTTTTGCTTCTAATTCAACACTTTTTTCACCTAACCCAAAATCTACAAGAAAAATTCTGCCTTGATTATCCAGTATCATATTTGAAGTTGTTAAGTCACCGTGGATCACGTTTTCTTTGTGGAGTTTACCAACTAACCCACCGATTTCTAGACAAATCTTTTTACGTTCTGCTTCTGAAGCCCTATTTATATACTGCTTTACTTGGATGCCTTCAATGTATTCCATTATAATAGTGGCTTCTGGTACGTTTACCATGTAAATTAGTGGTGTTGCAATACCGGCGACTTTGGATTGATGTAACAGTTGGGATTCATGTATTGTGCGGTAGCTACGGATCTGTTTGTCAAGGATTTCTGGCCGGTACTTTTTTGGTGTTCGGATTTTAGTTATAGCTTTTCTTCCGTGACAATTGGAAAGATAGAGGCTTGCTTCCGCACCTTTTTTTAGTAAAACAGGTTGTTTTAGTTTATCCATGGTACATCTACTTTGTCTACTCGCCAACGCAGTTTCACGTAACTCTCATTTATAGGGGTAATTAAGCCGTGGGTGTAGGCTAACGTGCCTGTCCAGGCAATCATTGCGCCGTTGTCTGTGGCAAATTTTTGAGGAACCACATTAAAGCTTGCATCGTGTTCCTCTGTGATTGCTTTAAGCATTGTCTGTAATCGTTTATTGGCTGCTACACCACCTGTTAGTAGGACTTCTTTTTTTTCAGTGTGTGCTAATGCTCGTTCAGTAATTTCGGCAACCATAGCAAAAGCGTGCTCTTGAAGGCTGTAGCATACATCTTCAATGGGGTGTTTTTCTTTTTGAAGTTGTGTGGTTGCTGCTGTTAAAAGTCCGCTTAAGGATAAGTCCATGCCTTTTACTACATATGGTAGTGTGATAAGGTTTTTGCCTTTAAGTGCAAGTTGCTCTATTGCTGCTCCAAGTGGCAAACCTTTCTGGTTTTTTAGGCCTGCTTGTCTTCCAAAAACGTCTAGGCAGTTGCCAAGTGCAATATCTAAGGTTTCGCCGAAAACTCTATAACGTTTAGATTCAAATGCAGTGACCATTGTGTTTCCGCCTGAAGCGTAAAGTGTAACGGGGTCTGTTGCACCTGTTTCAAGTTTTCCAATTTCGATGTGTGCAACGGAATGGTTTACGCCAACTAGCGGAATCTGTAAGTATGATGCTAAGGCACGGGCTACAGTTGCTCCTGTGCGTAGACAGGGGCCTAGTCCAGGACCCATGGAAAAAGAGATGCATGTAAGGTCTTTAGGTTTTATTTTTGCATCTGTTAATGCTTGGCAGAAGACTTTATCTGCAACTTCAGCATGATGACGTGCTGCTTCTCTTGGGTGGATTCCCCCTTCTATTGGCACGTAGCCTTCTACTGCGTTTGCAAGAATTTCACCGTTGAATCTGGCTATGCCTACACCGAAATCGTCTGCTGTGGATTCTATACCTAAGCAGTACATGTTGTCAGTTAGTGACGTTTTCTGCGTGTTAGTCATGTGAATCAAGGTTCTAAGAGGGATACATATTTTTATCTGAAACGAGCAATTTATTACATTATCTGGAACTGATCTTAGCATGCCTAAACGTAATGACCTTGAACAAAAAGCGCTCCATTATGTGGTGAACACAGGTTATCAGGGTGTACTTCAATCAGATTTATGGCGTGAACTGAGTGCAAGTAGCCGTGAAGGTTCACGTGTATCAATTAAGTTAGAAGAAAAAGGGCTCATCCGTAGAGAAAAAGAATTGCAGGACGGCCGATGGACATATAGGCTATATCCGAAAAGACTTCCGGCATCTATTGAAACTATTGTTGATTGCCCCTGTCTGTTATGTCCAGACAATGCAAGATGTGACCCAACCACTACAATTTCTCCTAAAAACTGCCAAAGATTAACTGACTGGATTTTAGGTTTAGGAAACAAAAACCAAACACAAACTACGCCTGAAACTCTAAGTGAGTCAAGTATACCCGAGGATGATTCCCTTGCCGAAGGCTTGGATACGTGAAAGAAAAAACGAGTTCTACTATAAGAAAGCTAAAGCTGAAAACTACCGTAGCCGCGCCACATACAAACTAGTTCAAGTTAATGAAAAATATGGTTTTATTAACTTGCGTGATGTTGTTGTGGATTTAGGCGCTGCACCGGGTGGTTGGATTCAAGTAGCCAGAAAAATGACTGGCAGACATGGCTTTGTCTTAGGTGTAGACCTCAATCCGATTGAGCCTTTCCCTCAAGATTACATCCGAACAATTATTGGTGACTTAACTGACCCTAATATTACAGAGCAAATATTGTCATTTTTACCACGCAAATCTGACGCAGTAATTTCTGATGCTGCACCAAACATTACAGGTATCTGGGAAGTTGACCATGCACGACAAATCGACTTGGCAACTAAAGCGTTAGAGATTGCACTGCAGATTCTACGTCCTGGTGGTAACTTTTTTGTAAAGCTTTTTCAAGGTGATTTAATGGATGAATTTATCCAAACCGCCAAGAGCCATTTCACTGAGGTCAAATTTGTTAAGCCAGCTGCTAGTCGAGCAAAAAGCTCTGAGATGTATTTATTAGCTTTAGGTTTAAAGACTAAATTTGAAGAGTAATCCTGTTTTCTTTGTTTCCTTTTTTTGTTTACTGTAAAAAGTTAATGACGTGGTGACTGATTTTACACTGATAATCTTAATTTAGAGTGTTGCTTTAACACTACAACGAACGCTACTTCACTAAACATTTAAAAAACATATTTGAAAGCAGTGAATTAGACGAAAAATCAGTATGTTCCATTTTGGAACGAACCGCTTTAGTCTTTGTTTGGAATTAACACAATGAACGATGAATAATTATTGTCTGTACGGCAAAATAATCGTCAATTGTCAATCGTCCAGTATCTGTAGTGGTCTTGTCCGTGTGATCGGTTTATTTGCAGTCTCTTATGGCTGGTAAACTTGTTTTTCGCGTTTTTGTAGTTGATGTGGCGAAAAACCAAGATTAAAGTGACAGAAATGTTAATTTATGTGTGTGATTTTAGGAATTTGTCGTTAAAAGAAGGTTATGTTGTATTGAGCGCTATTTTGTCATTTTGGAAGAAAGCTTCACCTATGCGAAAGAGGATCTATTCGTTGATCTTTATTTTTGTGTTGTCTGTTGTAGTAACTTTTGCTGGAACTTTGGTACCTTTGGGTGCTGAAGAGGCACATATGATTTCTGACCAAGTTAATCAAACAATAGTTGAAAACGATAGTTTGGCTTCTTTAACGGTTGCAATTTTTACTAACAACTTTATGATTTGTTTAGTCATGTTTATTCCTGTGTTTGGTGTTGCGTTTGGATTGTTTTCGTTGTTCTCTACAGGTGTGGCTATAGGTGCAATTTCGACGGTGCAAGGGCTGGCGGCAAGCGATGGATTATTGTTGCTAATGATTACGCCTATATTTTGGATTGAATTTGTCTCATATTCATTGGGTATGTGTGGAAGTGTTTGGCTGTTTCGACGGTTAACTCAGAGGCGTTGGCGGGAACTAAAATGGACTGCTATATTCATCGGTATAACTGCCGGGTTGCTTGCTATAGGTGCTCTAGTGGAAGCATGGATGATCCTTTATACAGGTGTATAACTCCCCTGTATTTTGTTTATTTTTTGATTATCTCTAAACTGATGTCTAGCGATTTTACGCTGTGTGTTAATGCTCCGATGCTAATGATATCAACTTTAGCTTGAGCATAATCTAGCAATGTTTCGTTGTTAATTCCGCCACTTACTTCTAACAAGACTTTGTGCGGTAGTTTTGCATTTTTAAGTGTTTCAGCTGCTTTGACTGTTTCATCTGGTGTAAAGTTATCTAGCATGATTATATCTGCTCCTGCCTCAGCCACTCGAAGAATGTCAGTTGACTTTGTTATTTCAACCTCAATTTTTTTACTAAATGAACCGTTTTCTTTTGCCAACTTTACCGCTTTTGCTGAATCACCGATTACTGCGATATGGTTGTCTTTGATTAAAATCATGTCGTCTAAATGCAGTCTATGCGGGTCGCCACCGCCTATAGCAACAGCTTTTTTATCAAAGTACAATAAGCCTGGAGCAGTTTTTCGGGTTGCGGCGATTTTTGCAGAGGATTTTGCGTTTTTCAGTTTTTCAGTGAATTTACGTGTAGCTGTTGCGATACCACACATGCGTGACAACAAATTAAGCAGGGTGCGTTCAACTGTTAGAATAGCTTGTGCATCACCGGTTATTTGCATTAAAACCTGCTTATCTTTTACTTGCTCGCCATCCACGACATTGGTTTTAACTTTTAAATCCATGATTTGAGCAAGTATGCCTGCTTCTTTAATACCTGCAACTATTCCAGGTTCTTTAGCAATTACTTCCGCAGTTACGATAAAGTCTGCTGGAATGATTGCGTCTGCTGTAACGTCGCCTTGACCCACGTCATCGTTTAAAAGTTGTATGAGTCTTTTTTCAATAAGCTTTATAGGCACAAACATAACTGTAACTTAATTTATCAAATGTTTAAATGCTTTTATTGCACCTTGAGTTTAGAAATTGAAATTAAGGACATTTCATTGCTGTGGTTACATGCGACTGTTGTTTACCTGCTCAGAATTAGGGTTAGGTCATGTTTCGCGAATTATTCCATTAGGTAAACGGCTAGAACAAGCTGGACATGAGGTGTTCTTTTTTTCAGGCGGCAAGGCCTATGATTTGCTCAAAAAAGAGTTTAAACATGCCTACAAATGTGCACCAATTGCATGGTATGAAAATGCTTCTGGCATTGTCATGTCAGCGTCACTAATTAACATCCTATTTCCTTTACCTGTATTTAACGCAGATAGTCGCCAGTTTGAGATGAAAAACTCTAATGCCATGGAAATCATCTACAGGTATTACGATTTAAGAAAACACATACGTACTATTACTCCTGATTTGTTGATTGCTGATGGTGACATAACTGCTTTACGGCTCGCAACTAAGTGGAAGATCCCATCTGTTTACATTGCAAATTTCATACGTCCCACCTATGGCTTTATGCATTTTTTCAACCCCGGCGAATATATAGTGGACAGATACATTAAGCAGTGTACAAAAATTGTTATTCCCGACAATCCCTATCCTTATACAATCTCAGACTACAACATCGGCAATCTACATGGTTCAATTTTTGAAGACAAAATAGAGTATGTCGGTGCCTTCATGGATGTAACCCATGTACAAGGCTCCGATGAGCATATCTTTGCTCCTATAAGTGGACCAGTAGGAACACGCTCAAAACTACTCAAAATCCTGTTACCCGCTCTCCAAAAAACTTCTAACAAAGCAATAATTAGTCTTGGCATTCCCGGAAAAAAATCTTCAGTAAAAGTCGGCAACTGTGAAATACATAACTGGCTTTCTACAACTGAACGCTATGAAGCTATGAAAAACGCCAAATATGTCATCTTTAGCGGTGGACACGTAACTTGCTTTGAAACTGCCAAGTATGCTAAACCAAGCATATGTATTCCAACCCAACTCGAACAAGATGGTAACGCAACAAAACTACACGATTTAGGCTGCTCAATTAAGGTTAAAAACCAGAAAGAGCTCACAAAAGCCATGCAAGAAATGGAGCAGAAATATTCAATTTACAAGAAAAACGTGCTTGAACTTAACAAATTTTCCAGCAAACTCAATGGTTTAGACAGAGCAGTTGAAATTATAGAAACTGCTCTCTAAGTTAATTTTATTGATTCAAGCTTAAACGTTTAATTTCTCCATTTGGTGTTTGCTCTTCAAAAATTATAGCTGTAAATTTATAAATTTTAGTATCCTTTGTTAACCAACTATCCGGTGGCAATCCCGCCTTCATACAACACTGACAAAGAAATTCTTCCTCACACCATTGCCACTCAACAGGCACCTGAGGTAAAAGCAGTCCTTTATTGTAACCCCTTTCTATAACTAGACCATCTTGTCCAACTTTAATCTGTTGTACATACTTCTTAGGATTACTTACCTGCACTTGCTCTGGCGGTGTTAAAACGCTAACCTCAAAAACACATTTATCTAATTCATCAAAACTCATCGGCGAAAAACGCGGATCCTCTGTTGCAGCATTTATGGCAGAATCAATAACTGCATCTATAAGCTGAATCATTGGATAGGGGTAGCCTATGCAACCACGTAATGTTTTTTCGCCATCCTTGAATGTATTTATGGTCACAAAAACACCACATTTCTCATAAAACTTTTGTAAAACATCCTTAGGTGACTTTATGGTCTGTCCTTTTTCAAGAAAAGTTTCAACAGCGCTCCTCGCAAGCTTAACTAAGACTTTTCCATCTTCATCGGTTAATTCAAACGACATGCACACTCACCTCTCCCGCCAACCAACAATTAAATATTAAATAGAAACTAAAAAATTGAAATATAGTTAAAAAAGAGTTCGTTTTAAAATTTAGCTGATTCTTCAGTTACGCCTTCCTTAGTTATAACAAGGAAGTCAATTCCATCGCCGCTCATCGCATCTCTATTTATTGCAGATTTAATAGCCCTTCTGATAAGTTCTTTTGCTTCAACAATAGTTATCGATTCTTTATATGCCTCCTCGATAACACCTATAGCCACTTCTGTTCCTGAACCAACCGCAGCATACTTATCTGGAATAAGTGAACCTAAAACATCCAAAACATACAACGATGCACCTTCCTCGTCTAACCCTCCAATAATGGTTTGAGTGAACAGTGGCGCACCCCTGCGATTAAAAAGAATGTTTGCTAAAAGTTTAGAAGCCGCTCTTACACTGATTTTTCTGCCAACGTCCATGCTGAAAAGTTTAGCTTGAGCGTCCATTTCTCTGGCGAGAACCTGCATGTCACCAACAAGTCCAGCGCATGCGACACCAATCTGATCTGTTACTTTGAAAACTTTTTTACCGCCTCGGCTCATGATAAATCCGCCATATGTTACACGTTTTTCCGAAGCTAAAACTATACCATCAGCACAAACGATGCCAACTGTTGTTGCACCCGGCATCCACGCCATGCCTTGCTGAGCCTGATCACTCTGAGTCTGCTGCTGACTTTGTTCTTCTTGAGGCATTACATGCATTTGTGGAATTTTCCGTAAGGATGGAAATTGTGACTGAAATCCATATCTTTCCATAACTTTTCGCCTTTCTTGTTTTAATACACAAAACACTGTATTAAGGCTACTTATTAACCATTTTTTCCTAAATAATAAATTTATTTTATATATCAGCTATAAGGGAATTACCCTTTGGGTTAGTATGTAGAGGAATTTCTACCCGAATTTTATTCATCCCCCTATTCTCTCCTCAAAAATTAGTTTCCTTGCTTCTCACAGTTCAAATATTAAACTGTGTTTTTTAGTATTGTTTGTGTTATGGATCGAATTACGCGGTTTGGTGCGGTTGCCGGGATTTGAACCCGAGTATTCAGCTTGGGAAGCTGATGTCCTACCGAGCTAGACTACAACCGCATTAGAGATTATACTTTAAAAATTGTTAAGTCAGGCCTAATATAACAGTTTTATCCTGCGTCTCATCGCAAAATGACCCTTTTTTTGGTTGTATTTTGTTTCTTAGATAAAATATTAATCATAACACTATCCCTTTTACCGTTTTATGTATATGGTTACCGTTTTTGAAGACATTAGTTTGTTGATGATGCTATATGGAATCAAAAGAAAAGAATATGTAAACAGATGTCGGAATTATTTGAGGTTACCTGATTAAAGAGTTATAGTTAACATAACGTATTGCCATTACTATGGTTTTTGCCAATAAAACAAATGATGATTTTCAGATAAATCAAATGGTAATTTACGTAGCCGCATGTGAGTAGATAATGAAACCTCAAATAACCATTTTGGACCCAGTTAAGTTCTAGTCAAAAATTTTTAACTCTAAAGAGCTGAGAAATTTTTTTGCGGTCCAAGCAAATTGAACAAAAAATTTAAAGTTTAGAAACCTTTTTTCATAAGTAGCCGATTTAAAGAAGGATTGTTAAATGATTCAAGTCTACACTCAAAATGATAACGGTACTTGGCTCGCAGTAGCTTGCACTGAGCAACAAGTTGTTGCTACCTCTTTTGCCGACATTGAACAAAAAGCACTAAGCAATCTGCTAAGTAATCTACCATTTGACATGCCTTTTCAGGTTATGTTTTCACCATCCGTTTGCGCAAAAGATACATTTACCTTAATGGAGGGTATTCTCGAAGGAAGAGACGTCAACTATAGTAGTCTCAAACTTGTAACCGATAAACTGCCAAAATATACCGCAAGTGTTCTTAACGCGGTTATGCAAATCCCTGTTGGTTACATTTCCACTTATGGTGCAGTTGCTAAAGCGGTTGGTGGTGGTCCACGAGCGGTTGGGAACATTATGGCTGGTAACATTTTTGCCCCTCTTATTCCTTGTCACCGTGTGGTTAAAGCAAATTTTTCTTTGGGTGGCTATGGCGGTGGCTTGAAAATCAAGTATCAGCTGCTTATGAGAGAAAGACGGAGTTACCATGAACATAAAGATATTGTAATTAAAGACGGTGGTGTACTGCGAGTTTACCCTGCCGAGGTAACTTTAAAAAACCTTTTTGTTTAAAATTTTTTGTCTTTTGTAAGCTTGTTTTTGGGCAATAAATACATAAAGTGGGATGCTTGAATAATTAGTGGAACATTTTTGAGGTTAATTTTATGGCTAAATATCGATGCACTATTTGTAATTATGTTTATGATGAATCTAAGGAGGGTAAAAAGTTTGTTGATTTACCTAAGGGATGGGTTTGTCCAATATGTGGTGCCCCAAGAACTGTTTTTGTGATGCTTGCAGAAAACCAAAAGGGTGCTACTGAAGAAAAGCAAGTTTCTCATACGGTGTCTGAAGTTTTGGTTAATCAACTTGTAGAATGGGGGGTGCAGTACGTTTTTGGTATTCCTGGTACATCAACGTTAGGTGTTGTAGATGCAATTCGTAAAAGTAATGGCAAAATTAAATACTTGCAAGTTCGCCATGAACAAACAGCTGCGTTTATGGCATCGGCTTATGGTAAATTAACAAGCCATGTAGCTGCTGTGTTAAGCATTTCTGGACCGGGCACAACTAATCTTGCAACAGGTTTGTATGACGCTAAACTTGACTATTCACCAGTTTTGGTTTTAACGGGTATGGTTGCAAGAAAACAAATTGGCCATGGGTCGCTACAGGAAATTGACCATTATGCCTTTTTTGAGCCTATAAGCGTTTTTAACAAGATTTTAATGTCACCTGAGCAAACAACGATGCTTGCAACCTTAGCTGTTAAACACGCACTTGTTGATAGGGGTGTTGCTCACATTGGAATTCCTAATGATGTTCAAAAACTGCCTTGTGATATGGAGATTTTGCCTTTTGAGGAGCGTATGCCTAATTTTGCTTACGGTCAAGAGGAAGTAATTATTGAAAAAGCCGCAAAAGTGATTGATTCGGCAAGTCGTCCAGTTATAATTATCGGTTTAGGTGCTAGAGGACAAAAAACCAAACTTTTGCGGCTCGCAGAAAAAATTTCAGCTCCGATTGTTTCAACTTTCAAGGGTAAAGACATAGTTGATGATAGTGAGCCCTTGTATGTTGGTTGTCATGGCGGAATAGGTTCAACAGCTGCTGGTCAGCTTGTGGATAAAACTGATCTGTTAATTGTAATTGGTTCATCATTTGCAGATCTAAGTATGATTCCCAAAAAACGTATGATTCAAATTGACATTAACCCTCTTATGATTGCTCGCCGTTATCCCGTTGAAGTTGGACTTTTGGGAAACAGTGCTATACTTATCCCTAAACTTGCCGCTAAAGTTTTAGAAAAACATAACACAGCATACATACAAGAGATTACACAGCTTAAACAAGATTGGCTAAATCAACTTGCCAAAGAAGCCGATGCAATTGCTAAGCCTATCCGAGCACCCTACATAATGAAAGTATTATCTGAGAAACTTGCCGACAATGCGGTAATATCACTTGATGTAGGTGAAAACTGTTGGTGGTTTGGCAGAAACTTTCAGATGAAACATTCCCAAAAGATAGTTATGAGTGGAAACTTGGCAACTATGAGTTTTGGATTGCCTAGTGCACTGGCGGCTGCCTTAGCATATCCTGAACGGCAAAATATCTGTATCACTGGTGACGGCGGTTTAACAATGGTCTTAGGCGACTTTCTTACAGCGTTAAAATACCAAATGCCCATTAAAGTGTTTGTAATCAACAACAAAAGTCTAGCTATGATTATGCAAGAACAAAAAGTTGAAAGATATCAAAGCTGGCAAACAGAATTACATGACTTCAACTTTGCTAAATTCGCAGAACACGCAGGCGGCTACGGCATAAAAGTCACACACCCTGAAGAGTTACCCACTGCAGTAAACAATGCACTTGCCTCAAACGTTGCAACAATAGTTGACATCGATACTGATCCACAAAGATTTCCATAGCTTCTCTTTCTCTCCTCTACAAAACTTTCCTATAGCTAATTGATTTCTTAACTTAACTTATGACGTTATTTACTTTCTAGGTTTCTATGTCTTTCTTAATAAAGTCCGTCTTCTTTTTGAGGTTATATTTTAGTAAAGACTTCTTGACTAAGTGTCGTCAATATTTCTTTACGAAAACGCTTTTTACATATGTACACGGCTGATATTTTTAGGGATGTTCGATGAGAAAACTGTATGTCTTGGATTCAGTCTCAGCTTCTCTCTCTACATGTTTTAGTTTGACAAATGGCTCTGGAGATTCTAAAAGTCTAACAACCAATTGGGAGGTCTAAACGTGGTTACTAGCTTATTATCGTCAAAGATGCAAAACCGCCAAGATACATTTGAAAACCTCAAAAGCCTAGATGATATGTGTAAACACTGTACACCGGTCGCACCAATCCAATGCATTAGCCTATGCCGATTATACAAACTAAAAAATGAGTTAAGAAACCTTCGAAACATTATGAACAACCCGAACTATACAACAGACTTCTTTAATGTCTTAAAAAACCCGACAAGACTCCGTGTTTTTCAAACGATTGCCAAGGGTAGATGTACACTTGCCAAAATTCAGCAAGAACTCAAAAAAACTGGTACTAAACAAAGCCTGTACACAATAAGTGAAGAACACATTCAACCTCTAATAACAATCGGATTGGTAGCTGAATCGGTAGACAAGTACAGCGCCACCCTATTTGGTGACTGCATAAATGAGCTGATTGACGGTTTTGACGAATTCATCCAAAAACTGCCCCCCCAGTCAGAATGCCATGAAGAGACGCTTATGCAATTGTTGCTTTCAGAACCAAAAACTTGCGAAGAAATTAAACAATTCCTCTCACCAACAATTACTTCACGGGCACTCAAACGTCTAGTCACCTCTGGATTAGTCAATCCTCCGGCAGACCGAAACTATATCTTCTTCCATAAGTCAAAACGTAGCCCTGCACTTGAAATGTTAACAGATTCAGAAATGAAAGTTTACCAAGCAATCCCTGATGAAGGAATAGATGCTGATAAACTGGCAAAACTTGTTGGGCTCTCACAACGCAGAATCTACGTGCACATAAGACATCTAAAAGGTAAAAAACTTGTCTTCACAAGAAAAATTCCGTTAACATACAGTTTAACCAATGACGGACAAAAATTAGCCATTATTCTACAGATTCTGTCACAGGAAGTGGACGAAACATGGAGTTTCACCGAATACGTCTCACAACCAACTGAGAGAGTCTTCTCAACCAACCCTTTCATTATCTAAAAATAGAAGGTGCAAAACTGTTGGAAGATGTTAATGAACTTGTTTTTGATTTACTCTCGCAAGTTGAGAAAAGCCGCCAAAAAGAACTTGCCGAAGCTCTAAAAAAAATGGGGGCAATCGATGAGAACCAGAAAAAGGTTGTAAGCGATTTAACAAGTAAACTTGTAGGCAAACTATTTCAACCAGTAGTAGAAAACATCCGCATTGCCGCCTTAAACAATGAAGGAAAAATCCTTGAGGCAGCCTCAAAACTTCTCATAACCAATCACAATTAACACTTTTTTTCGATTCCTTTTTTTAGTAAACCAGCAGTACCAATAGTGATGATGCAACAGAAAAATCAGCAAACAGATGCCGTTATCATAGGCGCAGGACCCGTAGGTTCCTACACGGCACTACGTTTAGCAATGTTGAACGTTAAAACAGACGTTTATGAGGAGCACACAGAAATCGGTTTGCCCTCTCACTGCGCAGGTCACATCAGCATCCGTAGCCTAAAAGCCATTGGCTACTACCCACTCCCCAAGGGCATAATAGAAAACACGTTTAACGCCGCCAACTTTTACTCCCCATCCGGAACCAAATTCTCAGTTCGACTCAAAACCCCCGTAACCTGCGCCTTAAATAGAGCAAAATTTGATCAGTACATAGCCAATCAAGCGCAGCGAGCAGGCGCCACTTTCCATTTAGGCCAACCCGTCCAGTCGCTACGAGTTGAAAACGGCTATGTTAAAGGTGTAAACCTAAAAGATGGCACCCCAGTTCCATCCAAAATTACAATCGACACTGAAGGCATAAGCTCAAGACTTCTCCATCAAGCTAAACTTAAGGGACTTAACGGAAAAGGATTAGTTTATGCTGTTGAAACAGAAATCGACCAAGTCCATGACGTTGAACCGCATGCAGTTGAAGTTTACATGGGTAGCAATGCACCCGGATTCTATGGGTGGCTCATTCCACGCCCAGATGGATCAGCAAAACTTGGTTTGGCGACAGACCATGGAAACCCACAAACTTACCTTAGAAACCTCATGACTAAACACCCTATAGCCAAGAGACAAGTTAAGGGAGCAAAAATATTCAAAACCAATTATCACGCCATTACTTTAGCGGGACCAATTAACAAGGCGTACAGTAACGGATTCTTAGCAGTAGGCGATGTTGCTTCCCAAGTTAAGCCAACAACAGGTGGCGGCGTTATTTTCGGCTTAACCTGCGGAGAAATCGCTGCCAAAGTTGCCAAATCCGCTCTTAACTCAGGTGATGTTTCAGCTAAGACACTTAGCGCCTACCAGAAACACTGCAACAAAACCCTAAACTTTGACATCTCTTTCATGTTACGACTTAGACAATTTCTAAACTCGCTTTCAGATGAACGTTGGAACTCAGTTTTACGTTTCTGCAACCGCCTCGGTGTAGATAAAGCATTAAGCGACGTAGAAGAGATTGATTATCAGGGCAGAATGATAACACAAGTTGCGACTAAACCCGCGATACTTGTAGCACTTGGATATTTTGGGTTGCTTTATTTGCTTGCAAACCCTTAAAACATTGAAATACACACTTTAGCCAAAAGGCGAAACAGCATGGGTGAATTTGAATACAAGCAGGTCATAGTTTTCCGTAGCGATTTACCGATGAGCAAAGGCAAAATCGCAGCACAAGCAGGACATGCAGCGGTTTCAGCAGCACAAGAAGCTTACACACGTCATAAAAAATGGTGGGAAGCTTGGCTGCATGAAGGACAAAAAAAAGTTGCCCTAAAAGTTCCAAGCGAAAAAGAACTCAGCGAACTAGAAGAAGCTGCAGACGACCTTAGACTTCCACACGCTCTAATTATCGACAGGGGCTTAACCGAAATTCCAGAAGGCTCAGTAACATGCCTTGGCATTGGACCAGCACCTGCATCCATGATTGACCGATTAACAGGCAAACTTAAACTATTATAGGGAACCATCTTGCAGACTGCACCCGAAATCGACCAGTTGCTCGGTATGGAAATCTACACAACCCAAACCAGCGGCATAGGCGGAAAAATCCGCGGTGCAACAGAAAATTTCCAAGTCGAAGAAACTCTAGTAGATGGCTCAAAAGCTCAAATCACCCCACCAAAAGAAGAAACACAAGCATTAGGCGCATCTTTGGAGCGCCAACGACATCTGCTTTGTGTTTTGGTTAAACAGAACTGGGACACTTTCATAGCCACAAAAAACGTTGCCAACCAACTTGGATTAGGACAAAATAGCATCCAAATCGCTGGAATAAAAGACGCCAAAGCGATTACCGCACAGTACGTTACAGTTGAGAATTTGACAACAGAGGATGTAGCTAAAGTAACCGTAAGAGGTGTTCAGATCCGCCCAGTAGGTTACCTACGTAATCCCCTGTCAATTTTTTACCTCTTAGGAAATAATTTCAAAATAAAAATCACAGACATAACCCAAGACCCAGCCATAGTTAACGCACAAGTAAACCAAACCATTGAAGAAGTTACCCAACTTGGTGGCATCCCTAATTTCTATGGTCATCAACGCTTTGGCACAACTCGTCCAATAACTCATCATGTCGGTAAGGCAATCCTAGAGGGTGACTTTGAAAAAGCAGCCCTGCTTTTTCTTGCAAAACCCAGCCCAAATGAACATGAAGAATCACGGCAAGCTCGAACAGAGCTCCAGCAGACCCACGATTTTAAAGCTGCACTGGAGCATTATCCTAAACAACTACGTTATGAACGCTCAATGCTAAACTACCTAAACGAAAAACCAAACGAATTCGTTAAGGCGTTTAATGTTTTACCCTTAAAACTCCAGGTTCTGTTCGTACAGGCTTATCAATCATACCTATTTAATCGCTTCTTAAGTGAACGCGTCAAAGCAGGCTTACCTCTAAACAGGGCTGAACTTGGCGATTTCGTGGTCAACGTTGAACGTACTGGGTTACCAATGGTGAACATATCTCAAACAGTAACTGTCCAAAACCAAAATAAAATAAATGAAGCCTTAACAACAGGCAAACTGCGACTTGCTTTGCCTATTGTTGGATTTAAACAGAAACTTTCAGGCGGCATCATGGGTGAACTAGAACAACGCATCTTACAGCAAGAAGACGTGAACCTAAACGGTTTTCGTGTTACCATTAACTCAAAGTTAGGTGACAGAGGCAGTTTACGAACAGCGCTAACTCCTGTTAGAAACTTTAAACTACTCAAAACCTCAAAGGACATTAACGGATTAACCGTTTCTTTAGAATTCATGCTATTGCGAGGCTGCTACGCAACGGTGTTACTACGAGAAATCATCAAACCCCAAAACCCTGTTGCCACAGGGTTCTAACCACTTGATGCAAAAACTGATAAAGCAGTTTTTGTTTCATAATTATAGAGGTATTTTTTTGGGCGATAATTCTACGCCTGAATGTGTCATTCCGGTTCATAATCCTCCCCTAAGGGAGAAACTTTTCTTTTTCGTGTCAGGCTTACTTGTCAGTGTTCCGTTTGCACTATTTTTGTCTCAGTTTTACGATTTTTTACCCCTACTGGTTTCATCGGCATTAATTGCCCCGTTTATTGAGGAATTAGCTAAAGTGTTTCCATTGTTTTATCGTCATGGCGAAACAGAACATTCAATCGTAACGTTGGGTATTCTTGTTGGATTAGGTTTTGGGTTAACCGAGTTTTTCCTCTACACTGTGCTTTTAGGTGTGTCTCCATTTGTCAGGCTTTCAGGTATAATTTTTCATGCATCAAGCGCTGGCATAACTGCTTATGGCATTGCAAAAAAGAAGCCTCTGTTGTTTTACTTAATCGCGTCGGGACTACATGTCCTTAACAATTTTGTTGCCATAGCGGATGTGAACTTCTTTTTTGCCATTCTGGTTCAAATAGTTGTGCTGATATTAGCATACTATTTGGCTGTGACCCTTTACCGTAAAGCCTCAAAAACTAAAATGATATTTTAAAATTAGATTTTGTCTGTACGCACTAAATCCCTAAGCCGATTTACTCCGTCAATCTCAATTATGAAGTCGGTCACGCTTTTTGGAACAAGGGTTGTCCAGCTTTGGTCTTTAAGCATTTTTTCACGTATATGCGTTGATGCATAGGTTTGCCTTTCAAAGAAGGAAATGTTTTCAACGGTGTAACCCGCCTCCATAAATAAGCGACGTGTTAAAGGCTCATTAGAATAAAGCTTGTTAAACTTTGGAGTGTAACCCTCTACAGTTGAAACCCAAAGCATATGCAGGTGCATATCGGGAACAGGAACAATCCAAACTCTCGCTAAATCTACACCTGCCTCCTGTAAGGAGTGACGAACCATCACTAAACGCTCACCAGCTGTAAAGGGATTCTTTAAATTATGGCTGTATTGTGCACTGCCAATAACGATTACAAGTTCGTCAACCTTTGCTAGAACTGCTTTTATAGCATCAAGATGACCCAGATGGAAAGGCTGAAATCTGCCAACGTAAAGACCGCGATTAATCAAACGTTATTACCACTCTCACCTAATCCGTCAACGCTAATATTATTTACGATGATCTGGTAAGCACTTAACCGTACTTTTATATATCAACTAAGACGCCAAAACAATAACAACTGCAACACAGAAAAGTAATCAATACAATATTGAACACAAATTAAAAACTCGTTTCAACAGCATACACTTGAAAATGATGACACAATGCTTTCACTATTCCGCATGGTCATGGCATAAACAGCAACATTATGAACTCCTCGTGCTAACCCGTTAAATTAAATTCATAGCAAAAACGTCTCGTAAACTCCAAAATGATACGTTGTCAGAGCTTATCTTGTTCCCCCAATATCAACTTGAATTTAAACAAGATTCTTTAGTAGCATTTGAGCAATATTTTCTGGTTAATGTTTATGGAAAACTGGGATGTAATTATTGTTGGAGCTGGATCCGCAGGTTTAGCTGCTGGAATCTATGCAGTAAGAAGCGGACTAAAAACACTTGTACTTGACGAGAAGCTGGCAGGAGGAAACATTAGTGATTCTCCAAAAGTAGAAAACTACCCCGGTTTTACTGAAATCAGCGGTCGCGAATTATCTGAAAGAATGGCTTTTCAATGCCAAAAACTTGGCGCAGTCATACATAGTCTTGAACTGGTAAGTGAGTTAAAGCTTGAAGGCGAAACAAAAACTGTAACCACCAACAACATTACTTATCAGACTAAAGCAGTGATTTTTGCTACTGGTTCACATTACAAGAATGTTGATGTTAAAGGCGAAAAAGAGTTCAGAGGTAGAGGAGTTAGCTACTGCAGCGTTTGCGATGGCCCATTTTTTAAAGGCAAAAAAGTATCAGTTATCGGAGGCGGGAACTCAGCTTGCATAACATCTCTATATCTCTCTGACATAACAAGTCACGTAACCATAATTCATCGAAGAGACACCTTTAGAGCAGAATATAGACTAGTTTCAGATATTGCTTCGAAAACTAACATCAATGTGCTTTGGAATACTGAAATTGAAGAAATCAAAGGTGACCGCCAAGTGAGAACATTGGCCCTAAAAAACAATGTCACTGGAGAAAAAACTGAGCTTGATGTTGACGCCGTGTTTGTGCAGGTCGGAGAAGAACCTAACAGTACAGTGGCTAAAGCTGCTGGTGTAGAAACTGACGATGCAGGATACATCAAAATCAACATCAAACAAGAAACCAACATTTCAGGTATTTACGCTGCAGGCGACGTGACAACTCATCCAATTAAACAGGTTGGCACAGCTGTAGGACAAGGAATCACTGCCGCACTTGAAGCATACAGTTACATCCGTAGAACATACAAAAAATAAGCTGTGGATTACTGGTCTTGAAACATTCTGTATACTCTCTAAAGAATCCGTTATGAAAAGAGTCTTAGTGTTTATCTGTATTCATCAAGCCAATCAGACTCTGCTAAGGTGTTTTGTCTGTATTTTATCTCTTCAACTATTCGGTTAAAATAACATGGCTTTTTGTGTGTAAAAATTTGCGATGCTTTTAAATATCTCCATACTGTGCTTGTAGGGTGCATAATTAAGGTGTAACGATGCCAAAGCAAGAAAAAGGAAAATCTCATTCGACACGACCTGTAAGTCGGAGACCTCCAAGCTGGTGTAAATATCAGCCTGAGGAAGTAGAAGCCTTCGTTATCAAACTCGCAAAAGAAGGTTATCCATCAAGCGCAATAGGCACAATTCTAAGAGACCAATATGCAATTCCACTGGTAAAACCAATCACTGGTAAAAGTGTAAGCGGTATCCTCAAGAGTGCCAATTTAACTCCATCAATACCAGAAGATCTAGGTAATATGATGAAGAAAGCTCAAGCTCTAGCAGTCCACATGGAGAAAAATAAAAAAGACCTGCACAACAAACGTAACATGCAGGTAATCGAAGCACAAATCCATAAACTTTCACGATATTACAAACGTGAAGGAAAAATTGCTAAGAGCTGGAAATACGAAGCAAAAATTGCCTCAATATTCTAAACCAGTTTCTAACTTTTACTTTTAATTTTTTAATTTTTGGTTTTTGGTGCGCCAGCTTTAAATCCAATTAGCTATCTTTATTGCCAATCGAGGCAATCCTTCATGGTAGACCAAACACAAGTAGACTCTTTCTTATCAGCCGTTGACAAAGCCGCAAAAATGATACTTGAAACCGTAAAGCAAGACGGTTTTATCGATTGTTTCTCACATTTGGATGCAGATGGGGTTGCAGCAGCCGGAATTATATCTAAAGCACTTTACAGACTTGATGCACGTTACCGTGTTCGAGTTATGCAGTGGGTAGACGACAAAATTATTAATGCCATACTCACTGACAAACCACATCTTGTAGTGTTAACCGACTTTGGAAGCGGCTATTTGCAACTGTTAAATGAGAAAGTTCCAGACATAAAAGTTGCAATTATGGATCATCACCAAATCACCGCTAAAGTGGACAACTCCAACTTTGCCCAAGTGAACCCCCACGAATATGGCATCGATGGGGCAACAGAGATTAGCGGTTCAGGCGTAACCTATTTTGTAGCTAAAGCATTAAATCCCAAAAACGTTGATTTAGCACCTGTTGCATTGGTCGGTGCACTTGGTGACATGCAGGACAAGTATGACCAACGCAGTTTCGGCGGCTTAAACGAGCTAATTCTTAAAGACGCTGTTCAGGCAGGTTTAATGAAAGTAGAAAAAGATCTTACCTTCTTTGGCAGAGAAACCCGTCCAATCCACCGCACCTTAGCAACCACAACTAACCCATTCATTCCGGGCCTAAGTGGCGAAGAAGACAAAGCTTTAGCCTTCCTAGCAGCATTAAACATTAACATTAAACAAGGTACACGTCTTCGTGCCCTTAGCGATCTTGATGAGGATGAAAAAAAACGCTTATGCTCCTCCCTTGCAGATTATATGCTTTCAAAAGGTCTACACGTTGAAGTCTCCAACCTGATAGGTAACAACTATGTACTGGTTAACGAGGAACCAAATACTGCCCTTCGGGATGCACGTGAATACTCTGTGTTACTGAACTCTACCGGCCGTATGGATCGCCCAAGTCTTGGTATCGCCATTTGCATGGGTGACCGTGGAGCGGCCCTTGAAGAGTCAAACAGTATCCTTGAAGACTACCGCAAAAACATCAACAAGTACCTCGGCTGGGTCATGGAAAAACCCGAACGCCTCAGAGAACTAACCAACATTTATGTCATCAACGGCGAAGACTACATTAACGAAAAAATCATCGGCACAGTCTCCTCAATTATGGTTGCAGGACTAGTTAACAATCAAAAACCCCTCATTGCATACGCCAAAGTAGATGGTGAAGACTCAGTTAAAATCTCTTCACGTACAACTGAGGCTGCATTACAGAAAGGTGTTAACCTTGGCGATGTTATGCGTTTAGCTTCAGAAAAACATTCAGGTAAAGGCGGTGGACACAACATTGCAGCTGGCGCTCAAGTTCCAATGAATCAAATTGAAAACTTTGTGACTACAGCTGATGAACTAGTTGGGCGGCAACTAAAAGGTGAAACGCTTGCAGGCAACAATAACACTTGAATACCCTGATGCCAAAACGGCTAACGCAGTAGCAAAAGCTGTCTCACCAGACAATCTAAACACACCCACCGGATTGAAGGTCAACACTGTTAGAGATAACTGCAAAGTTGTAACAGATATTACTTGCGAAGGAAAGCTGGCTACTTTCACGGCAACCATTGACGATTTACTTTTCAGCGCTTTAACTGCAGAAAAAACTCTACAAGCAATTAGACAACAAAAACAGACACGAACTATAAACCCTTAAAAACAAACCAGTACATCGCAAAACATCTCTTTCTGCCAAACAGTTTAGCAATTATAACAATTTAAAACATCCAAAGTAGTAACACTTTTCTTTAGAATAAGCAACAAAGAAGGTCATCCTACGTCATTAACAAATAATCTGAGAAAACGGATTACTATTTGCAAAGAGGTTGTATGTCACGTTAAGTTATGCCCTTTGTTAAACCATTTCTGATTTGTAAAAATTTTGTAGTAACCACAGTGCAATAAATTTGTTGATGTGGTTATAGTTTTGTCTTGCAAAAAACGGGTTCAAATGGGATTGCTTATCTATAGGAAAATGTTTTCCTTAATATGTGAAAATATCATGTGTGAATTTAACGTTATTTTAGATGGACAAAAAGTTTTCAGTGACGTGATTTACGTTAAAGTTGAAAGCAACAACGTTACAGTAAAAAACATTATCGGTGAAGCAAGAGAATACAAGAACGTCAAGATTACCGAAGTAGACGTAACCACAACAAGGCTCGTTTTAGAAACAATCAAAGTCTAAACAGCTGAACAACAATTTTTTTCTTATTTATCATCTATTAAAAATTGCGCCAGAAAACCTGCAGACGACAGGTCGGTATCTTAGTTATCTCCTAAAGTTAACAACTTCATTTATACTTATACATGTAGTAAAGTGTTATTCATTTATTTGACCTCCCCTTGGGAATTATAAATAATGAAAGTTGCTTATTTTGTTAAGATGGTTTAATATCAAAACCCTAAATTACGTTGCTGTATTATGTTTTTTGTAGCCTAAGAGTTTGAATTGTTGTGCTTTAAAGTTTATATAGGAACAAAATGTTCTTTTGAACAAGCTTATACGACTGTTAATTATGGAGAATTCTAACGTGAGCGAAGTTCAATTACGTGTTGGAGATGCAAGACAAAGAGACGTGGGCAGAGGAATAGCCCGAATTGACCAGCGAGCAATGCAGAAACTTGGCATAAGCGCTGGAGATGTTATAGAAATTGTTAACAAACGAACCACGAGCGCGATTGCTTGGCCCGCTTACAGCGAAGACCAAAATCGTGACATTATCCGAATCGACGGATTCACCCGCAAAAATAGCGGAGTAGCTATAAACGAGTATGTCGTTGTAAAATCCGCCAAAGTAAAAACCGCTTTAAGCCTTACCCTAGCACCTGTTGATATGCGCCTCAATGTAGATGAAGATTTTACAAATTTTGTTAAAAACCGCCTAATGGAGCGCACTCTAGTCGAAGGCGATACAACTCTAGTTATGATGTTAGGGCACGCTATACCATTCAATGTTTCAAAAACACGTCCCCATGGAATCATAAAAGTAACTGCCGAAACCCGATTAACAATCCTCAACGAACCAGCCCCAGAAGGCAAAGGTTTACCACGTACCACTTACGAAGACATCGGCGGACTACACGAAGAAATCCAACGCGTTCGAGAAATGGTCGAGTTACCCCTTCGTCACCCCGAACTCTTCCAACGCCTCGGAATAGAGCCACCCAAAGGTGTCCTACTACACGGCCCACCTGGATGCGGTAAAACCTTACTTGCACGCGCAGTTGCAAACGAATCGGAAGCAAACTTTTACAGCATCAACGGTCCCGAAATAATGAGTAAATTCTATGGCGAATCAGAAGCACGTCTACGCGAAATATTCCAACAAGCACAACAAAACGCTCCAAGTATCATCTTTATCGATGAACTCGATAGCTTAGCTCCAAAACGCGAAGAAGTCACCGGTGAAGTCGAACGCCGTGTCGTTGCACAACTACTTGCTCTCATGGACGGTCTTGGCGGAAGAGGAAACGTAATAGTTATAGGAGCAACTAACAGACCAGGCGCACTTGACCCTGCTCTACGCAGACCAGGACGATTCGACCGCGAAATAGAAATCAGCGTACCAGACAAAGGCGGAAGACACGAAGTCCTCCAAATCCACACACGTGGTATGCCCTTAGCTGAAGATGTCGACTTAAACAAACTCTCAGCTATGACACACGGCTACACAGGCGCAGACCTCTCCTCACTAAGTAGAGAAACCGCCATGAAAGCACTAAGACGATACCTGCCCCAAATCAACCTCGAAGAAGAACGCATACCACCCGCAGTCCTAGAAAAAATGGAAGTAAAAATGGACGACTTCACAAGCGCCTACAAAGAAGTCACCCCAACAGCCATGCGCGAAGTCTACATAGAAGTCTCTACCGTCCACTGGGATGACATCGGCGGTCTTGACGAAGTTAAACAACCCCTCAAAGAAGCGGTTGAGTGGCCAATCAAAAACCCCGAAATGTTCACCCGCCTAGGCATCCGAGCACCAAAAGGCATCCTCATGTACGGCCCACCTGGATGCGGTAAAACCTTGCTCGCACGTGCCGTTGCAACTGAAAGCGAAGCTAACTTTATCTCAATTAAAGGACCTGAAATCTTTAGCAAATGGGTCGGAGAATCAGAAAAAGCAATCCGCGAAGTCTTCCGCAAAGCCCGCATGGCCGCACCAGCCGTTGTATTCCTCGACGAAATTGACTCCTTAACTCCCAAACGTGGAATGGGCATGTCTGACAGCGGTGTTTCTGAACGAGTAATCAGTCAACTACTAACAGAAATGGACGGCATAAGCACCTTACAGGACATCGTGGTCATCGCAGCAACTAACCGTCCAGACATGGTTGATTCAGCCGTTATCCGACCAGGCAGATTTGACCGTTTAATTTACGCTCCAGAACCTGATGACAAGAGCCGAGTGCAAATCTTCAAAATTTACACAAAGAGCATGCCTCTTGACCAAGACGTTGATGTAAACCAACTTGCATCTATCACCAAATACTACAGCGGCGCTGACATTGAATCCTTATGTCGTGAAGCAGCAATGCACGCCCTACGTCGAGACGTTAGCGCTCAAAAAGTGACAATGAAAGACTTCCAAGATGCCATGAAAGAAATGGGCCCATCAATTACACCTGACATGGAAAAATGGTACAAGAGTTTCATGCAGGCTCTCCGTCAAGTACAAAAGCCAGCAACACCTGTAACTTAGGAGAAGCTGAGTGCACCTATGCCACAAATTAAAACTTGGAAAACTCGTCCTGCCTATTTTGCCCTTTTGGAAATTTTGGGCAAAAAAGGCGACTTAACCGACGATGAACTGTTCAGTCAAATGCGTAGTGAATTTGAAGATTTAGGCTTCAAAGACTTTAACGATTTACTGCTTAGCTTGGAAGTTAGCGGCAAAATCCGAACTTCTGGCATGTCACGCGGTAAACGACGCATTGAAATAGTTCAATAATTTCCACTCTTTCTTTTACTCAACTTTTTATGTTTAGCGATGTATTTATGACCGTTCACACTACGTTTATTGACGCAAGTTGAGTTAATGTGATAACAGCCCTTTGTTTAGCATTAAACAGTTCTCGGTATCAAGGGTTAAGTTTGACTTTGGTTAAGTTGAAGTTTGGGCGTATTAAGAAGTGGGGTGTAGCTTTACTTTATTTGGTGTTGTTATTATGTTCAGTGGCGTTTATGGCCTGTTCTGTTCGTTTAGTAAATGCTCAAACAGGTTCAACGATAACTATTCTGTCTAGTGGAGGCGTAAGAGGGACAGATTTGATTCAACGAGATGGAGATGTTTACACTTTAACAGGTGATATTTTTGGTACCATAAAAGTTGAAAAAAATAGTGTTACAATTGATGGCGCTGGATACGCAATTAAAGGACTTGGAAATGGAGTAGATCTAAGAAAGACTTCTGACGCTGCTATTCCGTCTGCTTATGGGAATGTTTCAGTGCAGAATATACGATTTTGTGATGGGGATAGCATATTTGCTTCTTCATATGGTAACAGTTTCATCAACAACACTTTTGAAGGAGGTGGAGTATGGATTGTAGGCGCTAACGGAGATATAGGAAACGTAATCAAACATAACATTTTCATTAACACGACCTGGAGTATATTTGTAGATTATACTTTTGAAACTAAAAATGTTGTAACTGAGAATGACTTTATTAACAGTGGGATACGTATTGGCTTGTATAGTTCATTTGTTGTTGATAGGAATTATTGGAATGACTATAAAACATTATATCCTAATGCTAAAGAAATAGAACACACAGGTATTTGGGACACACCATACAACTATGATAAAAACGATGATGGTTTTTCTAGGTCCTTATACGCTGATTGTAGCCCTTTAGTGAATCCTGTAAGTGGTGTTGAAGCCCACGAGGTCAATGGTGAACCAGAATTTGTTCCAACAACATCCACAGTTGAAGATAAACCTGAATCTTTCCCAACAACGCTAATAACAGTCGCTATAATGTCTGTAGTAATCGTGAGTATAGGTTTACTGTTTTACTTCAAAAGACATAAACAATCTCCGGTATCATTTTGATACAACATCCCGTAGACAGATGATACAAATTTGTTTTCAAGTTTGTAAAAAACAATGCTTGATTTTTGAGACGACTATACTATCTTGTGCTTAAAAACTGTGGAATGACTTTAGTGTTGTTTCATTAATTTTGGTTGGCTTGAATGTCTGTTCTTTTCAATTGAACGGTTTGATTTTTATGAGTTGTGTAGAGACCAATCTAGTGAATGATATATTGTTGGTTATGAACGTTTGATGAGTTAGTGCCAGTCTATTTGTTGTCTATTTGGTTGCGCTATTAATTATTGTATGTAGAAATACAGGATTCATGTTGGCATTTTTTCAAGTTAAAACGTGTTAAAATCTGTGTTCTAAGAGTGTTAAGCAGAAGGCTTAAACAAATAGGGAACATTCTTAAATTGGTGGTCGTAGTCGATGAGTGGCAGGCAAAAGTTTGAGGCTGATATTTTAAATTTACTCTCAAAACTTACAATTAATGCGCCTAAGTCTACTATAACTAAAATTACTGGTTTAAAAGATTGGTTGATTAAGCTTCAAAAAGAAAATGTTGTAAAAATTAATCATTCTGTTATGGAGCTTGTCTGTGCTAAATATTTAATCCAAAGGGACTATGATGTGCAACTTGAATATTCCTTAAATGAGCTACTTACATGTGACTTGTTTGCTACTAAAGGGTTTGGTAATCTTATAGTTGAAATTGAAACAGGATTTATCCCACCTGAAAATGCGTTGGCACCTATGACTTATACTTCTGCTCGGTTAGCAAGCAAAATTATCCGTTACAGTAGTTTTGCTGGAAAATTCGCGCTGGGTGTTCCACCGCATTACATTTTGCCTTTTCCTCTGACCCTTGCTAAGTCTCCGCGTAACAGAACTGATGAAGAGATCGCTAAAGTTAAGCGTCTAGTAGATGTTTACTATCATAAGCCGCCAGTTACGGTTGATGAAATTCGTAATGCGCGTCTTCATGAAATTCAAATTATTGATGTTGACAAGTTGACTGTTCAAGAGATTGATCCAGAAGCTTATTTAAAAAGGGCAATACAAAAAGGCATCACTTTTGAGTACATGCCTCCAGAGGAGCAGTAAATTAAGCGTTGGTGTTTTACGTTTACATATTGTTGTGTTGCGATGGAAGCTTCTATACAGGTTACACAAAAGATATGGTATCAAGAGTACGCTTACATCAAATCGGTAGAGGGGCTAGATACACTAAAGCTCATAAACCACAAAATTTGGTTTATTTTGAGGAATACGATTCTCGTAGTTTGGCAATGAGGCGTGAGCGTGAAATTAAAAAGTTAAGTCATCAGCAAAAACAGGTTTTAATAGATTCTAAAATTAAAAAATAAGCATAACTTGCTATAGCACCTTAAATTAGTAGCATTAACGCTGTGGCTGTTACTATTGGAATTAAAATGTTGTCGTTTATTGGTAATGGTAAGTATTCAACAAACATGGCAATTGCTGCTGCTACTGCTGCAATCCAGGGTGCAACAAACAAGCTGCCTGCCAAAAAAGCGAAAATAAAACCTGAAAGTGAGCCCTCTAAAGTTTTGCCTTTATTGAACGGTAATCTTATACCGAGTAAACCTCCAAAGATTGAGGCTGTGCTGTCGCCTAATGCAAAGACGGCGATTGCCACGGCGCTTACTGGAAAAGGAAAAATCAGCAAAGTAAGTAGGATTCCTAATGCGTAGAACAGAGGTGCAGCAGCAAAACCGTGAAGTTCTGACTGTGAAGCAGCATGGCGCGTTATTGCTGAGATAAGGGGCAAATTTTTACCGTATAGTCGTGCAATTTCAGATATTAAATAGATAATTGATAACACACTGATGAAAATGGCTACTGGAAGAACGCCGATTAATCGGGCTATTACAGGCATAAAGAAGCCTGCTGCGTGGATGTCTTCTCGGACAAAATCGTTAGTTGATGGAAAAGACCGCTTAACTTTTTTGTTGTCTAAAATTGGTAAGATACTTGCAAGTTTTCCCATTACAACATGGTCTGACTTTATTCGGATGATAAAGTCGGGGTTATAGCCAATTTTTTTAGTTTCAGCAGTGTAAATGCAACGGTTATTTCGATCATCAGCAATTACTGTGCAATCGCGTAAAGTTAAGCCCTCATTAGCCAATATTTTTTGTAGAATTTTCATTTTACCGTTAGCTTCAATGGCTTCACCGTTAATTTCTCCAGTTACCTCACCAGAGGCGTTAACGCAAACATCAATACCGTACGCATAGTCAGCACCTAAACACTCTGCTAAACGTTTAACAATAACTGTAGGTAAACCTGAACTAATCAGAGCTACACGGTAATTTCTCTCTTTTATCTGTGCAAAAAAGTTTTGCGGCCTTGGAGTGGCTGGAATTTGATCAAAAACGCCTTGCAAAGTTTCTATTTTTTGCCCTTTTAGTTTTTTAAAAATGCACTTTAGTGAAACGTCAAGAGGAAAAACGCCGATTTCATAGAGAAATCCATATACTAGAATTTTCATTAAAGTAAAGAAGCCAAGTGTTTTGCCCACTTGAAAAAAGAACATATTTTTTTGAATTAGAACTCCTTCAATATCGAAAACGATGAGCCGATTTTTCTCTTTAACAGCCATCCATTTTTCCAACTGCACTTTAGATTTAAGGGTTAAAAGATGATTTAGTTAACCAAAGAATCTAATGCTGTTTAGCTACAAATATGTTGCTTGTTTTGTTACTTAAGAGTGTTTTCCAGTATTCTTGTAGAGAAGATACAATACAAGACAAAACAACCTCAAACGCTGCTCTAAAAAGATTCACAATCGAAAAATGGGCCAAATGCTATATACATTGATTCTGGCATGAGTTTAAGAACCCAAGAAAAATAGCCGCAACATGTGTAGCTAATGGTGACTTCTACAAAAATCCTTTTTATCAATCACACTTGGTTTATAGGTAAAATTGGCGAAGACTTATTATCTTTGTTAAGCAACAATAGTTTTCAATACTCTTACGGTGGCGTTTACTTTGCAGTTTGATAAGCAGAAAATGTCAATCTTAGTCAGCATGCTTGGTGTGGCTTTTATAATTCGTGTTTTGCTGTTTTCATTTCAAGGCTACCCAAACGACATGGCCACCTACCAGTACTGGTTTGACACTGCCGCAACACAGGGTATCCGTCCTTTCTATGCATATGTGTTACAACATGCCGGATGGATTGACTATCCGCCCTTTAACGTTTACATTTTCTGGGTGTTCGGCTCTTTATCCCACGCCTCAGGAGCATCTGTAACGCCTCTTGCCACCTACATTGTAAAGTTAGTTCCAAACATCTTTGACATGCTAATCGCCGGAGTGATTTACAGTTTTGTTCAAAAACAACTCGGCTTCAAACTAGGCCTTATAGCATCTGCACTTTATGTTTTTAACCCCGCAGTAATCTTTAACGCTGCAGTCTGGGGACAATTTGACGCCATTTACACATTATTCATGTTGCTTTCTTTGATTCTTGCATTAAAAAGTAAACCTGAACTTTCAGCGGCAAGTTTTGCTGTTAGCATTTTAACTAAACCTCAGGCTATAGCATTGCTACCTTTGGTCGCGTTTATAATTTTCAAGAAAAGCGGTATTAAACGCTTCTTATTCTCTGTTGCCACATTTACGCTAACAATTTTCGCTGTTATTTTACCCATGCAATGGAGTAATCCAATAACTTTCCTTACAGACATCTACTTTGGCGCGTACAGTGGATACGCTTACACATCCATAAATGCGTTCAACATGTGGGGTATACATGGCATGTGGGTTCCAGATGGTAACATGTTCATCGTGGGATGGGCCTTATTTGCGGTCTTTTCAATGTTTACCTTGTATGTTCTAAATAAGCGGTGGGGACACTCTGATCAAATGCTTATCTTCTTTGCAGCATTCATGATGCTCTTCGCATTTTTTATGTTACCCACACGAATTCATGAACGATACCTGTTTCCTGTTATTAGCATTTTAGCCCTAATGGTGCCGTTTGTTAAAAAAGCCCGACTGTTTTACGGTATTATCACAGCAACCTTCCTGACAAACATTGCTTATGTCTTGTACTGGCTAAACCTCTATGTTAACGCTGGCTATAATTATGGTCCCAATCTTTCTGGGGATCCCATAGTTATAATCATCGGCGTTATCAACGTGGCTATGTTTTTATACGGTTCTTGGTTATTGTGGACTGAACTTAGAGGTAAAGCAGTGCTTAAAACTGAACAGTTATCATCATCAGTCAACCAACCAAAAGAGGAGCGAATACTAAGTGAAATACAACTTTGACTTCGATTTAAACATAGACAAAAAAGACATCATAACAATGGTTTTGCTATCCTTAATCTTCTTCTCTATTGCTGTAACAAACTTGGGCGCAACACAAGTGCCCTCAAACAGCTTAACAGTAAATACTGACACTCCACAGGCAGCAATAATAGACCTCAAAGACTCTATGGATGTTAGTAACATCTATTTTTACATAAAAGACTGTCAAGGTACTAACCTGATAAAAATTTACACTGGTCAACCTGATAACTGGTTTGAACGTGGCTCAATTAATGCAAGTTTCCCGTATGCTTACATGAATTGGAAAATCATTAACATTTACGGAACAACCCAATACATTCGTTTCGAGTTTGAGTCGGAGGCAAATATTGAAATTAACGAAGTAGCTGTTCTTGACCAAGACAACAAAATAATACCCATCACTTCAATCACCAGTGAAAACAACACTAGCATAGATTTCAATTTGTTGATTGATGAACAAACCCTTGTTGTGTTGCCTAACACTTACATGACTGAAACAATGTTTGACGAAATATACTTCACAAGAACAGCTGCACAATACCTGAATTTACAATGGCCATACGAATGGACTCATCCTCCATTGGGTAAACTTATCATTTCAGCAGGCATTGCCGCTTTTGGGTTAAACCCATTTGGCTGGCGCATAATGGGCGTAATCTTTGGAACTCTAATGGTACCTATAATTTTCCTGTTAGGCAAAAAAATGTTTGGCTCCTATATCGGAGGCTTTTCAGCGGCTTTCTTGTTAACTTTTGATTTTATGCATTTCTCAGAGGCCCGTTTAGGCATTGTAGACACGTATGTCGTGTTTTTCTCGCTATTCTCTCAACTGTTTTTCTTTATCTACTTAAGTAACGTAATAAAGAAAGGCTGGAAAAACGCAAGTGTTGTACCGTTGTTTCTTTCATTTTTGTTATTCACTTTTGGTTTTTCCACTAAATGGCTGGTACTTTTCGGTTTCTTAGGCCAGTTAGCCATTTTGGCGATAATGCGACTCTCAGAAGTAGTAAGAAGCAAAAGTACGCTTTCAACTAAACTCTACAACTTTTTTGATCACCCATATGCTTACATTTTATCTTTCATCATTATAGCCATAGGCATTTACTTTGCAATTTACATTCCCGATATGCTTGCAGGCAGAACACTTGCCGGTGTAGTTGAACTTCCTAACGCTATGTACTCATATCATGCTGCCCCCATAGGTCTTGATCATCCATACTCTTCACCTGGCTGGAGTTGGCCCATAATCGGAAAACCCCTATGGCTTTACGTTAACTCTTTGCCCGCAGACATGCGATCAACAATTAGCCTGTTTGGTAACCCTGCAGTCTGGTGGATAGGTTTTGCCGCAATCATAGCCATCACAGGACTTACTATTTTCAAGGTTGCTACTGAACTTAAGAAGCGCCAAATGCCAAAAATTGAGGCTCCAGCAGCGTTTCTTGTTGTCCTCTTCTTTGCTCAATGGTTACCATACGCTTTTGTGAGCCGAGGTTTATTCATTTATCATTACTATGTTAATGTGCCAATTATCTGCCTTGGGTCAGCGTATTTTATTAGCAAGTACTGGAAATACAAATGGATGAAAATTGCAGCAATAGTCTACTTCATAGCAGTAGTTGCACTATTTGTGCTGTTTTATCCCGTGATCTCAGGTACCCCCGTATCAACTGCGGTAAGTGAAAGTTTAAGATGGTTCAACCAATGGGTGTTCTAAAAACGCAAAACCCAAACAAGGATATGCAACTAGACGTTACAGTTGTGTTTCCCGCTATAAACGAAGCAGACATAATTGAGCAGACAATAACAACAGTCAGCCAAGCACTCCAAACCTATGGTTGCACCTACGAAATAATAATAGCTGAAGACGGCAGCACAGATGGCACAGATAAAAAAGCTGCCGAGATAGCACAAAAACTACCATATGTCCGTCACATACATGGCGAAAAACGGCTTGGTCGTGGCCGAGCATTAAAGAATTCGTTTAAAGAGTCAAATGGTAACGTTTTAATCTATATGGATGTAGACTTGGCAACTGACCTCAAACATTTAAGTCAGCTAATTAACGCAGTCACAGTTGAAGGTTATCCGTTAGCTACTGGTTCAAGAATGCTTTCTCAAAGCAAAGCTAAACGTACATTTACACGTGGTTTCGTTTCTAAAACATACAATTTTATGGTTCGTTTAATTCTCGGGTCTAAAGTTAAGGATCATCAATGTGGATTTAAAGCGTTTCAGCGTGAAATATTATTACCCTTACTTGATGAAGTTAAAGCTAACCATTGGTTCTGGGATACTGAAACTCTTGTTCGAGCTCAACGTAAAGGGTACAAGGTTAAAGAAATCCCTGTTGAATGGAACAGTACACGAGAAACCAAAGTTAAACTCTTCAAAGACTCTCTTGACATGGGTATGCAAGTTCTTGTCTTATGGATGCACTTAACTTTCTAATTTTTAACAGGCTCAGGCTGCCTTACCGCAAGCAATACAAAAACTCGAGCAATTAAAGATAAACCAAAAATTACTATAATGCCTATCCAGAAAACAAACCACTTGTTAATGGTAGCTGAATCTACAAGATAAGTCCATATCAGGTAACTTACACCAAACCAAAAAACAACGTTGGAAATTGTTTCTGCTTTACGTTTAATAGATGAATTAAACACGAACCTAAGTGCTAAAATTATTGCTTCCATTATAGAGATAACTAGAAAGAACTGAAACAATGCAGTGTATAAGTCAACATGGACCGCAGGCGAAATCGGTGCAGGCAAAAATGCTCCTGTATTAGGTACCCGTGCAAGGGTTAAGCGATTAAAAAAATCTATTAACTCACTGAAAAGATTATTTGGCAAATGAATAAGGTAGATGACACCAAGAGAGACAAATATCGTACCAACATATAACACACTAAACAACTTTTCAACATGCTTAGAACTCTTCATTTTAACGCCATGGTCTTCAATAAATCATCCCTCCAATTATTATTTCCTCATTGAAACCTGATATACCTTTTGCACTACCTACTGTGAGTAATATTTTACATAATATCATACGTAAAAAGAGTTTAGAGAAAAAAATTTCCTGTTGCCCACTAAAATATGAACAATTTCAATGTAAAAACATACCTTTCATCATAAGTGAAACACCGCTCAAAAATCTCTACACTGTAAACCACGACCTTAAAGTTCAATTAAGATTAAACGCCAGAAAAAACAAGAAAACTGAAAAGTCCAAGTGATGTACTGTAAATTCAAAAATATTCTGTTTCCATTTGCTTATATCTTTCACTGTCAAATAACTTTATAACACAAATTAGGTGTTAAGTGGAAAACTATGGAAGCCGTAAAAGCTACCGCTGAAAAAATCTGCCGTTTCGAAGTTCAAGGTGCCAGAAATACTGCAATCGCAGCCGTAAAAACACTCCAGATGCTTGCTCAGCAGTCAGAGGCAAAAAACAAAATTGAATTCCTTACCAATCTCTCACAAGCACAACAACTACTTTTTAACACACGCGAAACTGAACCCTTAATGCGAAATGCCCTCCACTACATAATTGACCAAGTCCAACAAAGCAGTATCCAAAACGTCCACGAGCTTTGCACTTTGCTGGTTGTGGGTGCTGACAAGTTTCTCAGTGAACTTGACGCTTCAAGAGAGCACACAGCCGAAATCGGAGCCAAACACATACAAAATGGAATAACCATCTTCACCCACTGCCACTCCTCAACAGCAACCCGAATGCTAACCAAAGCTAAGCAGGATGGTAAAAACTTTAGAGTTATCTGCACCGAAACCCGTCCCGCATTTCAAGGCAGAATCACCGCACGCGAAATGATTGAAAACGGAATAGAAACCACATTTATTGTTGACTCAGCAGCACAGACATTTATTCCTAAAGCTGACTTAGTAATTGTGGGCGCAGACGCAATCACCCACGAAGGCAATGTGGTTAATAAAATTGGCACAAGCGGGCTTGCCATTTTAGCATATGAAGCACGTAAACCGTTTTACGTAGTTTCAGAACTGCTCAAATTTGACCCCATAACCTCTTACAACGCGCTTGAAGGCATTGAACAACGTAACCCAGCAGAAGTCTGGAAAGAATCTCCCAAAGAGTTGGACGTACGAAACCCCGCGTTTGACGTTACACCTAGCAGATATATTCACGGCTTAATCTGCGAAAAGGGCATCATTCCACTCAAGAACATGCCTGAAATCATGCAACAGTTTTATCCTTGGCTTTACAAACAATCCTCACCTAATTTACATGTCAACCAAAAGACCCCATAAACCTGATATATCACCAAACCACAGAAAGCTTAACGCACTATTGACGTTTTTCAAACATGCATTTCAAATTTTATAGTTAAGCGAACTGGCTTTGTTGGCTATTTTAATGATGAACTCAGATACTCTTTTGCCTTCCCCATCGAAACAACCTATCGTCGGGGCAGTAATTGTTAGTTACTCATCAATTTACCATTCAAAACAACCAAACTCAACAAAAATCAAAATGGTCTAACTTATAGGTCTATTAGTTATTGTGTGCCACAAATTTGGATTAGATTGTAATTACATTCTTAACCTAAAAGTGTGCTGAAAATATGTTTGATCGTCTTGTTGGTGCTTTATTGAATATGTGACTTGTGTTTCTGTAAGAAACATTAAATTCATGGCATTGGATTGTCTTCTTAAGAGTGAAAGATTATGTTCCGCGTAAGAGTTAACAAAATTGAATCAAATCGCGACGTAGATGGGAATTTGGGCAAAAGAATTGAACTTCTCGAAGAACGAGAGATAAATCCCTACGTGCTAAGACCTCAAACTGACGAAGCAAAAATGGCGCAAGACATAATGCAGGCGCTTCAACAGCAAATGCCCTTCTTACCGCAACGCCAGCAACTAACTACACCAAAAATCATTCTGTTTCTAACCGAGCAGGAATACGACAGTTTAGGCATAATCTTTGACGTAAATCAGGTCTATGAAGTAGTACTGGACAATCAGGCGATCCGTTTCAGGAAAGTTTAACGATTTCACTACGCATCTGCCTAAGCACATTATGCCGTGGATGGAACGAAAGCACAAACATCATGTTGCATAGTACCGAGCTGATTTCTTTCAAACCAGCTATTTTTCCTTCATCGCAATACAAAGGTACAGGCTCTTCATCATCGCCACATTCATAGTAAATGTAAAGTGGCACACCCGTTTTTCCAAAATTTACAATACCAAAATCCATGTTTAAGTGCTTAGCAGTTTGCTGTGCAACAGTTTTTACAACTTCTAAACGTTCTTTTGACTGTAACCCTGTTGACTCATAAACCAATAATTTTCCAGTATTGCTTTTGTACATAGCAATTCACAGCTGTACATCGGATGTTTTTATTTATAAGCCCTGTTTAGAAATGGCCATCCACATTAGGACAGGGATGAGTTAAAGTGAAAATTATTGCTGTTTTTGTATTATAATAACTACTTAATTCAAGTATGCCGTTCTTCCTTGTTACTAACTCAAATCGCTTTTTGATTGATGATTTCTATAATAGGCTTGTAAGTCACTCACTTTTTGTTAGGAAGCAGTCGTATGCAAATCATTTTCAATGATGGAGAAAAAAGCAAGTGAAGACGAAGACATATAATGAGCAAACGATATTAAGAAAGCTGCAAAAAGTCTGAAACAGTGGGGTTTTAGGTGAGATATAAAAAATAAATTGAAGCTATCCCATTACATGGGAGCACCGAACGGTACAGGATAAGCCGAACGGCGTTTCTATTGTGGACGCTTCTGACCAAGTTGGTCGAAGTGGTTTTGATTGAAAATACTACTACTTCGTGGATATAATTCATTTAATCTTTGAATAATGCTGCAAACAAGAATTATGTTGCCTGTTGTTGGAGGTATATGTTGGACGTGATAAGTTTCATCCTTGAAAATGGCGATACATGGCTTCAATATGCTACAAGAATAAATATGCTGAAGGAACGCAAAGAAAGTTTGACGGCTTTGCGGTTGCAAGCACTTTCTGATCCAAAAATTAGAACGTACTTGAACGATATAACTGATTATCATAGTATTTTTGTGCGTAATCATAAAAACCCTGATTTGCCTATACATAAACTCCTGTTTCTTTTGGACATTGGGTTTGATACTGATGTTTTGGAAATACAGTTAGCGATTGAAAAAATTATGGAGCATAAAGACGGCAATGGAGTCTATCAGTCATTAACCAATATCCCCAAACACTTTGGAGGAAGCGGCGAGGATATGTTTGGTTGGTGTCTTTGTGACGCGCCGTTGCTATTATTTGCATTACTCAAAGCAGGAGTTGATTATGAGAAGCATATAAAGCAAGGTGTAGATTATCTTGTGGGTTTCTATAAAGATTCAGGCTTTTTATGTACCGTTTCACAGGAACTGGGTAGATTTAGAGGACCTGGACGAAAAGATGATTGCTGTCCATATGCTTCTTTAATTATGCTAAAATTGCTTTCAGCTATTGCGGAATACTGTGATACTAAAATTGCGGTAAATACAGCTATGGGGTTACTTTCGTTATGGGAAAACAGTTTAGAGCTTCATCCGTATATGTTTTACATGGGAACTGATTTTAGGAAACTTAAAGCTCCTGCTATGTGGTATGACTTAGTAAGTGTTGTGGATGTGCTAAGTCATTTTAAGTCTATAAAGTCAGACACGCGCTTCGTGGAAATGGCTACAATAATTAAGAACAAACAAGATAACAGCGGATTATTCACGCCGGAAGCGGTATATCAAAAATTCAAGGGATGGGATTTTGGTCAGAAGAAAAAACCATCGCCCTATTTAACATATTTGTGTTATCAAATACTGGTACGAATAGAGCAATGGGTTTAATTTTTATTCGCAATTGTTTCAATAACGTTAATACTCAACTGAAAAATGAGGAAAACCATGAAAGTCAAATTATCTCTTGAAATAGGTGTCATAGTTAGAGTATTTTTTATTTCGTTGAAGAAACAATAAAGCTTAACAAATTATTAAAATAATTTGAAAAATAAGGAATTATTATGCCAAAAACAAGAGCACATATTTACGTAACTGGAAGAGTTCAAGGTGTTTTCTTTAGACAAAACACTAAACGGCAAGCCCAGAGTCGTGATGTCTGTGGTTGGGTTAGCAATTTGCCAGATGGGCGTGTTGAGGCAGTTTTTGAAGGTGAAGAAACATTAGTTAAAGAAGTTATAGATTACTGCCGTCATGGGCCTTCGTTTGCTAAAGTTGAGTCTGTCGAAGTAGCCTTTGAAGATTATAAGGGTGATTTTTTAGACTTTAGAATAATTTAACTTGTGGGTTTCTTTTTTGGAACTCGGAAATGGCTGTCTTTTCCTGCGCTGATGTATTCACCACCCATTCCGCGTACTGCTGAGGCGATTTTGGCAAAGTTGTCGCTGCCAAGGAACTGTTTAGGCTTAATTGTTATGTAGTCGTCTTTATCTTCAAAACCTAATTTTGCTTCAAGCTCTTCAGGGAAGGACATGCGAACATCATCAAGTGAACGCAGTTTTGTTCCAGTTTGAGGTATAGCTGTTGAATCTACTGTTGGCGTAGATGATGGTGGCAAATAAGTTGGTTTTGGTGTTATGGGTTTAGGTGCAACGGCTGGTTGAGACTGTGGTTGTCCTACTGAGAGAAGTTTTATAGAGGCCGAGATTGATCGTAATTCTTCTGTAACTTTGTTGATGGTAATTAAAAGCTCCTCAACTCTTATGGATAGCTGATTAAGCTTCTCTTTATCACTGCTCACGCTTGCACTTCCTCAAGCTCTAAAAATAACTCTAACGCTTATTAAATCATTTGCAACTAAAACGTGAGCTATGACCGATGTTTGAGATTGATGGTAGCCAAAAAAGCGGAAGTGGCACAATTTTACGCTTAGCTATAGCGCTCTCAGCTATTACACAACAGCCTCTACATATATTTAACATTAGACAGCGGAGACCACAACCAGGATTAAAAAGACAGCATCTTGAAGCGGTATTGACGGCAGCGAAACTGTGCAACGCCACTGTTGAAGGTGCTAAACTTGCTTCAGAAGAACTCTATTTCACTCCCAAACAGATTGAAGGCGGCAATGTTGAAGCAGTAATCGAAACCGCTGGTAGCATACCTATGCTTTTTATGGCAACTCTTCCCATATGTGCATACGCCAAAAACCCCGTGACATTACATGTAGCTAAAGGGGGAACAGATACCACGCATGCTCCAACTATCAACTATCTTAGGTTCGTATTACTTCCAACACTATGCAAAATGGGTATTAAAGCAGAAATTACCGTGCAAAAATACGGTTACTACCCAAAAGGCATGGGCGAAGCAACAATGACCGTAAACCCCACACCCACACTTAAGGCAGTCCAATTTGAGAAGTTTGGTAACCTCAAAAGTGTTAACGGTATTTCAGTTTGCACTTTTTTAGCTGACAGACAAGTTGCTGAACGCCAAGCTAAAGCCGCAATGAAAACCTTAACCAAAAACAGATACCGCTCTCAAATCCGCATTTTAAATGACCAATCAAACCCATATCAGAAGGGCAGCTCAATTGCGTTATGGGCTGAAACAGACACAGGCATTCTTGTTGGGGCAGATGCACTTGGGAGTCTTCATAAAACTAGTGAATCTGTAGGTGAAGAAGCCGCAGAAAAACTAATCATAGAATTGAAGAGCGAACCTACGGTTGATGAATTTTTAGCTGACATGCTTATCCCTTACTTAGCGTTAGCTCAGGGCAAATCAGTTTTCTACACACATTGCATATCAGAACATATTGAGGCTAACATTTGGCTTATGGAAACTATGCTAAACTCGGTCTTTAATGTTGAAAAAGTAAATAACTTGTATCGAATAGAGAAAACATGCTGAATACGATGATAAACGCCGTTTGCCTTAAAGTGCCTAAAAATTTAGGCGAAAAAGTCATCTCTCTAGCGCACAAACTCGAACTGGTTAACAAGAGGCTATTCATTAAAAGGCAATCCGATCAACTTTGGATTCCACTTGTGAGACAGCCCAACGAAAATGAGTTATCTCAGCTGGAAGATATAGCGCCCCAACTGGCGTTAAGTACTGAAAACTTTGTTGATAAGCGTCCCGCAGAGGAAACCTTGACCCTTGTCCTCGAAAGACAACTACCGTCTAATCTGTACTCTAGCATTCCTCGTTCACTTGACATTGTTGGCGATATAGCTGTAATTGAAATTCCTCCTGACCTAAACGAGTATAAAGCTATCATTGGGCAAGCAATTCTGAAAACTCACAAGAACATAAAAAGCGTTCATGCAAAAGCCGGCGCAATTAGCGGTGTTTACCGCATTCGCGACCTGACATGCATTGCTGGTGAGGACAGAACTCAAACCGTTTATACTGAATACGGCTGTCAATATCATGTTGATTTAGCTAAGGCCTATTTTTCTCCGCGTCTTTCTCAGGAGCATCATCGTATAGCAACGCTTGTAGGTGCTGGCGAAGTTGTGGTGGATCTTTTTGCTGGTGTTGGTCCATTTGTTGTGCCTATTGGTAAATTATGTCCTGAAGCGAAAGCATATGCGGTGGACATTAATCCTGACGCGGTTGATTTGCTTAAAATTAATGTTCGTGTTAATAGAGTTGAAAACCGGGTTTATCCTTTGTTGGGTGATGCGCGAGAATTAGCTAATGGTAAACTGCAAGGGATTGCTGACAGGGTTATTATGAATTTACCTGAAACTGCTATTGACTTTATTGATGTTGCCTGTCAAGCTTTAAAGTTTACAGGTGGGCTCGTACATTTTTATGGGTTTATCCGTAAGCCCAATACGGTTGAGGATTTAAAGGCACGTTTTACTTGTTTGATTGAGCAACAAGGTAGGAAAGTGATGACGTTTAGGTGTATTAAAAGTGTCAGAGAGACTGCACCTTATGAGCAACAAGTTGTATTGGACGTTCAAATCCGTTAGGGTGTTGTTAAGTTAGTGTAAGTGTTATTTTGATTTGTTGGTTTGGATTTTTAAGTTTTTCAACTAACTCTCGGGGTAAGTCAGCTGCTGCTTTGTTTGCTTTGATTGCTAATGTGCGGTCTGATATGAAATTGCTTTTTCGAATAACCATGTCTATGTTGTTGTTTAAATTAAGTTCAGCTGTGCCGTATGCAGTGACTTGTTCAATTAAGCCGTCAACTTCAATTAGCACGTTCAATTTGGTGTTGGGTTCACATAGTTTTTGTTTAAATTCAGGGTTTAAATCTGAAGTTGCTTTATCGGCGCCTATAGCTATGATGCAGTCGCCTTGTTTTGATAGTTTCTTATCTTTAGTAATCATTAGTGTGGTTGGGTGAATAGCTAAAACGTTTTCATGCCCAAAGGCTAAAATTTGTTCTATTAACTGTTTTGTCACTTACTCGTAAACCTCTATTGCGTCTACTTTTCCGTCGCCATCTAAATCAAATCCTTGAATAACTACGGCAAATGTGTCTTTGTTATCGTAACGTTGAAGTGTTTTCTCCCAAAAATTTGTTAAGGCCAGTACGCAAGCTTTGGTGCCAACGGCTTTGTTTCCTGCGATAACGATTATATGTTTGTTGTTATCCCAAGGGTTTACGATTTTGGCTATTAAGCCTGCGCTGTCTGAGGTATAGTTTCTTCCGGTTTTTTTGGAGGATAAGCCGCCAAATAAGAAGCCTTGGTCAGAGGGGTGCATTATGAATTTGATGGGTAAGTATTCGTTGATTTCTTGGGTTAGCAGGTTGGTGCCTGGTCCGCCAACGAGTATTAGGCTGTTTTTTTCTTCTTTTTCAGCTTTAACGTCAACGTCAAGTTTTACGGCAAATTCGTTGGGCATTTTGACGAATTGCCCCATGAACAGAGTTAAATGTGCTGCATAGTGTCCGTCTCGGGCGCTTGTTTTGAATGGGCCGTGAGGTTGTGGACTGCCAACCACGATTTTTCCGTTCAGTATGTCATTGTTAAGAAATTCTTTGAAAAATTTCTGTAATGGTTCTGGAACGTTTAGAGTGTGAATGTTTTGGATTGGTCTGTAGTTTTCTGGGAGTTCTATGCCAAAAGCTGGTGAGACTGTTTTGTAGTATTTGGCTGTGGCGCCTTTTTTGGTTTCTTCTCGTTGTATGGTGATTGCGCCTGTTTTCGCTAATTTTCGTATGTGGTAGTAGATTTTTTGTTCATGCATGCCTAGTTGTCTGGCGATTTCAAGGGGGTACATTTCTTTTTTTGAGAGCATTGTTAGAATTTTCCAGCTTAGGCTGTCAAGTATCATTTTTAGGTCTTGAGAATTTTGTAAAATGCTTATTTCTTTTACTTCTTGGTTTTTGCCGTTGTTTTGAAGAAGGCATTTCTTTTCCATTCTGCGTCACTGGTAATTCATGATACTATTATAAAAAATTTGTTTATGGTTTTTACAATTGTAACTCTTACTGTTTTAAACTATAACGTAAAATCATCTCTAACACTTAAAAAAATTTCTTTAATGGTGTCATTTTAATCTTAAAAATCAATAAATTCACAAACTCCATAAACAAACATTAACAAGTAAAACGAAGGTAACAAAATGTGCGGAATATTTGGGTGCATTCTAAAAAACGGAAATGCTGCCCCAGTGATTCATTCATCATTAAAACGATTAGAATATCGAGGATATGACTCAGTCGGAATAGCAACTATTTCTGATGGAAAAATCTTTCTAAAAAAAGATCAAGGCAAAATAGATGAAGTTCACAAATGCATCAACCTAGATGACCTGCCTGGAAACATAGGAATTGGTCACACGCGTTGGGCAACACATGGTGCACCATTACATGTAAACTCTCATCCCCATTCTGACTGTACTGGCACAATAACTGTTGTGCATAATGGCATTATCGAAAATTTTGGTGACTTAAAACTTGAGCTTCAGAACCTTGGTCACGCATTTGTTTCTAAAACAGATACCGAAGTCATTCCCCACCTGATTGAAGAAATCATGAAAAATAAACTTGGCTCTTCTTTTGCAGATGCTGTTCAAGAAGCTATAAAACGCCTCGAAGGCTCTTTTGCCTTAGCAGCCATTTCTTCCTATGAACCTGATAAAATTGTTTGTGCAAGAAATGAAAGTCCTCTTGTTTTAGGTGTTAGCGATAACGGTGTCTTTTGTGCGTCCGATATTCCAGCGTTTTTACCATTAACAAACAAGGTTGTGATGATAAATAATGGCGAACTCATCATCTTAACCGTTGAAGGTTATCAAATAAAGAAAATTCAAGACAATAGTTTAGTTGAACGTGTTCCAGAAACAATTGAATGGACTGCTGAGATGGCAGTTAAACAAGGTTATCCGCATTTTATGATAAAAGAGATTCATGAGCAGCCAGAAGTTTTACGTAATACGTTGCGTCTTCAGGATCGTTATCTTGATTTGTTGTCAACTTTTCTTGATCGTGCCACTGAAATATTTCTTGTGGCCTGTGGAACAAGTTATCATGCATGCTTGGCTGCGTCGTATATGTTTTCAAAATTGTCTTTTTTGCCTACTTATCCGGTGTATGCTTCAGAGTTTATTGAGCAGTATGGTAAATCGGTGAATATTGATAGTACTATTTTGGCTGTTAGTCAGTCGGGTGAAACTGCTGATACGATTGCTGCTGTGACTTGTGCACAGCAGCGGGCTGCAACTATTCTAAGTTTAACTAATGTTATTGGTTCAACTTTGACTCGTGTATCGCGAGTTTATGTTGGTACGCAGGCGGGGCCGGAGATTGGTGTTGCGGCAACTAAGACTTTTACTTCGCAGCTTTCAGTGCTTGTGCAGTTGGCGTTGCGTTTGGCTAAAAAGCGGGGTAAGGTGTCTCAAGATGAGATTGATGTGCTTGAGGTACAGCTTGATAAGTTGCCTGACATTGTGGATGTGATTGTCAAAACACAGGAAGATAAAGTTAAACAAATTGCCCATAAATACGCTAACTCTAAGGTATTCTTCTTCCTTGGTAGAGGCATAAGTACTGCTACTGCTTTTGAAGGACGACTAAAGCTTATGGAAATTGCTTATGTTCCATCGATTGCGTTTCCAGCAGGTGAAAGTAAACATGGGCCCATCAGTTTAATTGAAAACGGATTACCTGTGGTGTTTGTATGTCAAAAAGATGAAACTCACAAAACCGTAATCGGCAACATTATGGAAATGAAGGCTCGGGGTGCAAAAATTCTTGCCATAATCGAGGAAGGTGACAATGAAATCAAAGCTTTAGCTGATGATTACATAGAGGTTCCAAAAGGTGTTCCAAGCGTACTTTCTCCAATCCCATTTGCTGTACCATTGCAACTCTTGGCGTATTATATGGCGTTGGAGCATGATTGTGACCCTGATATGCCGCGTAATTTGGCAAAATCCGTTACAGTAAAATAATAACTCTTTTTTTATTTTTGAATTACTACTTGGTTATTGATTGTAATACTGCGTTACTTTTAACGGCAAGTTTAGATAGAAAATGAGTTTAGCTGAACCATTTTTCCAGTGATGTTTTGCTTTTCTGTTTTTTACTTCCTACATCCATGCGTTCGAGGGCTTTTTGAATGCGTTCTTCTGAGAATTCTTTTTCTCCACAGAGAAAATCAATAATGCCTTGTTGGTTGGGGGTTTTCCATTCAGCTTTATAGTTGTCTGAAACTTTTGGGTGCAGGAAAATGTCTCTGATTATGGTTGGTTCAACTGGAAAAGTGGCGTTTTTGACATGTGGCAGTGCCGCCTCTAAAGTGCCATGTTCTTTAATTAGTTTAAGTGCAGTTTTTGGGCCTAATCCTTTGATGCCATCCGGATTAAAGTCTGTACCAATCAAGATGCCTACATCAACTAGTTGTTCATAGCTTAGCTTGCAAAAATTCAGGGTTTTTGATAATTCCACTACTTCGGGTACAATATCAACATAAATGTTTTTGCTTGGTAGCTTACGTCTGCCCGAAATTGTAACATTACGTAACAGTTTGGGTGCTCCAAAAAGTAAGCTATCGTAGTCTTGGCTTGCACAATAGTCTGCATTACCCTGTTTAGTCATGTGTGCTGCTTGGGCTTCGCCTTCTCCGGGGGCTTGAACCCATGGTAAACCCATTAATTCTAAGAGTTTCATGCTGTCATCTAGCATGTAATCCTTCATAGTGGTGGTTGCTTGAGCGTACATGCGCATTTTAGTTATGTCTCCAGACGCGGCGGCTTTTTCATATGCTGCTACGGCTTGAGCTTTGACTTGTTTGCGACGCTCAATTTCTGTAGCTTTAAGCGCGGGGGATTCTCCATCAAAAACGTAGATTGGTTTTAAGCCCATTTCGATGAGGTTGCTTGTGCGGTAGAAAAGTCCACTTAAATGGCTTGTTATGCTTCCTGTGCTGTTTTTAAGTGGGGTACCATCTGGTTGGCGAATAATGCTTAGGAATTGATAAATGGCATTATATGCGTCTATGGCGATTATTTTGCCACTTAGGTCTTCAAGTTTTGTGGGAGTTTTCGGTATTAAATCTTTAAAGTTTACGCCCAAAAATGGACACCACTTTGAAATAAAGTGCAAGGTTAATTAATAAATTTACTTAACCCCTTATGGGTGTGTTGTAGCTTTAAGTGTCTCTGCGCTAAAATTTAACCTTAACACTTAGGGTGCAAAAATTGTTACAAACACAATTAAGCAATAGCTAACCAAAACTACATCTCAAGTATCATCAATCTTCTGTTTCGGAGCACCAAGGTAAGTAAAACCAAAAACATGTGGTTTTTTAAGCACAGCAGTTATAAGCAACCCTTACAATAAAAAACCGCAAAGAAGTGTAACAGTCTATGACAGAAAGAAATGCATTATCTCTGGTAACCTGCACAAGCTGCGGAAAACCAATTGCGCCGGGATCAGAATCAACAAAATTCCAGTGCCCAAACTGTGGCGAAATGCAAATCAAGCGTGACGGGAAATGTCGTAAATTCGGTCGTCTCTATAAATGTCCAAAATGTGGTTTCCAAGGGCCATAAATATTGGGTGAATTTTGATGGGCGCTATTCTTGTAACATACAAGGTCTTTCCTGAAGATATATTGGAAAGTTTTGACCCTCTAAAAGCTGAAATTACAAATATTCTCCCAGCCGCCTCTAAAATTGAAGGTTGGGGTGAAGAACCAATTGCTTTTGGTTTGGTCGCATTACTTGTACAAGTACGCTTTCCAGAAGATGTTATGGGTATTGTTGATGAATTTGAAGTTGAACTGGGAAAAATCAAAGGTGTAAGTCAAGTTCAAACTTTCCAAATTCGCCGAACAAGTAGAGACTATTAATTTTTCTTTTCTTTGTTTTATACTCAAATTTTTCTCGGTAATTTTGATTTTGTGTTGGTAGCTCTTGACGGCTTGTTAATGTTTGAATAACGCATAGCTCTTATACTTTAAAAGAATGTGCAAGCTGGCTTAAACGAACGTTTCCTCTTTTTATTTTCTCCCTTGTATGTTTACTTGTTGATACCAAAACACACTTAGGTAAAAACCACAATTAGTTAAAGGAGGAAACAAGTGCTTTGTCAGATTTAGCTAGTAGTTGTGAGTACTTAAACATTGATAAAACCTGTACTACTTTTAGTGATGACCCTAAAGCGAAAGCTAATAGGCAACTGAAATGTCAAAACAGCCAAAAAATTTCCTGCTGTTATCTTTGCATTTTTAGGTCGCAATGCGCTATTAGTTGCAAGTATCTGGGGCAATACGGAAACTATACAGAATCAAAACATGTAATCGAAGATGCATGTACTGTTGACAAAGACCTCAAAGTTGAGGCGTCGCAGCTTGAAAGTGTTCCAGTTGCTTTTTGTTTTTCTTGTAATGTGGAGATGGTATGGGCTAAAACCCAGTTTACCGTGGATAATTGGCATGGCAATGAATCCTTGCTAGCTGATGACAAAGCGTTGCCTGTTACAGTTCTTTTATGTCCACGATGTGGTAAAATTGAGTTCAAGGCAGATCTAATTAGAAAGGATGTAAGTATAAGAAATGGTTCATCGTAGGGTTCGTGGTGGAAAATTCAAAATTAAATATGAAGAAAAACCCTGTCCTGTAGAGTTAGGACAAGAGATAGACGTAACTATAATCGATTTAGCCCCAAGTGGGGATGGACGATTAAGCATTCGAGGTTACAGCATACTTGTGCCTAAAGCTAAACCCCGTGACAATGTAAAAATCAGAATAACTAGCATTGATGAAAAAAACGCTGTTGGTCAAATAATTATGTAAACTGATTATTGAATGCCCTATTATTGTTGTGTGATTTGATTTTTTGGTAAGTGACTTTGAAAAAGTATTTTATAGTACCTGCATAGAAATATTTAAGGTTAAGAGGCGTTCAGTAATTGAAAAAAGTACTAACTAGTATAGCAACTGTGTTGTTGCTCTCAATTATATGTTTAACTTTACTCCCGCAGAACGTGTTAAGTAAAACACAAGACATCAAAGTCTTAAACTACAGTCACTATATCGATAATTTAGGCTATTTAGATATATGTGGCGAAATCCAAAACGTAGGAACAGCCACAATAAAAAGAGCAGTACTTACTATAACTGTTTACGGTGCAGATGGAACTAATCAAGGAACTGTCAGTGGGTATGCATGGCTTTCTTATATGGCGCCACAGCAAAAATCGCCATTTCTACTCGATATAAGGGGTAAACCTGCCGATTATGACGACTGGTACACAGCGGGTGTGTCAAAAATCGATATTTCAGTAAGAGAAGCAGACGAAACTAATGGTTACTTATACTCCGACTTTGAGGTATCTGTTAGTTCTGCAGGTGTTAGCACAAGTGAGGCTGACAAGGGCGCTTACTGGGTTAGTGGTGCTATCAAAAATATTGGTTCCCAAACGGCTTCAAAACTTGCTGCTGCTGCTATTTTCTACAATTCAGCTGGCGGCGTAGTAGCAGTAGGCCGTACCGATTATTTGACTCCCACTGATGTTAGACCATCTGGAGTTGCCATGTTTAAGCTCGGTGCATTTGACACTAACCAAACTATTGAACCTGAAAATAGAATAATCACTAGTTATGCCCTGTTTGTTCAAGCAGACTCACCGCTAATGGGTGGTAACGCTCCAGTTGCAACTGCCCCCTTGCTTGGGTCTTCACAACCAATTGACCTCTCTGGCCAATCATCCAACCAAAACTTCATTTACATACTCGTCATCGTTGCGGTAGTCGTTGCAGTGGTTGCAGCTTTGCTTATGTCACGTAAAGGGAAACCCTCAGAAATTGAAGCAAATGTTAAAGAAACTTCAAACAAAAAAATGCGTATGTTTGAAGATTTTTCTTTTTTTCTCTAATTGATTAACAGTTTAAAGCTTCATTGGTTATCCATGAAATCTATCAACGTCATGTCAGTTGGATAGTCAGCAACACCTAAAATGTATGTTGGATGCTTTTCAAGTTCAATCTCACTGGTATAGAGTGTTTTGCTGAAGGATAAGACAACATTAGCTTTTGCAAGGGTTGTCTCTTTGAGTTTTGCACTTCTTTTTGTGTTGTTGTGCGGTAAGTAGGTGGTGATTAGGATTATCTGATGTTTTTTTGCAAAACTTGCTAAGTAGTTGAGGACCTGACTGTAAACTTTTTGTGTTTCTTCTTCTGAGTGGTCCTCATCAAGGAATAGTCCAGCGATATCTGAGATGACTACTATTTTTGCGTTGTATTTCTTTACTGTTTCTTCCAGTTTTTCCATTATTAGCGATGTTAATTGGTATGCAGTAAACGCTCGTGAAACGAAAATATGCTCAAGTACCTTGTGTGGATTAAGTCCGTGTAGTTGTGCTATACGGGTTGTTTTGTATAGTCTGAAAGTGTTTCCTCCGTCAATGAAGACTATGTTGCTTGAGAGTCCTCCGAATTGTGTTGGTATTTGTGCTCGTACACATACTCTTGCAACAAGTGATATTAGAGATGGTGAACCGTAAAGGGCTACGAAGTCACCTGGCTTGAAACATGGGAAGAGTTGATCTACATCTGGCATGTTCAGTGTTAAACATGTTGGCTGTTGCTGTGTTGCTATTATTGTTGGTTTTATGAGGAGATTTTGAGTCATCATTTTTATGCCCTCTTATTGATGGGCATTTGCACTTTTTTGACTATTTAAGGTATCACTAAAACTACATTTGGGTGCTGGTGAGGGGTGCGTTAAAGTGAAAATGATTCTTTAATTATAGTAGTGAAAGAGGTTGATTTGTACAATATTTTATTTGTTTGTGTTGGGTCAGTGATAGTTGACGATTTCTCACAGCTTACTATATGTATGCTCAAAGCCGTCGCCTCACATCATCCCGCAATAAATTGATGCTTTTATGGTGAATTTAATGATTTTGTATGTTTTATTGATTTGTAACAGAGAAAAAATGGTGCAAAAAACCTCTGTTGCTCCATGAACTTGGTAAAATCTAACGACACTTGACGTATCTAAATCTTTAAAATTGCCTGTGGGTAGTGAATATCTTATTGCCTTTATGGTGAGGTGAAAAAGAGAATGTTGATGTACAGAATTGATGAGGATGAAGAATGGGAAGAAGGCGAAGATGAAGAGTGGGAAGAAGAAGAATGGTAAACTGGTCTGTTAACGCCTAACTTTTGATATTTCTTTTCTTTTAAAAATTCTTTTATGGATAGTTTTTATGTAATGTTGAAAAGTGCAAGTAGTTTATGTTGCCTGTTAAGGTTATGGTTTATTACTGTCTTTTTAATTTTTTATTTTTGCCATGACAAGAATAGCGGTTCTAGACCAAGATCGATGCAAAGTTAAAAAGTGCAATCAGTTGTGCGTAAGCTTCTGCCCAATGGTTAGAAGTCGTGTTGAAGCTATACGTGTAGAAGGTGACAAGGCAGTTATATCTGAGCCGCTTTGTAGCGGGTGTGGAATTTGTGTCAAAAAGTGTCCTTTTAAAGCAATTAACATAGTTAACTTGCCCAATGAACTTGAAGCTGATTGTAGCCACCGTTTTGGTGAAAATAGTTTTAAACTTTTCCGGTTACCCATGCCTTCAGCTGGTACTGTTCTTGGTTTATTAGGGCAGAACGGTATAGGAAAAAGTACCACCCTTAAAGTTTTCTCAGGTGATATTAAACCTAACCTTGGACGATATAATGATCCGCCTGAGTGGAGTGAAATAATTCAGTATTATCGTGGTTCAAATCTTCAGGATTATTTCCAGAAAATAAGTGAGAAAAAAATCAGAGTTAGCAATAAACCTCAGTATGTTGACAAGATTCCTAAGGCAGTTACAGGAAAAGCTGGTGACTTACTAGAAAAAGTTGATGAACGTAAAATTCTTGACCAACTTGCAGATGAGTTAGAGCTTCGTAAAATTTGGGATAGACCTCTTGATGTTTTAAGCGGTGGTGAGCTTCAACGTGTCGCGGTTGCGGCAGCTTTAAGTCGAGATGCAGATGTTTACCTTTTTGATGAACCTTCAAGTTATCTTGACGTTAAACAACGCCTCACTGTTGCGCGGGCTATACGTAGCTTAAAAGAACAGCAAAAAACTATAATCGTTGCCGAACATGATTTGGCAATTATTGATTATCTCTCTGACCAAATCTGTATTTTCTACGGCGACCCCGGAGTTTATGGTGTTGTTTCCCATGTACACGGCGTACGAACAGGCATTAACATCTACCTGCAGGGTTACATCCCAGATGAAAACATCAAGTTCCGTAAAGAATCCATCGTTTTTCAAGAAAGACCTCCAACAGCAGGCATGAATGTCAATGCGCCTTTACTTAAGTGGGATGCATTTGAAAAAACTTTCCAAGGATTCACGCTAAAAGCTGAGCCTGGAGAAATCCGTAGCGGCGAAATAATTGGTATCTTGGGACCAAACGGTATAGGTAAAACGACTTTTGTTAAAATCCTCGCCGGTATAGACGAAACTGATGACAAACGCAAATTCGGAGAGTTAACTGTAAGTTACAAGCCACAGTATATAGCCCCAGACTACCCCGGTACGGTGCAGGAATTGCTGATGAGTGTAGCTAAAGAAAACTTTGCCTCTTCTTGGTATAAGACTGAAATTGCTCAACCCCTACGTCTTCAAATTCTCATGGATAGAAACGTAATGGAACTTAGCGGTGGTGAACTTCAAAAAGTCGCAATTGCCGCTTGCCTTAGTCGTAAAACTGATTTGTACCTGCTTGACGAGCCCAGTGCATATCTAGATGTTGAAGAACGTCTAAACATAGCAAAAACCCTACGTCGTGTAGTTGAGGCCCATGGCATTCCAGCGTTTGTGGTTGAACATGACGTTGTAACACAGGACTTTATTGCAGACCGCCTAATGGTTTTCAATGGTGAACCCGGCATCTCTGGTACTGCTAACATGCCCACCTCATTACGTCAAGGTATGAATATGTTCCTTAAAGAAATGAACATCACCTTCCGTCGTGACCCAACCACTCTACGTCCACGTGTCAACAAAGAGAACTCTCAGATGGATGAATTCCAAAAAAGCATTGGCGAATACTATTACACTAAAATCGTCAAAACTGAAGAAGACAAAAAAGATGATGCCACAAAGAAAAAAACAAAATAACCTTTTTTTATGCCACACTAAACTACTTGACCGTTGCACTCTTTTTGAGATATGTTTAATTTTCAGTACACACTAACTTATTTGTTATTCAAAATCATAGTTTTTGGGCAACGTTGCACTTACTCGCCCAGAACCCTAAAATATAGGAATAACAAGAATTATAGCGACTTGAGGATATACCAGCCGTGTCATCTCTTATCGAAGATTTAATTGCACGTAAAGTTTTCAATAACCGCGGAGAGGAAACCATTGAAGTGGACGTAATAACCACCACCGGTTTTGGACGAGCTTCTGCTCCTGCTGGAAAAAGCCGCGGAAAAGCCGAAGTAGCATATTACCCACAAGACGGCGTTGACGCAGCAGTTAAAAAAATTGAAGAAATCATTGCTCCTGAACTTGCAGGATTAAACGCTGACTTCCAAGAAGAAATAGACGAAACACTCCACGAAATTGATGGCAGCTCAAACTTTAAGAACATTGGCGGAAACACCGCTTTCGCCATTTCATTAGCTAACGCTGAAGCAGCCGCAAACTCTCATGGGTTGCTTTTGTTCCAATTCCTTGGAGGCAACGCCGCAACAAGCATGCCCTATCCACTTGGAAACTGCATAAGTGGCGGTCAACATGCGCGTGGAAAATCACCTGACATTCAAGAATACCTAGCTCTTCCACACGGTGCAGAAACTTTTCTCGAAGCAGTAACCGCTAACACTAAAATTCATAAAAAAGTCGGTGACGCTTTGAAAAAGAAAAGCGGCACTTTTAACGGTGGCAAAAGTGATGAAGGCGCTTGGATTGCCAACATTGATACTCTCGACGCTTTTGATGTTATAGCTAAAGCCTGCGAGGAAGTTGGTAATGAGCTCGATTTTGAATGCGGTTTTGGTGTTGACATTGCTTCCTCTTCTTTGTGGAACGAGAAAGAAGGCAATTATGTTTACACAAATGAAGGAACAAAACGTGATACCGGCGAACAACTTGACTTCGTAAAAGAGTTAATCGAAAAGTATCACCTTGCATACGTAGAAGATCCATTTCACGAAGAAGATTTTCAGAGTTTTGCTGAGCTAACTCGCAAAACTAAAAATTGCTTGATTTGTGGAGACGATTTGTTCACAACTAATACTGAAAGGTTAAATAATGGAATAAAGATTAACGCTGGAAACGCTATCATCATTAAAGTTAACCAGATAGGCACGTTGAGCGACGCAGTTGAAACAATTGATACTGCTCAGAGACACGGGTATGACCCTGTCGTGTCCCACCGATCTGGCGATACCTGCGATTGGCATATAGCCCATTTGGCTGTAGCTTACAAGTGCCCAATCATAAAGACAGGTGTGGTGGAGGGTGCAAGAATCGCAAAGCTCAATGAGCTCATAAGAATTGAGCATTTCCTTGGAAACAGGGCTAAAATGGCAGATCTAAAAATACGATAAACAGAGGAATAAAAATTGGCAGAAGACCAAGTTAAAGAAAATCAACCAGTTGAAAATCAGCCAGTTGAAAATCAGCCAGTTGAAAATCAGCCAGTTGAAAATCAATCAGAAACTGAAGAGGAAACTCTAACTGAAAGCAAGGTAGAAGAACCCAGTACAGAAGAATCAGAAACAGAAGAAGCCCCTGTAGAAGAAAATGGGTCAGAGGCATCTGAAGTTGAAGAGCCTGAAGTTGAAGAGCCTGAAGTTGAAGAGCCTGAAGAAATTGAATCAGAGCAGCTCGTAATAGACGAGCCAGCTGAAGAAGCTGAAAAACAGGGAGTTCCTCCTGCAGCAGAAGAGTTACTGCTTCCAAGAGATACATTACTTTCAGCAGGTATTCACATTGGCACTAGAATGAAAACTTTGGATATGGAGCCATTCATTTATCGTGTACGCCCTGATGGCTTATTTGTTTTAGACGTTAAGAAAGCTGATGACAGAATCAGAATTGCAGCCAAATTCCTTTCAAGATATGAAAAAGCAAAGGTTGCAGTTGCAGCAACAAGACTTTACGCTCATGAGCCAGTCAAAAAATTCTGTGAAGTAACAGGTTCAACCCCAATCATTGGCAGATTCATTCCTGGTCAACTATCAAATCCTCAATACAGTAGTCGAATTGACCCCGAAATCATCGTTGTTTCAGATCCACGTGCAGACGCACAAGCAGTCAAGGAAGCATCTAAAGTAGGCATACCAATCGTTGCTCTCTGCAGCACCGACAACGAATTTGCAGGTGTCGATTTAGTTATTCCAACAAACAACAAAGGCAGACGCGCACTCGCTGTTATCTTCTGGCTACTTGCAAGACAAATCCTGCGAGAACGTGGCGAAATCGGTCCAGACAAAGACCCACAAGCAACAATCGAAGACTTCGAAGCTAAAGTTACACGCGCTGAGGAGGAGGACACCTAAAAGGTTGCCTCCGTTTCGGCGTCCAATTGCCTCAGGCCAATTTTATGAAGCCAACGCCGAAGCGCTTAAACTTCAAATTAACTCTTGTTTTTTAAGTAATCTTGGTCCGGGAAAACTTCCAGAAGTTAATTTTCACAGTCATCCTCGAAAGATTGTTGGACTAGTTTGTCCGCATGCGGGTTACATGTATTCTGGAATGGTTGCTGCTTCAGGATTTTTTGAACTTGCTAAAGATGGTTTACCTGATACCGTAATTATTTTTGGTCCCAACCATACTGGTTATGGAAGTGGGTTATCCTTGATGCGTGAAGGCATATGGAAAACACCCCTTGGTAACATCCAAATTGACACGGAATTAGCGGATGTGCTTCTTTCTGAAACAAACATAATTGACATTGATGAAACTGCTCACCGCTTTGAACACTCTATTGAAGTACAGTTGCCTTTTCTACAGTACCTTTATGGTAACAAATTCAAAATCATTCCAATCTGCTTCTTAATGCAAGATTATAATTCAGCAGTAGAGGTAGGCAGCGCTTTAATTGAAGCCCTGGATACCCACAACGCTGTTGTTATTGCATCTTCTGACATGACGCATTATGAATCTGCTAAACAGGCTGAAAAGAAAGATCATTCTGCTTTGGACGCGGTGACTGCTTTGGACGCCCACCGCTTTTACGAAACTGTTGAAACCCAAAATATTACTGCATGTGGTTATGCCCCAATAACTGCTTTGATTACTTACGCCCAGGGCTTAAATGCCCAAGCAGAACTGCTTAGTTATCATAACAGTGGTGATACATCAGGGGATTATTCAAGTGTAGTCGGTTACGCTTCAGTGCTTTTCAGGAAATAACCGACATAGTTTATTGTTGCTGTTTTTGTTGGTTGATTGGTTATTTTGTTATGTTAACAAAAGTAGTTCATAATACCGAAGAGTCCTGTAAACTGGTTGAAGTAGGGTTTGAATATGTCACTGGTGAATACGTTGATGGTGGTAAAATCTTTCGTAAACGTAAATAAGGAGTTTGTTATCTCTCTAAGAAGCTACCAAAATATAATATGCATAAGTGGTCAGAGCCGCTAAGAGTGATGGAAAAAGCGGTCAAGGTCGCGGAAAAGCATGGTAAAGTGGCCGAGGTGAGGTAGCTTGGTAGCCTAGAGGCCTGTGGAGCCTTTCGCCAGGGTTCAAATCCCTGCCCCGGCCCTCTCATGTTAGAAAACTTGAAAAAAGTAAGGTTTGTACGTTAGTTAAAGCACAACCTTTAACAAATAATAGCGTTATTTTTCTTTGTCTTGCCATAGATGAGCACCCATAACGACGGACTTTACAGAGGGACGCAAGAACCATAAAGCTTGCACCTATGACCGCTTAAGTTCTACCCAATTATGGGACAGGTAAGACATCGGGCGAATTAAAATTCCCACGCCGAGAGAGCTTAGCCAAGCTTAAAGCGACGCTCAGCTATGAGGTTAAGTGTTAGGTTACGTTGGGAGACAAATAGCCCGTAATTTTAATTCTTTTACTTTTAACTGTTAATTCTACAAACAAACCAAGTTTTCCGCTAAAGCCAAGAACAACAGACGTAAGGACAAATTCAGTTGAATTGTCAAGGATTCCTATTTTGGCAAGGACCTTCTTTAGCAAGTTTTTAACCCCGCTTATAGACCGTACCTCTATACATCATAGTAAAGCAGTAAATTCTGTGGTTTAATCCAAATCAATTCTTCTTTTCATGCAAACCCATTTATTTTTAAACAAATATCAACATATCAAGTAACAAACATAAAGCTGTGAACTATGCATGGATATTGAAAGAAAAATTGAGCTTATCTGCAGACCACCAACAGAGGAAGTCGTAACAATTGAAGATCTAAGGCACTTGCTTGAAACAGAAGAGCACCCCATTGCATACGGTGGATGGGAACCCTCTGGCCTTGCACATCTAGGAACAGGCGTTATTTGTGCTTACAAAATGAAAGACTTCGCTGAAGCCGGTATACACTTCAAGGCTTTTTTAGCTACATGGCATGCATATCTAAACAATAAGCTCAACGGCGACTTGGCATTAATCCGTAAAGCTGCAGATCTGTTTAGACATTCATGGATTGCACTTGGTGTTCCAGCCGACAAAGTAGAATTCATTTACTCCGATGAGCTCTACAACGACATCAATTACTGGGCTAAAACTCTTAAAATTTCAAAAGAACTCACAGTTGCACGTACGATCCGAACTCTAGAGATTGCCGGCAGAAAAGAAGGTGAAGCCCGCTACGTTTCAGATTACCTCTATACTCCTATGCAAGTTGCAGATATTTTTGAAATGGACGTTAAAATTTGTCAACTTGGTTTAGATCAACGCAAAGCCAACATGGTCGGCCGAGAAATCGGAGAAAAAATCGGCTATTGGAAACCTGTATGCGTTCACCATCACCTACTGCAGGGGTTAGCTAAACCATGTATGTGGCCAATTCCAGAGGGGCAAGAAAAAGAGGCCATAGCCAGTGCAAAGATGTCTAAAAGCAAGCCCGATACATGCATATTTATCTATGATCAGCCCGCGGAGATTAAGCAGAAAATGAGCAAAGCTTTTTGTCCTGAACGAACTGTTAAACACAATCCAGTATTAGACGTCTGTAAATACATTATTTTTCGCGAAAAAACTGCCTTTACAATCGAGCGTCCAACTAAATTTGGCGGAAACCTTGATTTCCAAAGTTACCTAGAACTTGAAGCCACTTACGCCGAAGGTAAACTACACCCAATGGATTTAAAAAACAGTGTAGCTGCTGAACTTGGTAACATTCTCGAACCAGTACGGCGCTACTTCGAAAATAATCAGGAAGCCAAAAACTGTCTTGAAATAGTGAAGGCCGCAAAAATTACACGATAACAATGCTAACCAAACTCAGAGATAGACATGAGAAAATTGAATACATCCTAGCAAAGCTGGTTGAAGAATCCAAAGCGGGTACGCCAATTGTAGTGGAAGGAAAAAAGGATGCTGATAACCTCAAACATCTCGGGGTTGAAGGTAGAATTGTAACCATTAAGACTAGCGGTAAGAGTTTTCTTGACGCTGTCTCTGAAATTGAAACCTCAGGTACACGCAGGGTCGTACTTTTTTTAGATTTTGATAGACGTGGCAAAGAGGGAACTAAACGACTTGTTACCGAGTTAGAGCGGCTACATATTAAGGTAAATGTATGGTTCTGGCGAGAACTTGGAGCCTTAGTTAACCGAGATGTCCAATGCATAGAAAGTCTGCCAAATTACTTAAAAACGCTAAAAAAGAAAGCCAGCTCCAAAACTGAGACCTATGTATTATAGCTCTCTACAAACAAATAATTAACAACAGCAAACAGACACAAATAATCTGCCAATACCATTTGTAAGCTTATTAATAGCTTGATGCTTTAATTGAACTGTGATTCTCCAAAAGTCCTTCTATCAACAAGATACAATTGATGTTTCCAAAAAATTGCTTGGAAAAATTCTAGTTCACAAAACCAATGAGGACATTACATCGGGTAGAATAGTTGAAACTGAAGCTTATCTTGGACCCGAGGATAAAGCAGCCCATAGTTCAGCCGGACGTCGTACCGCTAGAAATGAAGTCATGTATGAACAAAAAGGTCATGCCTACGTTTACCTGATTTATGGTATGTATAACTGCATTAATGTGACCGCTGGTTCTGTTGCAGGAAAGCCTGAAGCTGTTCTCATTCGTGCGCTTGAACCTATTGAGGGTATGGCGTTAATGGTTAAACGCCGTGGTGCTCTGGGTAAACAACTCAATTTGACAAATGGTCCTGGTAGACTTTGTATGGCTATGGGTATTTCAAGAGCCCAAAACGCGCTGGATTTGACTGTTTCGTCGTTGTATCTTGAAAATGCTCCTGAAGTGTCTGCTGAGGCTGTGGTGGCGGCAAAGCGAATTGGTATAGATTATGCAGGGAACTGGAAAGATATGCTTTGGCGGTTTTACATAAAAAATAATCCATTTGTATCAAAACCCTGATCTGTAAGGGTAAAGCTTAATCTATAAAAAACCTAACTATTAATTAACATGAAACCCCAACCTCCAAACCCAACCCACAAGCGAATGGTGCGAGAGAAAAAAACCATCACTTACATGGTAGACCTCTACTGTAAAGCTCATCATAAATCCCCTGACGGCGAATTATGTCCAGATTGTCAGCAATTCAAAGATTACGCATTTTTACGATTGGATAAATGTCCGTTTCAAGACAAGAAAAGTACCTGTGGCAAATGCACGATACAATGTTATAAGCCTGACATGAAATTACAAGTCCGCAAAATCATGCGTTACTCTGGCCCACGTTTACTACTATATCATCCAGGTTTAGCATTACATCACGCATGGGATAATCATCGAAAAGCCCCAACACTAGACAAAAACTAGTTTTTCCCTTCTAAATGGCAATTCTTCTCTTTAGGTAATTTAGGCTAACTGGAAAAACTACCCAAAAGTCAAACATTTTTCATAGATCTCAGAATGGATAAACCGACAGCTAATACCAAATAGATAGCCAAGTTATTTAATAACAAAAAGTAGAATTCTGTTCAAAAATGTTTCTGGGTGTCCTTTTGCTTCCAAAACGATTCTTATTGTGTTACAAAGGACAATTGTAAGTAATAGGTGTTGAAAGTAAAAAGAATGTCAAAGCCGACATACAGCTAACTTGCCAATGTCAAAGGATGTTTTCAATTGCAGAAATTGAAAAGTGGGTGGGTCGAGAATGCGTTAGGTTAGGAGGTGATTGAAGAGAAAAGTGGAGGATAATGTTTTTAGGTGCTATTTCCGTTTTGCTAAAGTTAAACAGTAATTTACATGTTGGATTGATACTCATGCAGCCTATGCCTAAAGATTACAAATTTGTCGAGATTGAGCAAAAATGGCAGAGCAAATGGGAAGAAATGAAAATTTACCATTATAACTGGAATGACCAGACCCGTGAGCCGTTTAGTATTGACACGCCTCCACCTTACCCGTCAGGTGAACTTCACATGGGTAACGTTCTTAACTGGACATATTTTGATATTGTAGCCCGGTTCAAGCGTATGCAGGGTTACAATGTACTTTTCCCACAGGGTTGGGATTGCCACGGTTTAGGTATAGAAATCCAAGTTGAGAAAGCTAACAACATTCGTAAACGTGACATACCTTCAGACCAGTTCCGTAACATGTGCATGGCACTTGTTGAAAAATACATCGCCATGATGAAAGAGGGTATACTTAAACTTGGCAGCAGTATAGACTGGACCACCGAGTACCGTACTATGGACCCAAATTATTGGCGCTGTACCCAACTTAGCTTCATCCAACTCTACCAAAATGGTTACATGTATCAAGGTACCCACCCCGTTAACTGGTGTCCCCGTGACGAAACCGCCATTGCTGACGCAGAAGTTGACCACGTCAAAAAAGAAGGCACCTTACACTATATCAAATTTCCAATAGCAGGCTCAAATGAACACCTCTTAATTGCCACCTCGCGCCCTGAATTCATTCCTGCCTGTGTAGCCATAAAGGTTAACCCCAAAGACGATCGATATAGCAAATACATTGGCAGAAAAATTGTAGTGCCTCTTACAAATCGAGAAGTTACAGTTATCGCTGATGAGGCTGTTGACATGAACTTTGGCACTGGAGCTGTTCAAATTTGTACTTACGGAGATAAAGATGACGTTAAAACCGTCATAAAGCATAAACTTCCTGTAATTCGTCTCATCAACGAAAACGGTAAAATAACTGATACCGAATGCAAATACGCAGGCTTATATCTGAATCAAACACGTACCGCCATTGTTGCTGATTTAACTGAGGCTGGATTGCTTGAAAAAACTGAAAAGATCCAGCAAGAAGTCGGTGTTTGTGACCGCTGCAAAACCAATGTTGAAATTCTTGAACGTAAACAGTGGTTTATGAAAACCATGGATTTATCTGAGGTAGTTGAGAAAAACGCCAATGAAATTCCATGGTATCCTGATTACATGAAAAACCGTCTAATTGACTGGGCAAAAAGTCTCGATTGGGACTGGGTTATCAGCCGCCAACGATTATTTGCAACCCCTATTCCGGTTTGGTACTGCAAGGGATGTGGTGAAATTATCGTTGCAAAGCCCGAATGGGTGCCAATTGACCCCAAAATAGAAGGTCCACGAATTGACGCTTGTCCAAAATGTGGCGGCAAAGACTTTAGTGGTGAGCAAGACGTCATGGACACTTGGATGGATAGTTCAATTACATGTGCTGTTCACGCCGGCTGGCCTGATCGACCTGACTGGAAACGATTATTCCCCGCAAGTATACACCCATCTGGAACAGATATCATCCGCACATGGGCATATTACCTCATGGTACGCCACCTCGCACTATTCAACGAACGCCCATTCAATAGCGTTCTTATCAACGGTATGGTTCTTGGCGCTGATGGCAGAAAAATGAGTAAATCTCTCAAAAACTATGCTGCAGCACCAGAGGCACTTGCCAAAAACGGTGCTGATGCAGTGAGACAGTGGGCTGCAAGTGGAGGTGCAACAGGTTCAGATATTCCCTATCGTATACAAGATGTTGAATATGGTAAACGCTTCTTAAACAAACTTTGGAATGCATCTGGGTTTGCAAGCAAACTACTTGAAGACTACACACCACAATCTGCTGCCAATGTTGAATTACAACTACTTGATAAATGGATAATTAGTAAAACTGAAAACCTAACAAAAAAAGTCACAGACTCATTTGAAAAATGCCAATTTAACACCGCTGTTGAGGACATACGCAACTTTACTTGGCATGTCTTCTGTGACTACTACTTAGAAGCCATTAAAGACCGTTTGTACCGTCCTGAAGTTCACGGAAAAGAAAGCCGCTTAGCCGCACAATATACACTCTACGAAGTTCTCTATCGTTTACTACAGTTGTTTGCGCCAGTTGCTCCACACGTAACAGAAGAAATCTATCAGTACATGTATCTTGACAGCAAAAGCTATACAAGTATACAGGTTTCAGAGTGGCCAAAATTCAATCCTGATATTGTAAGCAAGGAAGTAGAAGACCAAGGCGACTTAATCATTGCCGTTTTGGGTGAGATCCGCAATGACAAAGCACAAAAAAAGATACCCCTTAATGCACCCATAAAAAACGTAACAGTCTACACAGGCAACGTAGAAATCGCTAAAATTATACAGAAAGGCGCAGCCGATATTACATCCACTTTAAAGATTGAAAACTTTACAGTCTTACCTGATAAATTCACTCAAGGAAGACAAGTACCTTCAACTGAAGTGTACATCCAAACAGAATGTTAAAGGTGAAAAAATTGGCTAAACCTAAACGTGTTGGTTTAATCGGCGCTGGAGCAATCGGTACCGTACTTGCTGAAGCAGTTCAACGCGAGCTCGTAGTATGCGACGAACTCGTCGTTTACGATGCAGATTTGCAACGCGCCCAAAACCTGAAAAATAGCTTACAGTTCCCCGTCAAAATAGTTGACAACATAGATACCTTGCTTGCCCAAAAGCCCAAAGTAATTGTAGAAGCAGCCTCACAACAAGCCATAACTGAATACTTTGACAAACTTTTAGCAGCCGACATTGACATTATTGTTATGAGCACAGGGGCCCTGCTTAGCCTTGGCACTGGAAGCTCGCGAATACACTTTCCACCAGGTGCAATAGGCGGCTTAGATGCACTTTCTAGTGCCACACTTGCAGGTATTGACGAGATAACTCTAACTACTCATAAACCCCCCAAAGCTTTAGGCAAAGACAACACAGAAGAACTCATCGTTTACGAAGGCTACGCCCGAGAGGCAGCACAACGGTTCCCAAGAGAAATGAACGTAGCCGCCACCTTAGCTTTAACCGTTAAACCAGTCAAAGTTAAAGTACAAGTAGTTTCTGACCCCAAAGTCAAACGAAACACTCATGAAATTAATGTCAAATGGCACTACGGAGAAATGCACATGCAATTTGCCAATGATCCACACCCAGACAACCCACATACCAGCGCACTAGCCGCTTGGTCAGCAATAAAACTGCTTAAAACCCTACTTGAAACATAACCGCTAAAGACCTCTTCCTTTATTTTAACTTCAACATCAACAGCTTACATGTTTACCTTTTTATTCACCTTGTACACAACCTGCAATTATATACATGTATGCAGTTTAGAGTTGCAAGGACAATGTTTTGAAAGAACCTTTTTTTATCTTTAACTTCCTGTTTGGATTATCAAAGTGGTTTGTTTATTTTTCTTTGGAAAAAATTGTTGACTACATCACTTAATGCCTCGCAAGCAAACCACCGCTCTTCCAATGAAATATCCTCATCCATTTCTTTAACACATCTTTGAAAAACTTTAACATTTTCAAGCAAAGGATCACGTTTACACTCAAACTCTTCCTTAAGCTGTTTTTGTTTTTCCTTAAAATTCAACATGGTTACTTCAAGTTCTTGCTGTTTATCATTGTACTGTTGCATAACCAAAACTTCTTTTTGTTCTCGTTCCTTTCTGGAAATGCCTCTAAAAAAACCTGTTTTCAATTTAATTATTTGGTCTTGTTCTTTTTTTAGTATCTCTAACTCTTTGTTTAACCGTTTTAACACGGCATTTTTCTGGCCTTTAAGTGTAAGTGTTTTGGTTAAATATTCGTTGTTTGTTTGTTGAAGACGGTTTTTAGCGTCTGCGAAATTGTTTATTTGCTTTTCAAGATTTGCTTCTCTGTGTCGATGGTTTTCAAGCTGCAGTTTAACTGCTGCAAGTACTTGGTTACGTTCTTTTGTAAACTGTTCATCAGTATTCATGTCCGGCTGAGTTTCAAACTCGTCTAAAACTGTTTCCACGTTTAGTAGCCAACGGTCAAAATGATCACTAAAGGGTGATGAACCAAATTTTTGGTTGCCCAAGGTGTGTAGGCGTTTAAGAGTTATTTCAAAAATTTGTTGCCGTGAGAGTACTGTTTTTTCTTCCTCGTCTTGTCTGGTTGTATGCCTGTTTGGATGTTTGGCGAATTTACCTTTTTCTCGAAAAGCTTTCCTGTATTCTCGACTTACTCTTTTAGACGACCGTGTTCGAGGATGGTACCCCATAAACGAAACATAATAGCGTTTATAGTATTTAATTTGTGCTCAAATGCAAAGTCAACTATCAAACGGCTGTTGTCATGTTCATACATGATTGAACCCTGTAAATCAAGGTAGACACAAAATAGCCTGTAAAAACCGCCTGATAGACTAACAATCTATTATCTTTAAAATACGCCTAAACTGTCTAAAACCACTCAATTTGTAGCATAAAACTGTGTTTATTTAACGTTCACATCCCTTGTTGGTTGTGTGGTTTCTATTTAGTTGCTTTAGAAATATGGATATTTAGACCGCTATGCTTTTAATTTTAAATTACGTCTCACTATTGTGGATGATTATGAAGAAGACGAAGATTATCGCAACAATTGGTCCGGCTAGTTGCACTAATGATATAATCAAAAAAATGGTACATGCCGGAATGAATGGTGCACGAATTAACACTGCATATGGAAATGCAGACCAGTACCAAAATGTAATTGAAACGGTGCGAAAAATAGCTGAGATTCCAATAATTATAGACCTTAAAGGTCCAGAAATCAGGCTTAAAACTTCACAAAAAAGGGCTTTACGTAGAAATGAAATATTAGAAGCCGGTTTTGACGGAGATGACGAAGTAAGTTTCAACCATGATTTTTACGACACTGTAGGCGTAGGTGATGCCATTCTTATCGACAACGGAAAAATTCGAACAATTGTTACTGAAAAAATTGACGAAAAACTACGCCTGCTTGTTATAAACAACGGCACAATTGAGGATGGTAAAGGTGTTAACCTGCCAAATAAACGCCTATCAGTTTCTACACTTACCGACTATGACTTAGAAATTATAGATTTTGCTAAAAAATTTGATGTAGAATACATTGCACTTTCTTTCACTAGAAACGTTTGTGACGTTGAAGACCTTGCCAAAATTTACAAAGGAGGAATTATCGCTAAAATAGAAAACTTTGAAGGCGTTCAAAACGTTAACGCCATTTTAGAGGTAGCAAACGGTATAATGGTCGCAAGAGGAGATTTAGGTGTTGAAATTGAACCAGAAAAGGTTCCCCTTGTCCAGAAATCAATAATTAAACGCTGTAACCAACGTGGAAAATTAGTTGTAACGGCCACTGAAATGTTAGAATCCATGGTGCATCAACCTCAACCTACAAGAGCTGAAGTAAGTGACGTTGCCAATGCTATTTTGGATGGTTCAGATACAATTATGCTCTCAGGTGAAACTGCAATCGGTCAGTACCCTGTAGAAGCTGTAGAAATGATGAGTCGTATCTCCAATGAAACTGAAACTGCAGTGAAAAGTAAAGTTGAAGACACCAATTTTGTTAACATTTCTGACACAGTTAGCAGGGCGATTCAACGGATATGTCAAAGTATGCCTCTTGACAAAGTTATAACTCTAACAAAGACTGGTTATACTGCAAGAATGATTTCACGTTTTAAAATTTCTCAACCTATAATTGCTGTAACTCCAGATATTAAAGTCAAAAAACAGCTAGATCTAACATTTGGTGTTCAACCAGTTTACATAGATTACTTAGCAGAAAAAGATACAATTTCTTTTGTTGCAAGCAAGTTGTACTCTTTACGATTGCTCTCAGATAAAGAGACAGTATTGTTTACTGCAGGCGCACGTACTACAATGAGACATGCAAGCAACTCTATTGAAATTCATAAAATGGAGGAACTTCGCAAATTCTTACAAAAATAAACCCTTTTCTTTGACCAAAAAAACAAAGTTGGATATTCTTTAAGTTATCAATTAATAAATTGACAAACTTGCAAAATAATGCCTTTTTGCTTACCGTTTACATGCTAAATTATTACTTAACCAATCAACTACTAACTAGAAAAGGCAAATCTGAAACAGCTAAGAGTCCACATTTGACGTTTGGGGTATTTTTAGTCATCCAACCAAGAACCGACATATCATTCTATCAAAAACTGTTTTAAACCAATATTTTCAAGCTAAAAAAGAAGGTTAGTCGTCTTCGCTGTCTTCTTTAGCCAGCTCCACTGATGTTGAATCATCATGGCTTATAGCATTACGCTGGGTTTCTTTCTTACTTGGTTCTTGTTCTCTGCCACACATAAAGCCTTCTTCTGCTGCGGTCATCTCATCGTCTTCGAGCATCTGTTCTCTTTGTGTGCTATTATAAACATCAAAAGTTTCTCTTTCATTTTCATTTTTAGTTTCATGCTCACCACTGTAAAAATATGGTGGCGGCACTTTTCGTTTTATTTTACCCATTTATTTTCACTTCGTGGTTTTATATAGAATCAAACCGACTGATTGCCTATTTTGAGGATTCAAACTAAATTTAGATATGTGGCTGCACTTTTACAGCCACAATTGATAAGTAATGTTTGTTTGGGTGGATAATTTAGCGTTTTTATTGGGAAATTAAATTTGTATCGATTATTTTATGTTCAGTTCCTCTTTCAGATTTACAAATCTTTTTATATTCCCTGCTCCAAAGTGATGAAAGTGTCACATTAACTCATGTATAATCATAAGCTCCTGGGCTCAAAAACTATGACATGAATGATTCTGTGGCAGGAGAAAAAATAGTTTGCAAGTACAATCATTTAAAGACTTACCTATAAGTAGGGAAGTTTTGAAAAGTTTAAACGAGTTAGGGTTTGAAACTCTTTTTCCTATTCAAGCTCAAGCAATAATGCCCTTGCTTGAAGGTAAAGATGTTATTGGGCAAGCACAAACTGGAACAGGTAAAACCGCTGCTTTTGGTGTACCAATGATTCAACGTTTAGACTCTAATGTTAAAGGCATTCAGGGTCTAATTTTAGTTCCAACACGCGAGTTAGCTGTTCAAGTAGCTGATAATCTATCTAAATTTGGTAAATACGCAAAAATCCGTGTTTTACCCGTTTATGGTGGCGAATCAATTAACAAACAAATTCATGCTTTAAGCGGCAATATCCACATCGTTGTAGGTACCCCTGGACGAATAATTGACCTAATGAAGCGTCGTGTACTTAACTTAGCTTCGGTTAGAATTGTTGTGTTAGATGAAGCTGACCGTATGCTTGACATGGGCTTCATGGAAGACGTTGAATACATCCTCTATAAAACACCACGTGACAGACAAACAAGCTTATTTAGCGCAACCATAGATGCCCCTGTTATGCGTGTATGTAACAAATACATGAAAAACCCTGAGCAAATACTGGTAAGCAAAGACGAAATTGCAGTTACCCAAATGAAACAATTCTATACTGTTATTAACCAAAACGGCAAATTCGAAGCATTATGCAACATTTTACGTCAAGACGGGGTAGAGAAAGCCATTGTATTCTGTAGAACCCGTCGAGATACCAGCCGGGTTTCTGATCAGATGAACCGAAAAGGCTTCCGTGTTCAAGCCCTTCACGCCGGTTTCACACAAGCACAACGTGACCGTGCAATCAATGACTTCAAAACTGGCAGACTCAGTTTACTGGTTGCAACCGATGTCGCAGCAAGAGGATTAGACATCCAAGGGATTACCCACATCATCAACTATGACGTACCCAACGATCCTCCAGTGTACTTCCACAGAATCGGCAGAACAGCACGTAAAGGCACTGAAGGAACAGCAATAACCCTTGTCAGCTATGGCGAACTAAGCAATTTTCACAATATTAAATCCTTAACCAAAACACGCATTGAAGAAATTAAATCTAACAAAGACAAAGCCGGACCAGACGATTCACCAATTCAAAGCTTCTACTAAAAACCACTCTTTTCTTAAAATCAGAGTTGGTCACACATTTTTGCTGTCTTTTCTGGAAAAAGATAGCCACATTTTTCAGTAACTTTTGTACCCACTTGATAGTCCGTTATTGACCAGTGCTGGTATGCTTTGTTTTGGCAAATACTCCAATCGGTCCCCTACAAACAGCATTTGATTCTCTCTTTACATTATTAATTTAGTTACATCTTATGGTTTAATGCTCTAAATTTGTGCTATTAAGTAATCTATGGATAATTCATCTGTAAACGAAGTGTTACTAACTTGCATAAGTTTAAAGTCTGTTTGTTTCTTTGGAGCTTTGTTCTTGTTTCACCACTACCCATAAATGGTTGCAAGTATAATCTTCCCTGAGGTTTAACTCAGAGAATGTCATTTAGAGACCCAGTCTGCGGTATGGTTCTAGACGAGAATACTGCTAAGTTCAAAATTACTTACGAAGGCGAAACCTATCATTTCTGTAGCATAATCTGCAAGAAAAAATTTAAACGCCAACCAATAAAATACACAAAATAATCCCTAACCTCTAAAAAAGAGTTGGGCACCACTCACTTTTAGTTTATTGTTTAATTATAACAAAGCCTCAATATGCCAGTTCATTTTGTATAGCATATCACTAATTCAGCTTATGTATTCATGTCATTGGTTTGGGTTTATAGAATCACGTTAACTGTTAACAAATAGAGAAAAAAGGGTTAGTGCCCTTAAGTTTACTTTTGCAGAACAGGATTATTACTCTGTTCCACAATGCTGTAAACTACCGCTCTGTTCGTAATGTCATTTTCTCTGTTTCAGGTGCAGTTTGCTCCATAACTTGTTCTGTACGGGGGTATTTTGTTGTTCCAACTAATGGTTCGTAGGTCTCCTCAGTTATGGTAGTTTGGTTTTGAGTCTCTTCGTCAGTTATTATTCTCCATACGCCTGCAGCAAGTAATCCGCCAATTATTGGGGCAACAAAAAACAACCAAAGTTGTTCTATTGCTAAACCACCAACAAACAATGCTGGGCCTAAGCTTCTAGCTGGGTTAACGCTGGCATTAGTTATTGGTATTAAAACAAGGTGAACTAATGTTAAAGCAAGCCCAATTGCTATTCCTGCAAAGCCTTTTGGTGCCTTCTTGCTTGTTGCGCCGTGAATAACAAGAACGAAAATGAACGTGAAAATTATTTCAGCGGCAAATGCTGCAACAAGTGGATAACCTCCTGGTGAAGCGCGTCCATAACCGTTTTGCGCTAAACTGGTTATTGTTGTGTTACCTACAAAGGGTAGGCTGCCTGTTACAATTGAATAAAGTATGCCTGCTCCTATTGTTGCGCCTATGCATTGGAAAAGAACATAGAATATAGTATCTTTAATGCTTAATTTTCCAGCAGCTAACATAGATATTGAAACGGCTGGGTTAATGTGGCAACCTGAAATACTGCCTATTGTATAAGCCATTACTAGTACTGAAAGACCAAAGGCTAAAGACACACCTAAGTATCCAAAATTCCAGCCTGCAAGTACTGCACTACCACAACCTGCTAAAACGAGTATTAATGTTCCAATTAATTCGGCAACATATTTTTTAATTTCTAAATTATTTTGCTTTTGGGTACTCAATATTTTTTAACCTTCTTTTTCTTTTTAAGAAGGTATTGTTGTAGATTTAATTAAGCGTTATGTTGGCATAGGGAAGCAACCATTAATGACCTTTCATATAGAGGCTAATATGGTATCTAATTTTGATATTGTATGGCATAACAGCAATTTTTAATTCAGTTATTAAAATTTTCTTTTTCATTTTTAAGTCGTGTTTTCTCTGCTGTTATTGCTAATTAATGAAATGTTAAATTACTTACAAAAAAGAAAAAAGTTTTTCAGACGCTGAAATGTCCATCATCATAAGGCCTGATAATGGTTTAGGGTAAAAATCTGTGCTTTTCTCTGGTAAGCGTTCATGTTGTAATGCAAGTTCCGAAACGGCTTTGGCGCTGATTGGGTTTACAAGAAATGCCACACTGGCTTCTCCACGGTTTATTTTCTCTATGGCTGCTTTGATCCATCGCACATAGATAATGTTTTCATCGATTTTTAACTCGCCAGTTTTCAGAATAGTTTTAAATACAATATCCCGGAGAATAACAACATCAAAGATTTTAGTTTCTTTTGATGTGTGAGTGTTAACAAATTGATAAACGCTTTCTTCATGTTTCATTGTTAAACCGTAGGCGTTTTTTCCGTCATAAACACAGAAAGCATGTTCACTGATGTGGTTTGAAAGGTAATTATCTAAAGCCTCAACATTCGGTGCTACATCGGTAACCGTGAAGTAACGTTTGAATTCTTCCATAATCTCAGATGTTATCTTAACTTCTTTAAGTAGTCTATGTGTTGGTAAAATTACTAAGCCTTCATCCTGTACAGGTACCATGTAACACATATGGAAGTTAAACGCTGAATCATCGCTCAAATCACCTTTGGCACGCATTTCATCACGGTAAGCAAGAGCGCTTTCATATCGATGGTGGCCATCATTTATGACCATTCTTTTTTCACTTAATACCTGTTGAATGAATTGAATTTTTTCAGAATCGGTAATTTCCCAAATGGTGTGCTCTACGTCATCTGGATCAGTAACTTTAACAAAAGGTGTAGTTTTAGCCACTTCTTTAAAGAAGTCAATTGTTTTACTCTCGGTGTCTGGGTACATTAGAAAAACTTGTTCAAGGTCTTTTTGCACAGTTCGTAGCATGTTTAACCGGTCTGCTTTTGGTGCTGAATGCGTAAATTCATGTGGGAAAACCATGTTTTCGTTGTAAGGATACAACCGTAAGGCAGCAATTAAGCCCGTGCGTGCAAGTTTTTTTCCGTTGATACTGTACTCTTGTCGTGAAACAAACATTGCCGGGTGTGATGTATGTTCCATTATGCCGTCTTTTAGCCACTGTATGATGCGTTGTTGTGCAATTTGGTACTTGTCTATTTCTATTGGTAGAATTAGGCGGCAGTAATTGTAGGGTGATTTTTCATAGTATTCTTTTTGCATTTCAGGGTCAATTTTATCATACGGCTGAGTAACTAACATTTCTGGGTTGCCAGCTTTAGATGTGTACTTTATAGCTTTAAACGGTCTTACGTCAACCAAAGGGGGTCCGCTCACTGTTTTTCTAAGACTTCAATAACTCGGTTAGCTATCTGCACACTAGCCTTTAACTGTGCCTCTTCAGTTTGAGCACCAATATGTGGAGTAGCAATAACATTAGCTAAAGTAAGTAGCTTGCTGTTCTTTGGTGGTTCTTCCTCAAAAACGTCAAGTGCGGCTGCTTTAACTTTGCCTGAAACCAACGCTTGATACAAGGCTTCTTGATTAATTACTCCCCCACGGGAGCAGTCAACAATCATGACGCCATTTTTCATTTTTTCAAACTCTTTAGTGGAAATCATGTATTTAGTTAATGGACTAAGTGGTACGTGAATTGTGATAAAATCTGCTTGAGGTAACATTTCATCTAAAGGCACAAATCGGTCATGTACGCATTCTTCAACTGCTATTACTTTCATGCCCATTTGTATGGCAAAACGTTCTACTGTTCTGCCAATATAGCCACAACCAATTATGCCAAGTGTTTTTCCGTTTATTTCATTACCCATGAATTGTTCTTTTTCCCATTTGCCTTCACGCATGCTTATTGTGCCCTGTACAATGTTTCTTGCAAGAGCAATTATGTAGCCTAACGCCAATTCGGCTACACTCATATAGCTAACGTGTGGCGTGTTTACAACTTTTATACCCATTTCGTTTGCTTTCTGAAAGTCAACATTGTCAAGACCTTCGCCTACTCTGGCTATAACTTTGAGATTTTTTGCATTAGCTAAAAGTTCGCCTTTGACTTTGGTTGCTGACCTGACAATTAAAACGTCATAGTCAGCGATTATTTTTGAGAGTTCAGCTTTAGGCACATTCCAAGCAGTTGTAACTTGGTAGCCTTTTTCCTGCAGTATTTTTATTCCGTCTTCAAAGATTTTGTCACTTATGAGAATTTTAAAGGTCACTTACCAATTCTCCAAATCTCATCAATTAGGCTGATAACCTGTTTTATACCCTCAAGATTCCATTCACCCATGTGGCCAATGCGGAAGGTTTTATCTGCCAGTTTACCATAACCTGCGGAAATCAGGTAACCTCTTTCTGCAAGTTGTTGGCTCAATGCTCCAATGTCTTTATTTTGAGTGTTATTTATGCAGCTAACAGTGATTGATTCATAACCCTGTTCTGGGAACATTGCAAAGTGTTTCTTTGCCCATTCTTGTGTATAGTTTGCCATGTCAAGATGACGTTGATAGACTTTGTCATAGGTTTCAGCAAGCAAAAGATCCATACGCTTGTCTAGTGCATATAGTAAACTTATGTTTGGTGTAAATGGTGTTTGATGTTTTTTTTCAAACTCAAAAATATCAACCATGTCCGTATATGCACCACGGTTTGGCACTGTTTTTGCCCGCTCAATCGCGCGGTCATTGACTAGCCCAATTGCTAAGCCTGGCGGCAAAGCAAAGCATTTTTGTGTAGAACTAAATATAACATCACAACCGATCTCTGAAGGAATAAGCTTATCTCCAGCTAATGATGATACTGCATCAACTGCTAAGATGACATCTGGATAGTCCTTGCGTATCATTTGTGCAATTTCTTTAATGGGGCTACGAACACCCGTGGATGTTTCATTATGACAGATGGTGACGGTGTCATATCCACCATTTTCAAGTTTTTCTGCAACCATATCTGGCTTAATGGCTTTACCCATTTCTACTTCAAGTATATCGGTTTCTTTGCCACATGCCTGAAGTGTTTGAGCCGCTCTTTTTGAAAAAGCGCCATTTACGCATGCGAGCGCCTTTTGTTTTACTACACTTCTAGCTACAATATCAAACCATAATGTGCCTGACCCAGTGGTTATAGTTGGTTTGATGTCTGGTGTTAACTGGAAGAATTTGGTTAATTTATCAGTGATTCCTCCATACATTGTCGAGAACTCTTTTTCTCGATGACCTATAAGATAACGAGCTTGTTCTTCTAGAATTTCTTTACTAACTTCTGTTGGTCCGGGGATTAGAAGTTTTTTATGCATTGTCAGGTTCCTCTAAAGCAAGGAAGCTCAAACTCAAAATATAAGGTTATGCTAATTTAATGCCAAAACTAGTGTACAGAAAATTAAGTCTCTATTCTGCTACTTAATTTTCCCTGTTGAATTCATATGGCTGAAAATAGCGATTATGTTTTTCCAATTTATTTTAAAACATACACTCAAGATCCTGAGATAATTTGATAAACTAAAGATGGGCAATAAAAAAGGGTGAAAACAAAATAGGTTTTAGAGAATAGAAAAAGCTTCTGTTTTAGAGAGCCGATAGAGACAATAAAAAAGAAAGGTTAGGCTTCTAATTCGTCGAAGAGTTCGATTAGAAGCTTTGCTACTTTTTCGCCTAATTCTGTTTTGAGGTAGTATTTCTTTAGAGGGTCTATGCGTCCACTTTTGGCTAGGCCTAGGCTTTCGATTTCAATCATTCGAGCTCTGAATGTGCCATCGCTTAGTGTGAGTTTGTTTTGTCTCATGAATTCTTTGGCATCTTTCCATTTTCCTTTGTCCATGTAGAGCAGTAGTAGACAGTCGATGGCGTGGTCTTTTTCAAGAACCGTTTTTATTGCTGAAAATTTTGGGTTTGTTAGGATATGTTTAACTTTTTCTTCAATTTCATTACTTTTCATATCTTTACTTTCACGACCTGATTTTTTATACTTACTATATGCGTATCTTCAGCTTAATTTAAAGGCTGTATTTCAAATTACGATATATGTCTGCAGACGCTTTATTTATATATCTTTTGTTACATTTATAAACGAATAAGCAAAATATGGGAATAAGTCGGTTTTCGAGTGTGCTTAAACGTTTACTGAATAGTAACAATTTTTATTTGGATATTAATAGCAATAACTTCCTTATTTGCGTTTGCCTTTTTCAGTGCCAAATGCCTGTATAACCATCCATCCTCCAAAGCATCCTTTTATAACCAGCTAAGATATCCACATATGAGGCAAATCCTTGGCAAACCCCATTGAATACGAAGTACCAACATGGAACCAAATATACGAAATGCTACTAGAACAATCAGAAAAAATCCATAAAAATCGTTATCAACCCGACATCATAGTCGGTATAGCCCGAGGCGGTATAATCCCCGCAAGCATCCTAACAGACCTACTTAAAACCCAAATTACCACCACAATCAGAATCGAATTCTACCTAGATATAGCTCAACCAAACATACAACCTACACTTAAGCAACCTCTAACTGTTCCAGTAAACGGCAAAAAAATCCTTATAGTCGATGACATCTCTGACTCAGGACAAAGCCTAAAAATCGCAAAACAACACCTTACCGAAAAAGGTGCAACAGAAATAAAAATTGCCACCTTATACACAAAAACAACAACCCAAATTCCACCGGACTACGTTGAGAAAACTACCAACAATTGGGTAGTCTTTCCATGGGAAATCAAAGAAACCCTACAAAGTATACTTCAAAAACATAACGACAAACGAGCCGCAAATAATGAATTTGCTAAACTAGTTAAAGCTGGCTTGCCTAAACAACTTTTTGAACAGATTCTTAAAACCTTGTAGGAGCCACAACCTGATGATACATTTCTTTGAAGAATTCAATTTTTATGCTGAAATCACAGGATTTAAAGAGATCTCATTTAAACAGGCAGATGCTTACCTCAAAGATAACCGTAAAGCCAAACCACAAAAAGTTTGGATTCAATTCTTTAATTCTACCTTAATTGCTACCCATGAACATCTCTACTTTGCTGTTCTAAATGCACTCTATGCATTTAAAAACCATACCAACTTTTCAAAGAGCTTGGCAATGGAAACCCTGTTGTATGCTTCATCACAGCATCAGATACAGAAGGCACTTCAAATAATCGGCTTAAAATCTGATATATCTGAGATGGCAGTAACTATAATCGGGGAAAATGCTAAACAGGTTAAAGCTGCCCTTAATGATTTATCTGTTAGTTTGCAAGCAGAACCTTGTGATGCCGTGTTGGATTTAACGCCAAAAAAGTCCAGTCAAATCAAGCAAGCCTTTAACATAACCCCGTCAATGATTGAAGTGGCAGCAAAAAGTAGAGGCGATGATTTGGCTCTTGTAGATTTAGTAATTGAAAAGGTTGCTTTGTTAGCTACAAAGCTTTAAATCATCTTTTCTTTCATAACTGATATAATCCCATCGGGGTTAACCAATGAAATTCCCGTTACAGCACCCATTACTTCGATGAGCAAGATTTTGTTTGGGTTTTTCATGTCTGCTTTACGTTGAATTTCGGTAGCAACTGCAGAAATAATATCTGTTGAATGAAGTGTGGTAAACCGTTTTTCAATTGTAATTCGATATGTTTCATTTTCGCCAATACGAGATGCAAGCTCAAAAGCCACCTGTTTTATTGACTCCAAATCCGTTGGCACAACACGCTCAATTGGCATAATACGTAACGCGAATCGAAACTCGTAAGGGCGCTCACTAAGTAAGCTATGAAACTTTTCAACAACCTCATAGGGATTCAAGCTGGTTTTAGCAACAATAATGCCCCGTACACCAGTTTTAACTGCTACCGCTTCTTGGTCGCCAAGATGGTTTTTTAGCAGAAACAAAATTTCGTTAACCATGGCACGTTCATTTCCACGAGCTGTTGAAGCTAACAGGTTGAAGTCTTTAAGCATAAGTATCGCCAATGAAAAGTGACCTACAACTTATTTTTGTTTTCGCTTCCAACAATATTTAATCTCCTTTTATGTTACGCTTCCAACAGTCTATGTTTTTTTATGTTGTGTATTGGAGTATGTATTGGGTTGTTGGGTATTTTGATTTCTCATGAAAACATTTTGTGTGTTCATAATTCTTCCAGCATCGGCGTAGCCGATGATGCGGTTTTTTATGAATGTTTTAAAGCCGGTATTATCAATTATTATTTATGGGAAACAACAAAAAAAGGACCCTTGAAGAAGTTTTAGAAAGTCTTGATGAAACGCAGCGGCAAACAACCCAGAAAATTCAAAGCTTGATTCAAAGTATTATTCCGGAAGCAACAGAAATCATCCGGCGCGGTAATATTACATATGTTCTTGATGGAAAAGACTTTGTTTGGTTAACCCACGCAAATGGTCATGTAGACGTAGAATTCGCTTTGGGAGTTTCACTTGATTCAATGTTTCTAAAAAGTCATGGTATAAAAGAAAAGAACAAGTGTGTTCAACATGTTGAAGTAAACAACTTCGAAAAATATCAGTCTGAAATTACCCGCTTACTTCACGATGCTAAAAGAATCTGGCTTAAACAGTACCCAGAAACACCTGCATAACAATTTCTACAGTTAAGCAAAATATTTTGCCTCCTTCTATTTTACAGCTATCAGTGGTTACACTAACTTGCCTGCGATATTTTTTATTTTGGAAAACACTTCTCTAAATAAACTATCCACACAAACTTTCTAACAAAGATTAACGTGTGAGGCTAAAGCGATTACTATACAACAAACTAATGGCAACATTTCTTCTATTAAAAATAGGTTGCCAAGTTGAGCCTAAACCCCACGCACGCAAAGACTTGTTTCACTACTCTACTATTGACTCCTTTTTTGATACAATCGCCAAATTTATCATTAGCAGTTTTTGAAACTAGTTAACAATGCCACCGTAGAGCGTGTTCCTCAACTTGGCACAAAATATTGTTCTCTACATTAAATATAATATTATGCTGTCACAAAACGCCCACAATTCTCCTTATAAATACATGTTTTACATTGGTATCAATGGGTATGTGATAATTTCGTTTGTGTACTTTTCGAAGAATATATGGCAAAGATGCAAACTTTCCATATTACTCTTAGCTAAACCTCATAAAGAAGTTTTCATTGAAGTGAAATGAAAAACCTTTTGCCTAATTAACTTATTAGGTGATTAGCTGGAAGAGAATTTGATTATTTTTTGGACCTATTTAAACTCGCCATAAAAAAAGTCTGTAAGTAGTTATTTTGAAACTTGTAATTACTTGACCGGTTGAACGTTAAAGTTATAACGCCCAATGAACTTACTCAGTGCTAAATATGAAAAGTGGGCGAGTAGCTCAGTACGGATGCATCCATCTGGCTATTTTGGCTTGGCTCTAATGGGGTCGAGAGTTGTAGCTTAGGGGTGTCGGATAGAGCACCAGCCTCCTAAGTTGGGGGTCGAGGGTTCAAATCCCTCCTCGTCCGCCAATAACAAGCTCGAATTAAACAGTGTTATTCCCAGTAGTTTGATTCCCAACTTAGCAGATTATGAGTTGTATCTATCTAAGAGATATCCCAACAAGAAATATGCTAAGGCTCAGTTGAATTATACCAAGAAATACTATGAGTTTCTAACTAACCCATCCAAGTTTCTTTTACTGCAAGAGTCTAAAAGGAGGAACATCATGAAGGCAATGATTTGTTTATCTAAGTATCTTGGTTGCTATGATGTGTATAAGGCTAAGTTAAAGAATTATGGCATCAAGTGGACTACAGAAGATACAGCCTTTAACGGGTTTCTTGCAATCTTTAACCATAAACATGATACTCTTCCAGATTACATCAAAGAGATACATCCATATCTTAGCGTCAATGAATTTTTGTTCCTTAGATTCTTGGCTGTGACTGGTCTAAGGAAGGGTGAGGGAATAGAATCTTTTAACATGATAATCAATCTAAACAATAGTGGAAAACTTGGAGAATACTATAATGAGGACATGCATGTTTTAGAACATTTTAGGTATGGTAAAGTTTTTCTTAGGAACACAAAGAATGCTTACATCAGTTTTGTATCCCAACATTTTATCAATGAAATATGTAACAGTCAACCAGTAACTTACAATGCTATTCATTGTAGATTCATAAGGCATAAAATTAAGATTAGACTTAAAGAACTCAGAAGTTACAATAACACTTACCTAAGAAAACATAACATAATCTCTGAACTTATTGATGTCCTGTCAGGTAGAGTTCCTAAGAGTGTATTCTGTAGACATTACCTTGCTGAGGACATGAAATCATTTAGTAGTCAAGTGTTGTCTATCCAAGAAAACTTAGAGAAGACTTTGTTTAGTGTATAGAAACTTAAGATGCAAAACTATTAATTACAATAAGTATTGAACGTTAAGGACGTAAAACTTGAAAGTGTGACAAAGAGTTACAATGTTGAGTTAGATTTGAAAAACATAAAAAGTGTATATTAGGACTGATTAGAAATGAACAGAAAAACTAAACTATTCACAGCATTTGTTACATATTACATTTTCTTTGCATTTGTTTACAGCTTTTACACGCTTCTCACTGATGTGAGTGTTAAGCATGCATTCATCTATGGACAATCATTAGGAATAAGTTTGTTCTTTAATTCCGTGATACTTTCTCCATTCAGTGGACCGTACCAACTTATGATGTCTTATCCTCTCTCTATACTGTTCTTTGTGGTTCTGTCTGTTTCCACCTTCTATGTTTGTCTTAAAAATTAACAAAGTTTCTTTCATGGAATGATTAAGCCATACCGACTTAGTCACATGAAAACTTAGAAGTAATATTCTCCAGCTTCTACTTCATTTTGTGTGGTGTCTTCAAATTCTTCATCGTCATCATCAAACATCACTGTCTTCTTGTGTTTGATGTTTTCTGTCTTCTTTACTGTTGCCTTAACGTTTGTTGTGGTAGTAAACTCTGTACCTACACTATCAATCTTAACTACTGATGCTTTACCATCGACTACAGTAATTGTTGCTTTAGGGGTATCAACTGTTTTTGTTGTATATCCTAATGCCTTCTTAATCCTGTTTAAAATGTTCATGATGCTGCCCCACTATTCATTGTTATCTACATAATCATTAAAGACTGTTTTCATAAAAGAGGGTAATGACATTAGTCAGAGATTGTCTCTATAGTGTTTAGTATCTTTTGAGTAGTCACTTATAGAGAGTAGTCTTATTGTTATTAGTAATAGTTTTAGTCTACAGTGTTTGTCTCTCTATTCACTGCAAGCTTGCTTTGTGAGTCATTGCTGTCTTCTGGAGAGTAAGAAACTTGATGTGTGATGTAGAACTTTGTTCAGGGGCTTTAGATGTTGTATTTCTCTTCAGAACTGTCAATGGTGGCTCATGTGCTTGATTTACTATTTAATGGATGAGTCACCAATCTTTGATTGTTACTGGGTTGTGGTCGAGTCTTAGCTGTTCCTCTTCTGGCAGTCGTATTTTATTATCACACGTGCGCGCGGTGCGCACCTGACACGCTCCAGAATCAGACACGATTCCCGTTTTGGTTACATCGTAAAGTTTTCCATCTTTACCCTTCACTGTTGATGTCCCCTCTATCCATCCATGACGAACTGCAACGTTTTTGTAATAACGAGCTTTAGTTGCACTGCATCCAGCCTTCCTTGCTAAGTCTCTCGTACTTATGTCTGGTGTCTTCTTGAGGAGGGACAACATCGTCATTTCGATTCTTTCCCTACTCAATTATTGGAACATATGCTAGTATCGCATTTTTGTTTCTTCTGCTCCGTCATTGCATGCACAATCAATTGCATCGTATAGGTCTTCTTCTGCAAGGTCTTTGTCTATTCTGCTATCAAGCTCGGAGAGTGTTGTAAAAAGGATTATAAAACAGTTTAACCTTTTGTATGCAGAATAGTTATGAAGTGCCCAAAGTGTGGAAAAGAGCAAT
>WRJX01000103.1 GCA_009778385.1 Candidatus Bathycorpusculum sp. | reverse complement strand
CAACGTACGATGTAAACGCAAAATGTCATCCTTGTAAAAAGTATGTGGATTCATGCCAAAGAGCTGGGGATGGGAATTGAACCCATATAAAGCAGCTCTGCAGGCTACCGCCTCAGCGATTCGGCCACCCCAGCACTGTGAACAGCGTAAAGCTTACATAAAAATATTTGCAGCCGGGTAATTACTTTTTTTGGTAAACAAACAATCGCCTATCAGTAAAACAGATTTCTTGCATGTAACATCTGAAAAGAAAACTACAATTATTTTGCGCATTTAATAGATACATTGTATAAAATGGGGTTTTGTTGTCTACTAAAACTAACCTTAAGTGGCTTACTATAACAAGAAGTAGCTGTTGTACTATAGTGGAAAAATGTGTATGTTTGTTTTCTGTACAGGCGTTAAAACCTTAAAAGGGTAACATCTTGATTTCAGTATTTGTATACCAAGTTGACATTAGTTATGTTTTGCATTTTGGGTTTACTTCAAAACGCTTTGTCTACCAAGCTCGAAGCTTTGCAGGTTAACGTCTAGATATTTTTCTTTTAGTCTGCTTATCATTGCTTTTTCTAAGGATTCGCGTTTAATTGGCATGTTTGGTAACGCTGATAATGCGCCTAGTAAAACAGTGTTAACGACTAGATTGTTGCCTACTTGTTTTGCGATGCCTGAGCCGTCTACTTCATGGACAATTTGGGCTTTGGTTTTGATTATGTCAAGAAGTTCCTGTTTTGTTTTTGGTTTAACATTTTTTGAGAAGATACGGGGTGGTATGTATTTGGTGTTTACAATTACTGTGCCGTTCGGTTTTAGCATTGGTAGTGAGCGGGCGGTTTCTAAGATTTCGAAGCCTATAATGGCATCGGCTTTGCCGGTTTCGATTAGAGGTGATTCAACTTTTTCGCTTAGTCTTGCAAAAGCTACAATTGAGCCGCCGCGTTGGGCCATGCCGTGGATTTCTGCTTTAGTTACATCAAAGCCGTCAAGTATTGCAGCTTCACAGAAAATATCACTTAAAACTACAACGCCTTGGCCGCCGACACCTGTGAAGATAAGATCAAGTTTCATTAGAGTTTTCTCCTTATGGCTTTATGAGGGCAGACCATGTCACATACGCCACAACCGTTACATAAGGTTGGGTCGATTTCTGCTCTGCCGCTGTTTTGTGTGATTGCTGGGCAACCAAATTTTGTTGTACATACTCCGCAGGAGCCGCATTTATCTGTGATTTCTCGTGGTAAGTCACGTTTAGATGGCTCAGTTAAAAGTGGGCAAGCACGTTGGGCAATGATAACGTTTGGGCCGTCATATATCATGGCTTCGCGGATGGCTTCTGTTGTGGCTTTAATGTCATAGGGGTCTACGGTTATGACTTTATCTATTCCAATGCTTTTGGCGATCTCTTGGATACTTACAATTTTAGCATTGTCACCCATTGCAGTTTTTCCTGAAGCAGGTGTTGGCTGATGTCCAGTCATTGCCACGATGCGATTGTCCAAAACGATAACGCAAACATTAGCTTTGTTGTATGCAATGTTTAGTAGTCCAGGCATGCCTGCATGGAAAAATGTGGAGTCGCCAAGTACTGCGAAGACTTTGTCTTTGACACCCGCGTGAATCATTCCTGCAGCCTGTGAGATGCCACCGCCCATACAGAGGCATGTTTGAATAGTGTTCAATGGAGGTAAAACACCAAGAGTGTAGCAGCCTATGTCGCCTGTAACGATTTTATCGTTTGATTGACCTACTAGTGTCAACGCATGTTTGGGACAATGTTTGACGCATGTGGGGTCACCTTGGCAGGTATCGCATATAAGGACATGGTTTTTGCTTGAATCCAAGGTTATGGCATGGTACTGGCAGGATTTAATACATTGGCCACATCCTATGCATTTGTTTTCGGCAACAAAAATTGTACCGGTTTTAACGGATTTAGAAAGTGCACCATGTGAGCAGGAAGCAATGCAAGGGGCATCAAGACAGGCTTGGCATGCAGTTGCAGTGTTGCTGATTTGATCAGTGCGGATAACGTGGATTCTTGATTTAGCAGGATTAGAAATTTTTTCCTTTTCAAAAGAGCAAACGCGCTCACAAGTCCGGCAGCCAATACATTTGCTGCTATCACAAGTTATGTGCTGATTGACAGAGTTAAGAGCGTAATAGAAGGCACGGTGTGTACAACCGGGGCAAAGGTTTGGACTTCTTGGGGGTAAATCCAGAACTGTGGGAGCGGAGGGTTTTTCAGTTAGGCCCAGCTTTGCGAAGGCTTCGCGTACACGGTCAGGGGTGTATTCACCGATTTCACCAAGGGCGAGAGTTGTTTTTCCGGTTACATTGATTTTTAGGCGTTGGAGGTTTTCTTCAATAAATGGACGAAGTTCCTCAATTACTATTAGTTGTTTGACTTTTGAAGCAAATTCTTTAACAATCTCTGATGGGAATGGGTGTACAAATCCAAGTTTTAGCCAAGAAAATTTTTTAGTGTCAAGCACACTTCGTGCATAATAGTAACCTACACCACTGCCGATTATACCTATTTCAGAGTTGTTATCTTCGATTTTGTTGAACTGTGAAGTTTCAGCAATCTGTTTTGCTTCAATTAGCTTTTCTTCTAAAACTCTATGTTGTCGAAGTGCGTTTGCAGGTACCATTACCCAACGGGAGCCGTTCTTATCAAAAGAAACGTTATGTTTGAGTTCTTGAAAGTCACCAAGTTGCACTTTAGCTTTCCCATGGGCTACTCTAGTGGTTAATCGCAGAATAATTGGAAGATGAAGACATTCACTTATGTAGAAGGCTTCGCGCGCCATGTGTAGAGCTTCTTGAGGGTTTCCAGCATCAAGTAAAGGCAATTTAGCGTGAACCGCAAAATAGCGAGTATCCTGCTCGTTTTGACTGCTATGTAACGCCGGATCATCGCAAACTACAATCACTAAACCGCCTTCGACACCGGTGTACGCAAGGGTCATTACAGCGTCTGAGGCAACGTTTAACCCAACGTGTTTCATGGAGACAAGCGCTCTTGCACCCGCCATAGATGCACCGGCTGCAACTTCTGTAGAAACAATTTCGTTAACACTCCATTCAGCATAAAAACCTAAAGTTTTGGCGGCTTGAGAGAGGGTTTCCAAGATTTCAGTAGATGGCGTTCCAGGGTATGCAGCTGCAACCTTAAGTCCAGCCTCAACTGCGCCTCGTGCAACTGCTTCATCGCCATTAAATAAAACAAAACTACCCGGCTTATTTACGGCAATCTTTGAAGACATAAACTCACCTTTACATTTTACCTTTACGTAAATCTAGTACTCTTTTTGCTTTTCCCTCTGTTCTTGGCAGCTCATTTGGGTTAACAACCTCAATATCGGCTGATAACCCGGTAATAATATAAATTTTTTGTTGTATGTTGTGTTTAAGCTGTTTTATGTCAAGTTGGGTATTTTTCTGAGTGTGCTCAGTTAGTTCAACCTTAACAAGGAAAGTATCAAGTGCGCCTGGGCGGTCAAGAACAATTAGGTACTGTGCAGCAAGTTCAGGAAACTGCATTATGGCAAACTCTATTTGTGAAGGAAACACGTTTACTCCACGGACAATTAGCATATCATCAGATCTGCCTGTGACACGCAACATTCGGGCATGAGTACGTCCGCAAACACATTTTTCGCGGATAATTTTTGAGATGTCACATGTACGGTAACGAAGAATGGGCAATCCAGTTTTATCTAACGCAGTGAAAACCAATTCGCCTTCTTGTCCATCTGGCAAAGACTCACCCGTATCTGGATTGATAGTTTCAACTATGAAATGGTCTTCCCAAACATGTAAACCATCATGTTCAGAGCATTCCACCGAGACACCGGGGCCATAAAGTTCAGTTAACCCATAAATGTCAAAAGCTTCAATGCCAAGTTCTTTTTCAATTCTTTGCCTCATTTGGTGAGACCAAGTCTCAGCGCCGAAGATACCTCGTTTAAGTTTAAGGTCTTTTTGTGGAACTATACCTTCTTGAATCATAGTTTCTGCAAGGTAAACGGCGAAACTGGGAGTGCAAGCAAGAATTGTTACGTCAAGGTCTTTCATGAGTTTTATTTGACGTTGTGTCATACCTCCACTGATGGGAACAACACGTGCACCAAGTTTTTGGACCCCGTAATGAAAACCAAGACCACCTGTAAATAAACCATAGCCGTAGGCGATTTGGATAACATCTTGTGGTCGTCCACCGGCAGTATAGATGGATCGAGCCATAAGTTCTTGCCAAATATCCATATCGTTTTTGGTGTAAGCACCTACTATTTGGTCACCGGTTGTTCCGCTAGAAGCATGAATCTCAACGATTTCATCGGGATTTGCAGCTACCATACCGTAGGGATAATTTTCTTTTAAATCAGCCTTTACTGTGAAGGGAATTTTTTTAAGGTCATCAAGTGATTTGATGTCTTCGGGTTTTAATCCGATGCTATCAAATTTTTTGTGATAAAATACGCTGTTAGCGTAGCAATATTTTACTTGTTCCTTGAGTTTCTGTAATTGATGTTTTTTTATTTCTTCGTTTGGCAGGGTTTCGATTTTTTCGTTCCAGTATTTGTCGTTGACCACTTCATGCCCCTCTCAGTTAATGAAAGCTATTTACACTTGTGTAATGTGACTATTAGATAAGAGTTCCCCACTATTTCCAACAAAGAACGCCTAAAGGCCGTATATAACCGCATATAGCAAGCAGTATAGACGACTTTTTCTGTTTTTGGTAATGTTTTCAGTTAAAACAGTCATTCATTATCCATCATTTTTAAAGCACAATACATTTTTAAAGAATCTACCATCTAATTAACAGTGTTAAATTACTATTTGGAGACCACACTGTTTGGCTACAAGTGATAATCGGCGAATACGACTTGAAAAAGTTCTAAAAGAACATAATTACCAAGAAAGTGCACTCTTGGAAATTTTGCACAGTGCCCAAGAAATTTATGGTTATCTTGACCGCAACCTACTCATGGATATTGCAGGATCACTAAATTTGCCGCCAAGTCATGTTTATGGCGTGACCACATTTTACAGTTTCTTCAAAATGAGAAAACCAGGCGAACATATAGTTACAGCATGTTTAGGAACAGCCTGCTACGTAAAAGGTGTAGAGCAAATCATAGCGGCTATAGAAAAAGAGTTCAACCTTAAAAGAGGCGGTTCAACAGCTGACGGCAAACTGTCGCTTCTATTTACACGGTGTATTGGAGCCTGCGCAATGGCACCAGCCATTATTATAGATGATCAAGTCATTGGCAAAGCAACCAAAGAGATTGTGATTAGTAAAATCAAAAATACACTTGGAGGTATAAAAGACGAAACTGTCTGATATACAGAAAATAGCTGAACAAGAAAACGAGTTCCAAAGAGCCTACAAGTACCGCATTAATGTTTGCTGCTCAAGCGGTTGTGTACCGTTTGGCGCATTTAAAGTGCTTAAAGCCTTTGAAGATGCGGTAAAAGAATTTGGTGTTGAAAACATTTGTAAAGTTGCCAGAACTGGATGCATAGGTACATGCTCTGTTGGTCCGGCAGTACTTGTTGACCCTGGAGACTATCTTTACCAATGTGTGACACTTGAAAATGCTCGAGAAATCGTTCAGAAACACATTGTTTTAGGAGAACCTGTGAAAAGAATTCTTTACAATAACGAAGGCTACTTCCAAAAACAACAGCGTCTTGTGCTTAGAAATGCGGGTAAAATTGACCCTACAAGAATTCAAGATTACATCTCAGTAGGTGGCTATTTTGCTCTAGCAAAATGTCTTGCGACCATGACACCACAGGGAGTAGTTGATGAAATTACAAACAGTGGCTTACGTGGCAGAGGTGGTGCAGGTTTTCCGGTAGGACAAAAATGGAGTCTAGTTGCAAGAGCACATAACACGCCAAAATATATTGTTGCCAATCTTGATGAGGGTGATCCGGGAGTTTTTGCAAACCGTACTCTTGCAGAAGCTGATCCTCACGCGATCATTGAGGGTATGCTCATTGCAGGTTATGCTATTGGTGCACAGAAGGGTTACATTTACATCCGTTCAGAATATCCGTTAGCAATTCAGACTCTGCAGAAAGCCATTGCCCAAGCAAAAGACATGAATCTGTTGGGTGATAATATTCTTGAAACACAGCATAAATTTGACCTTGAATTACGTTTTGGTGCAGGTGCATTTGTTGCTGGAGAAGAAACAGCTATTTTAGTTTCAGTTGAAGGCCGCAGGGCGCAACCTCGTCCTAGACCGCCATATCCTGCAAATCAGGGTTTATGGACTAAACCTACATTGATTCAAAATGTTGAATCCTTAGCTAATGCTCCACTTATTGTGTTGAATGGTTGGGCGTGGTTCAAAAGTTTTGGTTTGCCTAATTGCACCGGCACTAAATGTTTTTCGTTGACAGGTGAAATCAATAATCCGGGTTTAATTGAGGTTCCTATGGGTATAACTTTACGTGAAATAGTTTATGATATAGGTGGAGGAATTTCAAATGGTAAGAAATTCAAATCTGTTCTTGTCGGTGGTCCATCAGGTGGATGTTTGCCTGAGCCCTTGCTTGAAGCGCCAATTGATTATGATTCACTAAAGAAAGTAGGAGCAATTATGGGTTCAGGTGGTATAGTGGTGTTAAATGAGAATTCATGTATGGTTGATACAGCGCGTTATTTCACTGATTTTTGCATAGAGGAATCTTGTGGTAAATGTACTCCCTGTAGAGCTGGACTTGCACGTGTTAAAGAAATTTTTGATAGAATCACGACAGGTGAGGGTGAATTAAATGATATTGACATTTTAGAGAAGGCAAGTGAGTACATTAGTAACGCGAGCCTATGTGGTCTGGGGCAAACAGCGCCTAACCCGATTCTAACAACACTTAGATATTTCCGAGAAGAATACCTTGAACATATTGTTGATAAAAAATGCAGAGCAGGTGTCTGCTTTAAAAATGAAAAGGCGGAGGAGTAAAAATGACCTTAAATCCTATGATTACTCTAAAAATTGACGGAGTACAGATTTCAGTTCCTGAAGGTACAACTATACTAAAAGCAGCCAAAGACAACGGCATCTTAATTCCTACACTCTGTGACTTAGAAGGCTTAACTCCGTATGGTGGTTGCCGTTTATGCTTAGTTGAAGTTACGGGTTCACCAAAGCTTTTTCCTGCATGTATTACACCGGCAAGTCCCGGTATGGAAGTCACCACTAACTCTGATCGCCTAAAAGATTACCGTAGAACTGCAGTTCAAATGCTCATGGCTGAACGAGTACACATCTGTGCAGTTTGCGTTGCAAATGATCACTGTGAGCTACAAGCGTTAGCTAATCAGTTAGGTGTTGATCATGTAGCTCTTGAGAGAAACTTTACGCGTGAACAGATTGATTCATCCCATGACTTTTTGGTTATCGACAGAAACCGTTGCATCCTTTGCACACGTTGCATCCGCATTTGTGACCAAATTGAAGGTGTCCACACATTGGACCTAAAACTGCGCAGCAAAAACACCGAAGTTATCATGGATTTAGACGAATCCTGGGGTAATTCTTGTAGTTGTACGAGTTGCCGTAAATGTGCCAAAGTTTGCCCGGTTGGAGCTATTTATATTGAAGGGGAACCGATTACTCAAACTAAAAACCGTGACGTAGCTGAATTCATCACTGCAAGGAGAAATCGTAAATGAGTGCAAAAAAAACAAGAGTCGCAACAGTATGGCTTAGCGGCTGCTCAGGATGTCATATGTCTTTTCTTGATCAAGACGAGAGATTAATCGAGTTAGCCAAAAAAATTCAAATTGTCCACAGTCCAATAGCAGACGTCAAAGAGTTCCCTGAAAATGTTGATGTAACACTTATTGAAGGCGCAGTAGCAAATGAGGAACAACTTGAAATGCTAAAGAAAGTGCGGACAAGAACACGTGTACTTGTCTCGCTTGGTGACTGCGCTGTCAGCGGTAATGTTGCAGCGTTACGGAATTCTTGGAATAACAGTGACATGGCTGTGTTGGAACGTGCATATAAGGCACCTGAGGATTTGCAGGCTGCAATACCAAACATGGTTCCTAAATTGTTAATTAAGGCAAGACCATTGCATGAAATTGTTAAAGTTGACTTCTACATTCCAGGTTGTCCACCATCAGCTGATTTAATAAATTATGTATTAACTGAACTGCTGTCAGGCAGGACACCTAGCATGGAGGGCAGAGCAAAATATGGATAAAACATTTGAAAAGAAAATTGTAATCAGCCCAGTTACACGTATTGAAGGGCACGCTCAAGTAAATATATTGTTAAACTCAGATGACACAGTAAAAGAAGCGCAATTCAAAGTTGTAGATTTCCGAGGCTTTGAAAAATTCACGGAAGGTAGACCATACTATGAAATGCCGTCAATAACTAGCAGGTCATGTGGAATCTGTCCAGTAAGTCACTTACTCGCGTCCGCTAAAGCCTGTGATGCCATCGTCGGTGTAACGCCGCCAAAAACCGCAATCATGCTAAGACATCTAATGCATATGGGTCAACTCATACAGTCACATGCACTAAACTTTTTCCATCTGTCCTCACCAGACCTGCTACTTGGTTTTGACTCAGACCCAGTATCACGCAACATCTTTGGCTTAATAGAAAAACAGCCAGACATAGCATTGCAAGGCATAAAACTGCGCCGTTTCGGTCAAGAATTAATCGAAAAAGTTGCAGGCAAACGCATTCATTCAAGTGACTGGATTCAACCTGGCGGCGTAAAATGGCCTCTAACGCTTGAACGTGTAGATTATTTGCGAAACGAGTTACCGGAAGCGTTAGAAATCACCCAAAATACTTTGGCAAAATTTAAGCAAATGCTTGATGGCTTTGGCGATGAAGTTGAGAATTTTGGCAATTTTCCCTCGTATTATATGGGTTTAGTTAATCCTGACGGCGGCTTAGAACATTACGATGGTAAATTGCGTATAGTGGATAAAGATGGTAACATAGCAGCTGAATGTGTTGATCCCTTACGGTATCAAGAGTTTATCGGCGAAGCAGTTGAACCGTACACATTTATGAAATTCCCATACTTCAAAGCGATTGGATATCCAGAGGGTGCATACCGTGTTGGACCATTAGCAAGATTAAATGTTGCTTCACACTGTGGAACACCTCTTGCCGATGAGGAGTTTAAAGAGTTCAAGAAACTTGGCAAAAACGGTGTTGTACAAAGCACATTCCATTACCACTACGCAAGACTGATTGAAACCCTGTTCTGTATTGAAACTGCCAAAAAATTGCTTGAAGATCCAGAAATTCTCTCTGAACATGTTACCTCAAGAGCTATGGTTAACAATTACGAAGGTGTAGGTGTAGCAGAAGCACCAAGAGGAACCTTAATTCACCACTACAAAGTTGACCCTCAAGGCAGAATAACTTGGAACAACATGATCATCGCAACAGAACACAACAACATCGCATACAACATGGCAGTAACACAAGTAGCCAAAAAATACGTAAAAACTCAACAGTTACAAGAAGGCATGCTTAACCGCGTCGAAGCAGTTATCCGTGCATTTGACCCATGTCTAAGCTGCGCAACTCATGCAGTTGGTCAAATGGCATTAGACATTAAACTTTTTGACTCAAACGGAAACCTGCTAGATCGACAAATCAGATAATCCATTTTTTGTTTTTTTTCATTTTTTTAATCCGTTATTTTCATGCACTTAGTACAAACAAAGTATTTGGGCTATGTGACTGTTGATAGGCAACCACACAGTTTTATGCACTTGAATAGAATAGTTTACAGTAGGGATAACATGTCTGCTTCTTTGAGTCGTTCTGATTCTGCTGAATGGAATTACCGTATAACAGATCGTAGATTAATAATTATTAAAGCCAAAAATGTTAACGTTCATAAAATGGCTGTTTTAGACATTTTAACTAACCTACCGTTTACCATTGAAGTGAAAGAAAAGGATTTGTTTGAAAGTTTATCAACAGAAAAAGGGTACATAGTTGATCTAAATGTGTACACATCTACTAACGTTGAAAATATAGACAGGGAGTACACCAATTTTTTTGAAGTTTTAGATGTTGATCAAAAAATTGAAAACTTTATCAACATGTTTTGGATTTATCCGGCAAAAATCCGTTTTGAACTTGCCAACATAGAAGAGCCATAAACATACGAGTAAATAGGACCGACATTTCCGTTAATACACTAGCTGATAACTCATAAAGCATTAACAAGATCTTGTTCTTTACCGTTAGACACTGTATAATTTGAAAAACAATTTTAACTAACTATAACTAAAAAATTTCGGCAGAGTTTAAGTTGCTCTTGCCGGATAACTATTTGAATCTTAAGTTGTTAGCGGAGTATCATTTTAACGAATTTTTCAGGGTCAAAAGTTTCCAAGTCCTTATACGTTTGACCTACCCCAATGAATAAGATTGGTTTTTGGGTAACGTAGGTTACGCTTAAAGATGAACCTCCTTTGACGTCAGCATCAACTTTGGTTAATATGGTTGCGTCAATACCTATTGCCCTGTTGAATTCTTCAGCTTGCATTACTGCATCGTTACCAATCAGGGAGTCAACTGTGAAAATTACCAAATCAGGTTTTACGACACGTTTGACTTTGGCGAGTTCATTCATGAGGTTCTGATTGGTTTGCATTCTGCCAGCTGTGTCGATTAAGACAACATTTATTCCATGTGCTTTAGCATGGTTAATTGTGTCAAAGGCTACAGCAGCAGGATCAGCACCATAAGTGTGTTTAATTACTCGTATGCCTAAACGTCGTCCGTGTTCTTCAAGTTGCTCAATTGAGCCCGCACGGTAAGTGTCGGCACCCGCCAAGACTACGGAGTAACCTTTTTCACGTAGGAACTGAGCAACTTTGGCAATCGTAGTTGTTTTTCCTGTGCCATTAATTCCGACAAACATTAGAACAAATGGTTCAACCTTTTTGCGTTTCTCAGAAATTTTTTCCATCAGATCAATACGATTGTTGGTTTCTAAAACTTCAAGTAACACCTGACGCAGGTTGTCTTCTACAAGTTTTTTACGGTCATCAAGACGCTTAATCGGAGATCCAGTAAGACGCTTCTCCAGTTCATCGCAGATTTTGTCTGCAACTGGAAAAGCTACATCATTTTCAGCTAAATTAAGTTTAAAATCGGATAAAATAGGCTTAAGATTATCTGCTTTAAGCTCAGCTGTTGTTACTTTTGAAACTAGACCTTTAAAACCAGACTTGAGCTTTTCAAACATACACTTAAGCGTTCCCTTGTCTTACGGTGGCAAGTAAACTTTCCATTCTGCCTCGACCAGAGTTTATGCGTTCGGCAACTTGACTGAATTGCGTCTGTGCAGATTGTAGAGTTTTTTCAAGTTCGTCTAATCGTTCTTTAATGATTGCTTTTGCATCGACCAAAGATTTCTCCACTGAAACACCAGCACCTAATCCAACTATTACTTTGTCAGGGTCGGCAAGTTTTACTTGCACATAGGAGCTTCCGCCGATTGGTACAAGCATTTCAGCATTTTCTTTTTCCTGCTCGATACCTTCGAGTGTTGCGTTAGCATATGTTAAGTCAGTTAACGCTGCATTTACCATGCTGATTCGCTGTTGTAGAGCATCAGCTGTCTGTTCCAAGTAACGCATTTCTACGCTTAATTTTCTAAGTTCTTCTTCTTGACTGCTTCTAGCCGTCAAAACGTTTACTCCCCAAGAACTATTTTCTTAAGGATTTCGTTTTCGATTTCGTCTACTGGAACTTCTGTTGAAGCTTCAATTTTTATTTGGAATCTTTTTACGCGGTGTTTGCTGCCTAGTTCTGTATAGACTTTCTCGATAGCGTGTTCGCTTTTTTCTGCCAAGATTTCTTTAGCGAATGATGTTGCTAAGTTAGGCTTGTTTATTTCGCCAGTTACTCTGAAAACTTTCATTTATTCTACTTCCTGTACAACATCCAATGCATTCCCAATTATAAACATCTCGGGTCCAGTTGTCATAGAACCAGCAACAGCACTACGACTATTTGCGATTAAACCTGTGCCAACATAAGGAATACCGCAGTTGATTGTGCCGACGTCGACTGGCACCTTGAAGGCTTGCTCTAGAATTTTGCGTTCCTCATCTTTCAATAATGGATGAGCAAGCACACCTTTGTTTGTAGCGGTAGCTAAAGAACCCACGTAAGGCAACCCAGCGATTTCAGTCTGTAACACTTCTACGCCAAGGGCTTCAGCGATTTTTTTAATATCAGCTTCTTTTAGGCGTGGATCAGCAACGGCGCCTTTGTCACTTGTTAAGACCAAGTTGCCAAATGCAGTTTTTTTGGTTTCCATAAGAGTTATTGTTCCGTCGAAAACACTACGAATTTCGGTTAATTCTTCTTCTCTAATAGAGTTTGGAAGCAACATACCATTAGAGTTCACACATGCAAGAGCGCCAATTAACACGGATCCGCTGATAGAGGTATAAGCTAATTTTACTTCTAACCAATCAGCAAATTCCTGAGCCTTCTTTTTTGGCACCATACGCGGAATCATTACTATGCTTTCTGTTGCCAGCGAGTATACACCTATGCTGGCACTTCCAACTATGCTTGATAAGTAAACGGTCAAAGACTACCCAATCCTAAGCTGTTTAGGCGCAAAACAACGCAAAGTATAACACAATGCTCTAATTGAGAAATAACTTTTCAAATTTTGCCACCTACATTTTCGAACTGTAAATTCAGATTCACACATTTAAATCTTCGCAAAATAACCAAGTTTTTTAAACTTCATCTACTGAGGGTTGGCTGAATTTTTTATTTAGTACCAATCAGATAACCTATACGGGGCAGCTTTGAAAACGTTTCGTTCAAACTTTAGTCAAACCTGAGCATCAACTATAACCGTCTTTTACGTGTATTGTAAAAAAGTCACTGATTTTTTTCTTTCCTGTTTTGTAAATATACCGTTTACATGGAATGAAAGATACATTTGAGTGTATGTTGTTTGATGAATCAACTTTTAGGCAACTAATGATGTAAATGTGCAAAATAGTGTTTACTGAAATATTTTGAAAAATTTTAAATTGGAGGAGAAAAGTTTGAGAGCCGTTTATTAGGCTTCTGCTAAGTGGACAGTAATGTTTCCGTCTCTATCCTTGGTTACACGGACGCGGATTTTACGTGGCGGCTTCTCTATACCTTTGCTCCAGATTTTTTCGTTAACTTCTTGAGTTACGATTAACTGTGGCAGTTCATCCTCTTCATCGGAAACTGTTGTGGCCATCTTCATGTGTTTTGCTACAAAAAGTTTGACCAATTGCATTGCGCGTGGAGCACGTTTCTTTGGTGGACGAACTAAAGCCTTTTGAAGAGGTATAGTGTATATTCTTTCTTCGACTATGTCGTCGCCTTTCTTTTTCTTTTTTGGCTTTTCAGCTTTTGTTTCAGCTTCTTTTGGTTCTTCCACAGTTTCTGCGGGCATAATTTCTTGTTCAGTTTTGAGTTCTTCTGGTTCTTCCAGTAATTCGTCCATTTCTTGAACTGTTTGCTGCTCTTCTTTAGCGTTAACCATTAATTGTCAATTCTCCTATGCCTTTATTTTCTTTGTACGCCAGTTCCGTCTACTTTTAGGAGTCATTCGGACTTTGCCGTCAGTTCTAGCGACTACCCATGTTGGAACGGACGATGATTCCTTTGATGCCTTAGCTAATCGGCGTTTTTTCGCAGGTGGTTTAACTCTTGCCATTTTCTCATATCCTTGTAATTTTTGTTTCTCGCTTGCGTGATTGAAGCTGCAACAGTATTTGTTTTAACTGTGCGTCAGATAACGGTATAGGTAGTTTGCCTATTTGAGCCATCTGGATCAGCTGCAGTTCAATTTGTTCTGTGAAATCGGCTCGAACCATTTTTAGGTTGTTAAGCCGTTGTCTTGCTTCAGGAGACAGGATTTGTCGTAACAAAGCCTGTTTCTGAGCTTCAATTTTTTCTTCAGCTTGAGCTTGTCTTTGCTCATCACTTACGCGATTCTGCATAGACAAAAGTTTTCGTTTCCGAATACTCTCAAGCTCATCATCTGGCATCTTACTTATTCGCCTTGATATTTCTTTAGCTCTGGAACAGTTTTCACCATTTCTTTTACCAAGTCACTAGCGACTTCTTGCAATAATTTGCGACCTTTTGGAGACATTTTTCTTCCTTCTGGGCGAATGGTAACGATTAATTCTGCTGCCTCGAGCTGTTGTAGAACTTTGCGGATACTGCTACCGCCAGCTTTTTTAACACGGTCAGGTTTGCTACCACGGTTTTTTCTTCCACCATAATCAGACCTTAAGTCTTCAAGACCAATTGGACCGTGAATGTAAATCTTGCGCAGAACAGATGCGCTACGAACATACCACCAATTTGAATTTTGTGGCGGTTTTTCAACGTGCATGCCTGTTTTAGCTACGCCTGTCCATGACAATGGTTGAACTTCATCGACATTTTCTTTTAAGTATTTTGCTAATCGATCGATGAACTTGGATGCAGGTACGTCGTGAGGAGTTGTCAAGATACTCTTGTCCCTTTTAGTTTTTCCTTGCAGTAAAACAGTGAAGCCTAATATAAATATTCTCTGAACAACTGGTAAACTATTGCGCAGTTTCTCAAACTATAGCATACCCAACATCAATCTCGCCACCAAAAGGGGGCGAACAATTGAGGCCTTGCTTACAGTGACTTAAATTAACTATAGTTACATGCCAAAGGCACTATAAAGGGTTTTTCTACATCCACTAACCCTTTTTTGGCTAACATTACCCTTGTTACCTAATAGAACCATACTGGAACACGAGTTAGAATAATTAAATTTTCAGGCTATTTTATGTCCCTCTGGTAGAAAATACTGCTTTTATAAAAACCGTTGATACTCATCACGCTTTTTAATCGGTAACCTGAATCCAAGCCTAAAACGTTTAAAACAGTTAAAATAAAATCATCAGGGAAAAACAGAAATTTTAAAAAGTCTAAAAACAGAAAAACAAAGTTCTGTTAAGGGTTAGTTTGGGAAGATGGAGTTATTTGGCGTCGTTTTCTGAACAGTATGAAAACGTGACCGCGTACTTCAACGAGGGCTGATTCAGTTTGTTCAGCTGTTTTGGCGGCGATGCTTTGTGCGGTGTTATCGTCTGTTAATGCGGCGGGAAGAATTCTTATTTTTACCATCTTATTTTTTTGGAGTTGTTTTTCAACTTCAGCAGCCAATTGTGGCGTTAGTCCTTCCTTGCCAATCCAAATGGTCGGGTTTTCATCTTTTAGCACATGTTTGACATGACGCTTCATGCGAGTCGTTATTGGTTTACTCAATTTCTACGCGTTCCTTTTTCTTTCTGAGCAGTATACGTGAATTATAACCGCAGTTTAAACATGTTGCTACGATATGTGGCTCTCTTTTTTGTTGAATGCGTACACGGCAATTAAAACCTACAATGAGTAAGGCACCACAATGTTTACAGATACGGCGTTTGTATTTGGGTGGCAATGGAAAACGGGCAGACATAGCTACTTTTTGAATAGTCTTAATGTACTCAGCTGCCAGTGGGGGATTGGTTTTTCCTACAGCGTCCGCTTGCTCAAATAGTATATCAATGCGTTGTTGGGCAATTTGTTTTACACTTAACGGTTTAAGGGAGCCTTTCACGAGCTATCAGACCTGCAGTTGATGTAAGTTTACCACACCCAAACATAACGTTTTTGTTAATAATAGACAATAACGTTTGAGAATTATAGGCGATATAACAAAAAAGTCAATAGATAAATTTTGTTTGTTTTTTCAGACGACCGCCAATTCCTTCTTTAAAGTTGTTAGCGCAGAAGTTAACTCCATAGGCTTGGCATGTAGTAGTTGTTGAGCTTTAGAAACGTCAAGAGAAGAATCCTTTGGTCGCTGTGCAGGCCAATTAAAGTTTGAAGTTAAAACAGGCTCAATTAAATTGGCGTCTAAATTAAAAGTTTCAGCTAAAGCTAAAGCAAAATTGTAACGGCTAATCCGTGAAGCGCCAGATAAATGGAAAACGCCGTATAAACGTTGTTTAATAATGTCCAAAATCATGTCAGCCAAGTTAGTGTTAAGTGTTGGGGAGTTATATTGGTCAGTTACAATTTGTAGTTTTTCACCGTTTTTTAGTTTGTTAAGGAGCCAAAGTGCAAAGTTAATTTTGCCCGTTGCAGGTGTAGCGCCATAAATTACGCTGGTGCGAGCAATGCAGCAATTTGGTGCCAATTTAAGTGAGGCTTCTTCAGCTTTAAGTTTAGTTAATCCGTAATAATTAATGGGTCCAGTTTGGTCAATTTCTTTGTAGCAGTATTTTTTGCCGTTAAAAACATAATCTGTAGAGATGTAAATTAGAAAGCAATTGGTTTTTGCTGCAAAATGAGCAACGTTTGTGGTGCCATCAACATTAATTTTCCAAGTAAGTTCCCGGTTGAGTTCACATTTGTCAACATCTGTCAAAGAAGCTGCGTGCACCACAATAGTAGGCTTCACTGAATCAAAGGCTTTCTCAATTTGACTTTTGTTAGAAACGTCGAATAAAACAGGAGTTCCCCACTGGATTGGGCTCCGGTTATATCCAGCGTAAACTTCAATGCCTTCTGCCAACGCAGTTTTTGCTAGTTTAGAACCTAAAAGTCCACTGGCACCTGTAATTAGAAGCTTCAATGGGTACCACTGAGTTTCCAAGGTGTAGGGTGAAGAAGTACCTCTGTTGCAAAAGGTATCCACCAATGCTCATTTTCTAAATACCATTGAACAGTGGATTCAAGTGATTTTTTGAAATCGCATGTTGGCTTCCAACCTAGTGTTGTCTGAGTATTTGTTGAATCTAAGCTGTAACGTGTATCGTGACCTGGGCGGTCTTCAACGTATGTTATCAAGCTTTCAGGTTTATCAAGTTGTTCAATGATTTTTTTGACAATGTCAATGTTTGGTACTTCATTTCCTGCAGAGACGTTATAGATTTCGCCTGCTACGCCTTTTTCAAGTGTAGTATCAATTGCTGAACAATGATCTTGGACGTAAATCCAATCGCGCACGTTTTTACCTGAGCCATAAATTGGAATAGGTAAGTCACGTAGTGCACGGATAACGGTTTTAGGAATTAATTTTTCAGGTAATTGATGAGGCCCAAAATTGTTAGTACATCGTGTTATTGAAACGTTTAGTCCATAAGTTTTGTGATAAGCAAGAACAAACATGTCACCAGCTGCTTTTGAAGCAGAGTAAGGATTAGAAGGTTTAGGTGGATTGTTCTCTGTAAAGGAGCCTTCAAGGGTTTCACCATAAACCTCATCAGTTGAAACTTGTAAAAAGCGGGCTTTATGGTTATGTCGTCTTATAGCTTCTAGAATTGTAAAAGTGCCTAACGTGTTGTTTTGTAAGAATGTGTTTGGGTCGCTTATACTACGGTCAACATGAGTTTCAGCAGCGATATTAACTACTGCATCGACCTGATGGATCAACCGGTTCATAAGCTGTGGATTGCAAATATCACCTTTAATGAATGTATAACGCTTATCATTTTCAACATTATGCAGGTTAGCCGGATTAGCACCTATTCCAATTTTGTCAACGTTTATCAATTCGCAATTTGGATACTTTGTCAACATGTACCTACAAAAGTTGCTTCCTATAAAACCTAAACCGCCAGTAACTAACAACTTCATATTCATCACTTACTCATTTATTAGGTAGAAAATTCCAATCCCAAGGTTTACCTACACGGGGATCATCAGTTTTACCGTTTACCAATTTAGGGATAATTGTCGGGTCATTCCATGCGCGACGTTCCTCGTCAGGATTAGATGAGTCATAAAGGTGTGTGGTAAAATATACAAGCACCACGGGTTCATTGCCTACAGCTTTAAATCCATGCCAATAAAAACCAGGCACGCGAACCATTTGAAGATCCAGTTCACTTGAGACTATTTCGTCAAGTTCACCTGATTCATCATTATAAACTCCAATTTTTATCATACCTTTTAAGGTTAAAAAGTAATCAATTTGACCTCTTAGATGCCGATGCCATGCACGAACAATGTTAGGGTACGTAAATGAATGATTAACCTGAACAATCACGTCTTCTGCAAATAAATCTGTCCAGTCTTTGCGCATTACTTCTGTAAAGAAGCCTCGCTCGTCAATGAAACGATCGATCGTTTTAACCCTTATCCCTTTCAACACAGTAATCAACCAAATCTACATTATAAAATTATATTTATAAAACATTTATAATAGTTCTTATATTCAACCAAATTAAACTTCTATTTCAGAATAGTCGCCCATATTCACTTTAGTTGTGCGATTCCTTTGATTCCGAGTTACTTTAGCATTTTTTCCAACTAAACTATCCTCTAATCGCTCAATATCCTTGACGGTAACGTTGTCTTGTATTACACTATACTCAACATTTGAATTAACAATATAAGAATTGTCACCGATACTTGTGTAAGGCCCAACAAAAGAGTTCTCTATAACAACATTTTTACCTATTACACAAGGCCCTCGAATAGTGCTGTTTATAATTTTTGCGGACGGCTCAACTTTTACTCTGCCATCGACAATACTACAAGTTAAGGTACCTTTTACATCAAGTTGAATGTACTCATCAAGAATTCGAGCATTTGCTGTTAAAATATCGTCTTTTTTGCCTGTGTCAAGCCACCATGAATCAAGAAGTTCAGCCTTAACTGAAAAACCCATGTTTATCATTTCTTGAATAGCATCAGTTATTTCTAGTTCTCCACGCCAAGATGGCTTTATTTGTTCAATCGCTTGATGAACTTTATTGGAAAACAAGTAGGTGCCAATTATTGCCAAGTTTCCCATGGGAGTCTTAGGCTTCTCAACCAATCGTGTGATGTTGCCTTCTTTATCAAGCTGAGCAATACCAAAAGCTGATGGTTTTTCAACTTCTTTTAAGATTATTAAGGCATCAAGTTTTTCATTTTTGAATTTTTTAACAAAAGGATTCAAACCTTGTCCAGTGACGTTATCACCAAGGCACATAACAAAAGAGTCTTGCCCCAAAAAGCGTTTAGCTGTTTTAACTGCATGTGCTAAACCTAAAGGCTCTTGAGGTATATATTTAACTTTAAGATTCCAGTTTGAACCATCGTCAACATAGTCTTTGACGTGTTGCCCTGTTTCTGGCGCTGTTATTATACCCGCCGTTTTAATGCTGGCAGATGTTACTTGGTCAAGAACATAGCCCAGAATTGGTTTATTTGCTACTGGAATAAGTTGTTTTGCACAAGTGAAAGTTAAAGGTCTAAGCCTTGTGCCTTTACCGCCGCTAAGTACAAGAGCCTTCATTTTTTTTGACACCTCTAATTAAAATATTATTAGAGACTTAGTTATAGACCTTTCAAAACACCTAAAATAGTAGCAATTGATTTAATCAAAAACAAGACAGTACAACCTACAACTATCGATAAATTTTTGGGTTTTTTTAAAATTTCTAAAAAGGTTAAAGCTGAATGGTTAATCATTACTGAAAAGCCTTGACCGTTACTTCGCTGTCTGAAAGCAGGTATAGAATCGCCGTAACGGAGATTTTTAAACAAAAACTGCTTTAATGAAACAGCTTCAAAATGGTATAAAACTGAATTGCAAACCATTTCCTGGACATTTTGACTCTTAAGGCGTGTGTATAAGTCATAATCTTCACCCCACAACAACGATTCATCAAACAACCCAGCCTTTTCCAAGGTGGCGCGAGAGAAAAATCGTGGCTTACTGTTAACTAAATTTAAACGTTCGCCATAAAGGGCTTCAACTTTATCATAAGTATTTCTCCATACAGCAGAGCATATACTCCAAAAACTGTTGCCGACAAAAACTTCAGGAATTCTAATCATGCCGGCGCGGTTATTTAGGCACATGACAAGGCAATCTTCAATAACTGTTTTGGATAAGACTTGGTCTGAATCCAAAAAGAGCACAAATTCACCAGTGGATTGTTGAATGCCTATGTTTCGAGCTTTTGACTGAAAACCTTTCATCTGTAATATTTTAGTTTGAAATTTTTTAGCGATATTTATGGTTTCGTCACTGCTGAATGCGTCTACTATAACTATTTCTATTTGTCTGAAAGTTTGGTAATCTATGCTTTGCAGACATCTAACTAGTGTTTTTGCAGAGTTGCGTGTTGGAATTATAACAGAAATTTTTGGTTTTTCAGTGTGTGTTTTCATGTTGTTCAATCGTTTAAATATTTAAGGTTTAATTGTAGAATTTGAGGTTACTATTATGTTGCTTATTTGGGCAACATTTTGAACGCCATCAAAGTCATAGTTTAACATGTTTAAGATTAGTGTTGATGGAATAGAGGTTCCATAAGAGTTTTGCCATAACTGGCTGATGTTTATGCTAAATGAGCCACTGTTACTTTGTAGTGTCATAGTGTTTGAATAGTTCTGAAATATGTTGTTAGATGTGGCTATTACTATGGCTTGGCGTTGGTTAACGTTTGAAAGTATGAATGCGAATGTGTCGTTTCCATGAAACCCTTTTGTTGCATCTAAATCAAATGATAGGATAACTTGCGAAGAATTGTCAACATATATAGCCCTGTTAACTCCGTTGGCATAATATTGCTCGAACTGGTTAACTAATGGAGCAGTTTGTGAAGTAATCACTAAAGTGTTTGATCCAAACGTACTATCTGTAGCTATAGTGACATTTCCTTGGCCCCAACCAATTTCGTTGTTTGACCAGCCGTTTTGGTTCCATACAGGATACTGGAAATCGTCAGCAAAGTAAACGTTTGAATTATATCCGGTGATTTTGAACAGGTAAGAGTCATCAAAGTTTTTTACAACTTCAAAGTTTGGGTTTCCTAAAAACAGAGCGGGTTCCCATTTTAGTGTAGGTGGCTCAGCTACGACATTTGAACTTACAAATATGTATGAAACATTTAGGTTGCGCATTATTTGGTAGGCTTGGGTGTTAAGGGTTTTGTTTTCCAGTAGACCTACTAGCGTTAAGTATGAGAGACTCATGGCGCTTCCTGTGTAGGGATAGATTACGTTAATGTTTGATACAGAGGGGATAAACAAGCCGGAACTGTATGGGTGAACTAGAATTAAGGCGTCAGGAGAGGTTAAATTGGCTTTCATCCACTGCATTAATGCATAGTCTTGAGGGGTCGTAACGGCGTAAATGCTATAGGCGCCGCTTAGAGTTTGTGAATCATCAACAAATCGGTAGTACAGAAAAGGTGCTGTTATTAGCGATAAAACTGTAAGTATGATAATAAAGATAGCTTTAGAGTTCTTGGGAAATATATTTGCTAACTGTTTGAATCTTCCATTTTGCAATATTTCTGCAAATTTGAAGTATGTTGCAATAAGTAAGATACTTAGTGGAATTGAAATAATTATACCTTGATGACCCCAAGATATAATGTTAAAGTCTCCAGGAAGGAAGAAGGATAGAAAAGATAGGAAAATTACTGGGATAAAAATAGCTAAAGCAAAGCGACTTATTGAAATAGTTTTGTCGTTTGGGTTTTTATAATCTTTAGTTATAAGGAGAAGTACTACAAAACTGCTTATAAGAGATATAGTTAAGATTTTTGGGAGAATGTATGGTGATAAATTGTTAAATGCCCAAGCTACTGCTTGATTGAAATAGTTTTGCTGGCTTGTCCAGGAGGTTATGTCGGATGGTAAGCCAATGTTGTGTCCAGGGTAGGGGTAGAATTCAATAAAACGATATAAAAATGGAGTTAGAGGTATTAAACTTACAGATAAAACAGCGATCATTGCTGTTAAACTGTTTATGATTTTTTTTCGGTTTTTAAATAGAATGTAGTACATGAAAAGTAAGAAAGTAATCATAATAAGCGCTTGCAGATAAGATAGAATTACTGCGCCGGTAAAACCAAACATTAAACCGGCAACAACTATACTATCTAAGTCATGTTTACGGTAAAGGTTGAAAAGTATCCCTATACAAACAAGAAACAGGGGAAAGCCTACCAGAAAAGGATTAGCGCCCCAAGTAACGTTTAGAGGCCAACTGGAAATAAAAGCAGTTACAAAGCTTAATGCAAGTCCGTAGTACACGCTGTTGCCGAGTTTTTTTCCTAGAAAATAAGCGCCGAAAACGGAGAGAGATTTGAATAGTACTGAAACGTAAAGAACGACCCATGGAATATCCAAGTTTAAAATGTATGTTGAATAGGCAAAGATTATATGAGCGGCTTGTGGGTAGATTACGCCTTCAGGTAGGTATGGTTGCAGAGTTCCTGTTAAAGCGTGATTTTGAATGATGACCTGGGTGTAGAGGGAATGAATTGATTCATCACGTACACTTCCAAAGACTAGACCGTTTAATGAATATAGATTGATTGATAGAAAAATGATAAAAATTATAATCACAGAGAGGTAAGTTAAGAGATATTTTTTGTTATTAGTTATTAGAGTAGTTAATGTTTTTAGATTAAAGATGCGGATTACTTGCTTGCGGTTTAAATAGATGCTAAAGATTATGCTGAAAATTGTGTAGCCAAGTAAAATAGATGAATTGAAAAGTCCAAAAGGTAGAAGTGCTAATAAATAAAGAATCATTGCGCCGATAAAAATGTCCAAAATTCCGTTTTGAATTGAGTCTAAGCCTTGGAAGATGTCAAGTTTCTTTAAGGCTAAAGCTCTCAACGGTTCCCCAAGAAAAACAAAAAGCATTGTGAGGAACAATAGTTGAAATAGTATTTCTATCACAAAATCACATCTTAATTAAACAATAGGTTGTACTTGTTGAGCCTTTAAAAAGCTAACTACTGATAGGTATTTAGCAGCAGATATCTAAAGTGAGTTTTATTTCGGAAGGTTAATAGCATTATTGTTTAGGAAGTTTTTAATATTTTATAGGGTGTTGTTGATGTTGGTACTTTAGATGGTTGAGGCTGTTTTTACTGAAGAAGAGAAGAAGAGCATTAAAGCAGTTATTGAAGAGTTTCCCAAGCTTCGTTTAGAGGTAGAGATGTTAAGGGAAACGTTGGAAATTTTAAGTGATAAAGAGTTAATGCAGAGTATAACGCAAGGTAAAAGGGATATTGCTGAAGGTCGTGTGTATACCCATAAAGAATTGTTAGAAGAATTGGGTATTGATGAAGAAGAAATTTGAACTCATCTATGCTAATACGTTTCATAAGCAGTTCAACTGTTTAGATAAGCCATTGAGAATAAGAGTTTTAAAAGAAATAGAAATTTTGGAAAGCATCCCCTTTAGCAGGTAAACCGTTAACTGGCGATTTACAGTGTTTTAGATCTTTTCGTGTTGGCAAATACAGAGTAATTTATCAAATATTAGATTGCAAAATCACCATTATAACAATTAAACATTGCAAAAAAGGTTACGACATCTAACAATTTTTGTCATTAAATCAATTATTTCACTAATGCCAACAAAAAGACAGTATAATTTAAAAAGTACGTGTTTAACCCATACACGGTTTACGAACATTATTGCAATAATGTTGCGGCAATATTGCATTTTACTTATAAACCCTCTCAATGAGCTAAACACGTACAACTACTGAGTTCTTGCCAGTAAATTAGTATAGTAAACGGTTAATCTTTGCACATATGTTTCCCAATCAAGAAAATTTTTAGAGTCAGAAGAAATTCGTCTATAAGTACTCTGAGAGGCTTTGATTATTGCATCTGAAATAGTTTGAGGAGTCAACGACTGTATCCCCTCTGCAAAACCGTTAGAAACTAAACTGCCTAAAGCACCAAAATTGTAAACTACAACTGGAACGCCGACAAATAGGGCATCATAAACTACACGGCTAAAGCTTTCAAGTTGGGAAAGCATAACAAAAACACTTGCCTTAGAATATTCATTGAGTAGTTCTGTTCTAGTTAAGCCCTGTTTCCACTCGATTAGGTTTTCAAGACCAAGAGAAATGGCCAAGCTATAAAGTGTAGAACGTTCTGGACCATCGCCGACAATAACTAGACGGTAATCAGTTTTATGATTACTGGTTAGCCAAGCAAAGCCTTTCAGTAGTTTGTGTACATTTTTATAATGTTTTAGAGTACCAACAAAAAGTATCCTTTTAGGTGAGACAGGCGTATAGAGGACATTTTGTGTTTCCTTGGTATCTAATCCTTCTGGGAGAAGAATTACACCTTTGGTGTTTGGAAAATCTTTACGTAAAGTCTGTGTTTCATGCATGGAATTGGTAATAATTAAGCTTGTTTTTGAAAACAGTAAGCTATAGAAAGTTTTTTGGTACAGTCTGAAAAGTGAGTCTCTGAAAGGTGTTTGTCCATAACGGTGATAATGAGGTTGTAGGACTAAATGTTGTTTTTGTTGTTTGTTTACTGCAGCAATTAGCGGTGGAAAAGTGTGAATGTTATGTGCGTGGATAATGTCGGCTTGTTCTTTGCGTAAGTTTGAGGAGAACTTTGGTTCAGGAAGATATAGGGGATCTTGGAAAAGTGCTGTAAAACGTTTTACGGTTACACCGTTTATGTTTTCAACTGCAGGTAAGCCGTTGCATTTGTCAACTGTGTAAACAATAACTTCATGGCCTTTAGCTGATAGTAATTCGCTGGTTTTTTGTACGAAAACTTCAACTCCGCCAAGTGCGGGGTAATAACGTGGTGTAATCTGTATGATTAACATGTTATTCAAGCCATACTGTAAGTTTTAGGTGCTTATTGAAATCTTTGTGCTTTTTATCGGCTCCCATATGTAGGGAATTTTTTTGTTTTTAGCAAGTTTAGCTTGAAAGTAGGCAATTGTCTCTAAAATTCCTCCTAAAAAGGCAAAGGGGAGCTCACTTACTGAGAGATCAGGAAGTGCATATAATATGTTTTTAAAATTTGAGGTGGAAACATGAAAGCCAGTAGTCTGTTTAAGTTGCATATGGCCAATCCAGATGCGTTTACGTTGTTTTGTTAAATCAGACAGATTAGTTGGACAACGAATTCTTACAATGGCCCCAGGCAGATAACTAATTTTATAGCCCTGTTGACGAATTACATGTTCAATGTATGGTTCATCAGTAGCGATTTCTTCAGGTATCGGCTGAAGACAAACTGTTCGGATAGCGCAGAGTTCTCCAGAAAGTTTGGGAGTGCTCTTTAGAGAAATTAAATGATGCATATGCCAAATCACTTTAACAATACGATAACTCAAACCTGAACTCTCAAAAGGTACAGGTCTTGCAAAAACGGCGCCGTCATCACTTTGGGTAAGAGCAACTATCAATTTGCCTATGCTTCCAGGTTCAGGTAAGGCATCAGCATTAACTAAAACTATGATATCGTGTGAATTTTTAACTTCATGAAATATCTTGTTTAGTGCGTTTGCTTTTCCATTTCGGGTCTCCTCAACGATCGGCTGAATTCTTTTATCACATGAGAATTCTTTTACGACATTAGTTGTTTTATCAGTGCATCCTGAACAGACAACAAGTATACTACAGTTATCAGGCAGAGGCTCAACAGCAAGATGATCCAAGAGCCTGCGAATATTGTACTCCTCATTGAAGGCGCACACACCAATCGCTGTTTTAAGGTCAAGCATAAAACTCTAATCGACCAATAATTATTTTTTATTTAAAATGCTAAGATAAATCTGTATAGAAGTAAAGGAAAGCATTACATAAAAACCTAGCAATTACTTCTTTGAAACTAAAACGTTAAATGTATAAGATAAAAATGCCTTGATCCCATTGTGAGCAAGCTTAGATTTGCCTTTTACGGTTAGCAAAAATCATTGGGACCTCTTTAACATCAAACTCTTTTGATCCCCCAGGCCTGCTTGATTGGTTTTATTTGTATTTCATAGGTTTCGCTATGCAGGTCATTAATCATATTCTGAACAAGATCCGTTGAGTAGCGTTGAATTATAGGATAAACTAATAAATTCTGCTCAGTAAGCGTTTGTTAGCTCCGATATACATAGCAGCCTCAAGGCAGCAAAATAGAAGAAAGATAAAGAAATTATTTGAAATATTTTATTAATTTAAATTAATTTAAATTTCGTCATGATTTTTTCCATTGTGTTTAGAATAATGTGAACTATTTTACTTATTGGTCCAAGTTCTGTTGTCATCGCACGTAAACTGTTTAAATCGTTTATAGAAAGTGTTTTTGTTAGCATCAAACTCCCAAGTAGAACAATCATGTAAAAAACGGTACCTATGGCTAATTCAATTGCGCTGCTAACACTTATAAAACGTGACAGAAGTAATATCAGTGGAGCATACGTGTGGTTAATGATCAAATTAGTTACACCACTATTACCTATGAAACTTACTAGTAAGTATGTTAATATGGCGGCTATTGCTGAAGAAGCAATAATTCTAACTGAGGAAGTCCAGTCAATGGTTAGGTCATAATGTTTTTTGATCCAAATCAAAGATAAGACTAAGCTAGGAATGGGAGCAACTATGGTAGTAAAGATTAGGCCAAAAACACCATAAAACATAATTAGAAAGTACCCCATTGGAAATCCAATCATAGCAGTAAGCAAGGTAAATTTCAGATTTAACTTGGTTTGTCCCTGGCTGTTTATAATGTTGCTATTGCTTAGGTTTCCTGTTGCACTAAATAGGTAGCTTATGGCTAATAGTGCAAGGAAAAGTGGCGCTGAACTGTATGAATCTTTAAAAAGTGTTGTAATTGCCTGAGTTGATAGGCACATTACTAAAGCTGATACTGGAACAACTAGCAATGTAGAATATTTTACAGAGAATTGAAATACATTTTTCAATGCTAGTTTATCTTTCTTTATATCAAGTTTTGAAAATGCTGGAAAAAGCATGTTAGTTATTGGTAGAGCAAAGAAGCTAATTAAAACTACAAAGTTTAAGGCAATATAATAGTTTCCGATTAACGAAGTGTCCGCTAAAAAGTATGGAAGAAGTATAGCGTAAAATTGGGCAAGAAAACCAGAGACTATTGTTAATAATGAAAGAGGTATACTATATTTGAGCATTTCTTTGGTGTATTCTTTAATTTCTAATTTATAAGAAAAGTCTCTAGGTATTTTGCGGTACAAAATCATCGTAAATGTTATTCCAATTAAACCTGCAATCATAGAAGACATAGTAAAACCTATAATCGCACCTGAAGTTCCCAAACCAGCTATAACTAGACAGATTATCAGAAAAGTTTTGATAACTGATTGACAAACTAACATAACACTATTGTAACTTGTTTCCTCGGTTCCCGTAAATACAGCTGCTGCAACATTGACTATCCCACCGGCCAATATTGAAAATGAAGCTATCTGAATCAGCGGAGCTAACTCAGGGCGAGCATAAGTGCTACTTGCAAGGTATCCTGAAAGAAGAAAAGAAACCAAGGATAAAATAAGCCCTAAGGTAATTTCGAATATAATTCCAGCGATGAATATACTTCTTATTTCTGCTGCTCGATTTTCTGCACGGTATTGGGCAGTGTAACGGACCATGGCAAGATTTATGCCCCAATCCCGAAAAAGTATAATCAAGTTAGGTACTGTAAGTGCAATCCCATACAGACCATATGCGTATGAACCTAGCAGGTTAGCAATGAAAATAGTACCCAGTGATGAGATAACTGTTGATATTACCAAGCCCCAAAGATAATTGAATCCAGCCTTTGTTGAGGTTTTAGCTAAATCTGCTGCTTTACTCATTTTTCCAGACACTTTAAAGTTAGATGCTGTTAGTACGGCAAGGTTTATGGATTATGGTTAATTTAAAATCCTTTCAGATATTGTATTAGTTATTTTTGATAGTCATTTTATTACATTTATTCAGTCACAATTATGCTGAAAGTGTAAAAGTGTAAAAATAAAAATGTTAGATTGATAAGAATTAGTTTAGTAATCCATATCAACGAAAAGTAATCGTCTACTCTTTTATTTTAACTTCAGGGGATGGTTATATTGGTTTATCACTGACTTTTTCATGTACAGTTGGATGCTGGCAAGATTAAAGTTAGCTCACTTTTTGATGTTTTGGTTATGTAGCTTTCACATAAGGGTGTTATTCTACATAAATTTCATTATTATACACTGTAGTGACAATGGAAAAAAGAAATTTTTTGAAAGTAACAACTCGGTTAAAGAGAAGGCTTGAAGAAAAATGTATAGTCCTGTATAGAATTTAGTTAAATACTAAAATGTTGAGTTAACAAAAAAAAAGAAAAAGGGTGTTGTTTTTTTTTTGCTTAGTTAGCGATGTTTCGGCGGAACATGAATATAGCAACGCCGGCTATCACAGCAACAACCAAAGCAACAATTGCAATAATCATTGCTGTTGATATACCAGGACCAGCATTGGTAGTTTCAGTTTCAGTAGGTGGAGCTGCAGTTGGAGATTCAGTAGGTGGAGTTGGAGTTGAAGTTGAAACAGGTGGAGATTCAGTAGGTGGAGTTGGAGTTGAAGTTGAAACAGGTGGAGTTGGAGTTGGAGTTGCAGTTGCAGTTGCAGTTGGAGTTGCAGTTGGAGTTGTGCCTTTTGCGTTTACTGTGAATGTGCCGCTGTATGTTTGTGGTTCATTTGCGTCTTTTATGTCTGCTTTCCATGTCCATGCGCCAGTACGTGCGTCTGATGCTATCTGCATTAATGCACCTGAGGGTACACCACCACCCTGGCTTTGTTGGTAAACATAATTACCAGAACTTGTGAGAATCCACTTAGCTGCTTCGAGCTCTATTTTAGTAACTAGAGCACCACTAGAGTCAGATACTGTAATTGAGCCAGTTGGAGCTGTGTTGCTAGTCAATTGGAATGTGGTAATCTCACCTTGGGTATATGTGTTTGAACCAAGAGTAACATTTATGCTAACTTTTGCTACTGTAAGAGATGTTTCAGCTGTTACACCTTTGCTGTCGGTAACGTTAACGATGTATTCGCCAAGTGCAAAGTTTGCTGGGAGATAGATGTTGTTTCTACTGAAGTTACCAGGCTGTTCTACAGTGGTAGTATAGGAAGCAACTTGTAGGCGAGATGTTGCGTTAAGGATTCGAATAGTAGCGCTTTGGCCAGGTGTGAAGTATGTACCGGTGACATTTATGTATGAGTCTCGTTGAGCTGTTGCAGCAGGTTTTACTGCTACTGAAGCGCTTTCTGTTACTGTTATTTGTGTTTCAACGTATAATTCTCCGGTAATGGGCAGACCTGCAGATGACGGCCTGTTTACTAGTGCTCTTATGGCTAATGTATATGTTCCTGGTGCCAGAGTGCTTCCGTCAACACCTATGACCGCAGGAAGACCGTTAGTAGTCACAACTGAAGAGTCAACATTTCGTCCATTCCTAAGAATTTGACCATCTATAGTAATGTTAGCTGTGTAGTAGCCTCCAAAAACTTCAAAGCCGAGACCTTTAATTAATGCATCCATGCCTGTTTTGAGATTGTTTGTAACAGGTATGCCATTGACGTAAGCCCCTACGTAGAGGATTGTAACACCGAATGGAACTTGTGCTGTTACACCATACTCATCTCTAGCTACAAGTGTATATTCACCTGTGTTGATTCCCGGAATTGTGAAAGTAGAACTAAATGTGCCAGTTGAAGTAGTTGTAGCATTTTCTAGTACAACATCGGCTTGACCTGATTTGACAAGTTTGAGAGTTACATTTGTGCCTGCGACTTGCGCAAAGTTTGTGCCAGTGATAGTAATTGTGTCACCTGGTCCTGCGTTTGTAGTTGGTTGTCCTGCGATTTTATCAGTCGATACACGAGCTTGACCAGTGGTACCGCTTGTGAGTATAAAGGTTGTACTTGCAATCTTTGATGCAGTTTGTGTCACTGTAATCGTCTGATTACGATTTAAATTAGATCCAGACCCTGTTGTTGTAGCAGCTGTGATCATTACTTCAGCTCTGAATTCGCCTAAATCGTTAGTTTCTATATTTGTTAGGTTTTTAACCGTACCAGCTTGATTAAGACTATTCATTATTGTAATAGCGGTAATACCGTTTATAACCTGGTTTGGTAAAAATCCGCGGCCTTCCATTATGACAACTGTGCCTATTGCGCCTTGGTTTGGAGTAATAGTAATTACTGGACCAACTTTAAACTGTGCCGTGGCAGAGTCCGAACCCGCACTACCAGTTGCTACGACATCATATGTCGCATCTGGTAGATCATCGGGTACAATGAAAGTTGTAGTGAAACCACCATTAGCGTTTACTCGTACAGTTGAAGGTGATGTTGTAAGAGTGTTACCATCGAAGTTAAATGTTATAGTGTTGGTTGTGTTAGTAAAACCTGTGCCAGTTATTGTTACAGTAGCACCACAAACGTCCTGAGATAGTTGCAAAGTAATTCTTTCTTTGATATTAATTACGGCAGATTGAGATGCGCCTGATCCTTGAACATTGCCTATTTCTTCAAATACAAAGATGTCGAGTGGGCCTTTAGGAGAAGGCGGAATGACTGCGTCAATACTGTACTTACCGTTACTGCCTGTCCGAGTTGAATTCAACCGGTTTTCAGCGGCCGTAGAGCCACAGTAAATTGACACTACAGCGCCAGGATTTGTGACTTCACCCTCAACGGTAACTATATCGCCAGGGCTACCAGTAAGGCCAGGAACGCCGTTTATAAAAACACCGCCTGCGTCTATAGTAATGCTCGCGTTTGCTGATGGAACCACTGCTACCATTGCTGATGCGAATAATAGCATTATTGTAATGGTTGCCAATAGCTTTATGCTTGTTTTGTTTGTATTCATTTATTCATTCTTCCTTTTTTCATTTTTATATTAGTAAGCAAGTAATCGTTGTTTGAGTATTTATAGCTGATGCAAGCATGTTAAGGGTGTTTGTTCTTGAAAGTGCACTTTCCTTTACTCGTGTAAGTAAATGTGTACAAAACCATATAGCATAGTTGTTGATACAAGGAAGACGCGGATGGAAAAAATATGTTTTTATTCGTCGATGAATTCTTGGACTATCATGCCTTTTAAGAGTTCATTTTTTTGAAGTTTGTAACCAAATCCTTGCATGACACCTTCAATAAATTTGGCAAGCAGCAGAGTTGCATCGTTGGAGAGAACTGTTGAGACACAACGTACACGTGCTGTTGCACCGAAGTGTTTTACCTCTACCTCGTTTAGGTCCCAACGACTGGCTTCCAAAAAATCTTCTAATGCTTTGAGGGGATCGTAGAAACGTTCTTTTAAGTATTTTCCATGCCATTTTCCACTTTCAAACCATGTGTTTATAATGTTTTCTTTATCAGTGGTACAGGCTACTGTAGTTAAAAAGTTTAAAACATCTAGGGGTACAAATGCGCCGCCTAATATTTTTTGGGCATACATTACTTCAAAAAATTGCCCGAGTTGTTTAAGGTCATAACCAGCGGTTGCAACTTTTAAGGCTTGCGTTAATGCTTCTTCTACGAATTTGGTAATTGTTTCTCCGCGATTTTTTGATATTTTAGCAACCGCTTCAACCAAATCACTATTAACGTAAACTAGTTTTTTTTCGTTACGCGGTAACATTTACATCACTCCTCATAACACTTAAACGAATTATGCCACGAGAGACCTCTTTACTAACAGGTTGATACCCAAATTTTTCCAGTGCACCAACTAAAAATGAAAAAAAAAGAAAAGTGTAAGCCTCTGTAAATCGGGGACTTGTTACCCTTACAGAGGCCTTGTCGCCTACCATTTCAAGTTTAAACTCAGGAGCATTCCAAGTGAAAGCTGACAAGTCATTTTTGAACTGATCAAAAGGAAAGTTAACTCCGTTAGTAATATAACGTGCTGCAAACCAAACCCCGGAGTCAAACCAGTTTTTAAGGGCAACACGCTTGTCTTTTTTATAGGCCGTATCAGCCATTTCATACCATAAGCGTTCCAAGCCTAGAATAAAACCAGAGCCTTTAGCCGCTTCCAAAAGTTTACGTTCTTCAACTACTCGCTTTAAACTGAAATTTAATTCGTCCGAATCTATCGCCAGCTGGAAAACATCGTTAACTAACTCAAACAAACTACACCCTTGCTCTTTTGCAATTTCACCCATACGGTTTAGCAAATCTTCCCGCGCAACCAAAGTTTTTCGACGAATGTCTGTTTTCTTCACTACATTCCAGCCTATAATTAAACGTGCTTACTACTCCATAGCACACTTTAAGATATTGTTATGACAACTGTAAACTGTACCTTAAGAATGTTACCTTTAAACACCCTGTACTAAAAAATAGACACATAAAAGCAGACTCTACAAAAAATCCAACAAATCCAACAAACACACAAAATCATTAAAGCAATAAAAAAAGAACAAACACACAAAAAGGTCAGTAAACCAACAAATTTTACTACAAAAAGAGCAAAAAACAACTCAACTCATAGGACATTTCAAAACATAAAACTATTTATGAAAAAGTGCTCACTAAATTCACGGGTATGTACAGACTAAGTTTTGGCAGGAACAGGGTTGAATCGCCCAAATTAACAAATAGCAATAAACAACATTTCAGAACACACCCTAAAACCATACGACCTACCCCTCAAAATTGAAACCAACATTTCAAAAACATCATCCACATGCATGCCTAAACATATAGTTACCTAACTTTAGTTTCCACCCAAATTCATCATGCGAAAAATAATAAAACAACTCAAAAGTTAACCGATATTTTCTGGCTAAGCTTCTGCTACCTCAAATATGCCGCCTTCATTCTAAAAAGATTAGAGTTTTTAGCGGAAACCTATCAGAAAAGCAACAGGGGAAAACTGGATGCTTAGAGAAAGCCCATACAGTTTAGGAAAAGGATTTGCACAAACCTGCCGTAACAATAGGGTAAGGCGGCACTCGCCCATTTCATCTTGGCTTTAATAGACTTCGCCAAAGTTTATAGTAAAACTTCGCCAAAGTTTATAGCGAACTATTGACAAAGTTAAAAGTTAGACTATAATCTATGTAAGTGACAAAGATGAATGGCAATTATCTGGTCCGCATTTCAGATGAAAAACTATCTCTTCTTTTGCAAGCAAAGGGAGCCGTTTTGATAGAAGGCCCGAAATGGTGTGGTAAAACAAGTTCGGCTCAGAAAAAAGCGAAAAGCGTTTTATACATGCAAGACCCAGATACCTCAAAGCAAATATTCTAATGGCTAAGACTAAGCCGTCTTTATTATTAGAAGGTGAAACACCGCGATTGCTAGATGAATGGCAAGTGGCACCAGAACTTTGGAATGCCGTTAGATTTGCTGTTGACAAACGTCACCAAAATGGCCAATTTATCTTAACAGGTTCTGTTATCCCAACCAGAACAGATGATATGCACACAGGGACTGGCAGGATTGCACGGATGAAAATACGGACAATGTCTTTATTTGAAACAGGGGAGTCTAATGGCGATATTTCTCTTGGAATGTTATTTAACGGTAAAGAAAATATGGAAAGTAAATCCAGTATTTCTATTGAGCAATTAGCCTTTTTGATAAATCGGGGTGGTTGGCCTGCTGTTGCACGAGAAAAGAATGAAAAAATCGCGATAGCCACTGCTAATGATTATTTAGAGGCGATTGCTAACGAGGACATTTCAAAGGCAGATGGAATTGAAAAAAATCCTGACAGAGTTAAAGCCCTGCTTCGCTCTTTGGCTAGAAATATTTCGACAGAGGCAAGAACTTCAACTATATTGAATGATTTGGCAGAGAATGATGAAACACTCTCGCAGGTTACAATTGTTCAATATATTGATGCGTTGAAGAAAATTTTTGTTATAGAGGATTTGCCTGCTTGGAGTGCTAAACTCCGGTCTAAAACAGCGATTCGGACAACTGCTAAAAGACATTTTGTTGACCCTTCGATAGCTACCGCTGCGCTTAGGGCAACACCTAAAAAACTGTTATCAGATTTTGAAACATTTGGTTTGCTTTTTGAATCACTGTGTATAAGGGATTTGAGGGTTTATGCTGAGAGCATTGATGGGCATGTTTATCATTATCGTGATAAAAATGGTTTAGAGATTGATGGCATCATTCAGCTTGCGGATGGGCATTGGGGTGCTGTTGAAATCAAAATGGGCGCAGGTGAAATTGAGGATGCTTCAGAAGCCTTGTTAAAGCTTGAAAAAGTGGTGGACACTGAAAAAATGAATAACCCCTCATTTTTAATGGTAATCACATCAATGGAGTATGCTTTTCAAATGGATAATGGCGTATGGGTTGTACCATTGGGCTGCTTGAAAAACTAGTATGTGTCTAGTTCGCGTGGTTTGGTCGGCCTTACATTAAAACACACATGCATAAGCCTGTATATACAACCATGTTCAATGGACAAAATCAGCACGAAAATTTAATCCAAAATGAAAAATGAGACAACTAAAAGTGTATTTTCATCAAGAGTTAAACACATACATAAAAGAGGTTTACTGTTGAGGAACTTGTAGAACGTTTGAGTCTACTAGTGTCCATTCAACGGTTAAGATAATTTCTGGGTAATTGTAAATTTTCATGTCTTTAAGTGCTACTAGTATTCCTGTTTGACTGTCAAAGTCAACATAAGTGTATGCAAAGCATGATTTAGATAAAGTTTCATCAGTAACGTCATATAATTCGCCCTGCATTCGCAGGATATTTGTTTGTCTCTCACCGTTAAGATACTGTCTTGTCTCAGTCGCATTAATGGTTGCCCCTTTAGAATCACCTGGTCGAACTAAACTGCCTTCAGTCAAATTAGCGGCGTAAATTCCCCAGAATTCCCCAGTGTTAGCGCCATTTTCAATGTTAATCATCCCATTATCACTGTATTTAGTTCCATTCTCAAATTGCCAAGTTACAGTATACGAAATAATTGGAAGGTCAACACTGGTTATTTCAACACGATAAAAGTCTGTCCTATTTACGTCCATAAAGTTTTCAGGTATTTCTACATCACTAGTATGAAGATCGGCAATTCCCACCATTTTATAAGTAAAGGTGTCTCCAACTTTTACCCCTGCCTTAACTGTTGACGTTGATGGTGTGTCTTCCTGTGATGGCTGAAGCATATAGAATGCAGCTACTGACGCGCCCACCAAAACTACGAGCACAATTATTGCAAGATATATTTTATGTGACATTGGCTATGAAGGGTTGTATGTAGTATATAGTTTTTTTGCCAAACCTGCTTTAAAATAAAAGGAAAAACAAAACTAAACTGCAATAAATCTATATTTAATCAGCTTTTATTTAACACAATAACATTTGTAACAAAAACTATCACCCGTATAGTTGTCACCACTAATTAATTTATTACAGCTATATTTTAGGAATGAAAAATGGCGGATGAGAAGTTAAAAGAATTCATCTTTGAAGCTGTCATCATCTTCAGAAGGAGATTCACCACCATCTGCTTCTGTTTGTGTATCATCTGTTTTTGGCAGTTGAAGCTGCGGTTTTACAGTTGGTTTTAGTATCGTCTCAGTTTTTACAAGCTCGCTAAACGACTTGTGACATTGACCACATTGAAAGAGTTTACTTCCACATTCTGGACAGAACAAATCTTGCTCAATCATGCTTTGAAGAATCGCTCTGAGGGCATCCTTGTTATGAAGAAACACAGGATCGGATACTGGAATTTCTGGGTTAGGCTCCATTTTTAATACAGATCTTGGCGGCGTGATTTCGCGGTAAACTTTGCTGATGCTTGTTTTACCTTCGCGCAGTTTCTGTTTATCATCTTCGCTTGCTTTCTCAATAATTTTTTTACCACGCTCAAGCGTCCTAGTTGACACACCAGCCTTTTTAGCAACCACTTCAGTAGCGTTCCCCATAGTAGATTCAACCTCAGGAAAAGAAGCATCAGAGGTTAATTCCGGCTTCAAATCACGTTCATTTTGACCACTTTGAGGTTGCCGCTTCTTTGCCAAAGCTCTTTCAATTTCCAAAAGCGGCACAGCAAGTTCAACAAGCTGAAAATTATTTAAATGCCGCCGCCGCAGATTAGCTTCAATTACAAATTTTTTCTCCAACAACTTATCCTCAAACTGCTTAACTTCAAAATCAGGTTCAATACCCAACTCAAGGCAAGCACGAAAACGATGATGACCATCAAGAACCTCAAGACTTTCACTAACAATAACAGGATAATGCTGCCCTTCAGTTCTAATAGACTCTTTAAGCTGCTCAAATTCCTCTTGCGACATCGTTGGCAACATTTTTTCATATTGAGGGTTTAAACGTAAACTCATTTTATCGCCCGCAAACTACTGCATCTATGTTTGAATTAATATTTAAAACTAAACAATAAACCCATTGCATAAAACTTACGCATGTGACTGTGCCTTGACTGTCACAAATTTTTTTATTGCTTCCTGACACCTTAATTTTTGTGCGAGTCCGCGCCTGTTTGGCGGGTCAACAGTTAGCAACTGCGAATCCAACTATCCCCCCTTCTCCCCTCTCTCTTCCTGAATAATTTTTTCCAAGCATTCGCAGAAAACTAACTCAGATTGACCAGCCAAACTCTACTTTTAAATCCCATACAATTTGTCAAAACTATTCTCCATTAATAAATCTCGTAAAACAAACTTTTAAAGTATCATGAAACAACTTTTTCGCAGAAAAATAGACCCAAATTTGTTGTAGGGTGTAAAAGGAGATTGAATAGAGGAAGATGGCTAGTTGATAAAACTCTACGCCCATACATTGTATTTTAAACTGGACACGATTGGACATATAGATGATTTAGCAAAAAATGTTGAACAGCGCCTTGGCACAGAGGTTTTGGTCTTTGTTTTCTATAAGTGTTAATTGTTTGTTCTCAACTACAACATTATCATTTAGCACTAACATCCCAAACATTCTGACCATCATTTGATGCCAAGTTATCAGAAATCGTTCCACCATACGAGTTAAAAACACCATAAATTCCAACATAAACACCGCCACCGACATTTGTTGCTCTATTATTAGAAATTACACCATCAGACATAGTAAAAGTGCTGTAAGCAACATATGGATCAACACCAACGGGATAATTCTGTATAGAACCATCGTTAAATACACCCCCACCACTACTTGCAGCATTATTAGAAATCACACAATTACCCGACATACTAAAGTTACCACTGTTATATACCCCACCACCAACACCACTTGCAGCATTATTAGAAATCACACAATTACCCGACATACTAAAAACACTAAAACAGTCGTTGTATATACCAGCACCAACACCACTAATAGCAGTATTATTAGAGAGCACACTACTACCCGACATACTAAAGTTACCACAGGTATATACCCCACCACCACACCTACCAACAACAGAGTTGTTAGCAATTACACCACCAGACATCCTAAAAATAGAGCCGCTAAACACACCACCACCCATACTGTCAGCTGTGTTATTGTAAATCAAGCTATTACCAGACATACTAATAACACCATAACCACTCACACCACCGCCACCATAACTAGCATAATTATTAGAAATCATACTATTACCAGACATATTAAAAACGCCTGAGTAATCATTGTATACACCACCACCAAACATGGCAGACCCGCCAGAAATAACACTGCCACCAAGTACACTAAAAATACCAGTATTATACACACCACCACCCATACCACTAACTGTATTATTAGAGATCACACCACCAAACATCGTAAAAACACCATTATTATACACACCACCACCATAACTAGAACCATACGAAGGGGCCACATAGTTATTAGAGATCACACCACCAAACATCGTAAAAACACCACCGTTATTGTATACTCCACCACCTTTAGCGAAGGGTACATTATCAGAAATTACACCATCAACCATAATTAGTGTACCACCTTCTTCAACAGCTACGCCTCTACCGCTATCACCAGTATTATGGGTAACAATAACGCCATTAAGAGTTAACATTCCACCATTCTCAACATAAATAGTGTCATGTTCATCTGCCCCGATCAATTTGAAAAGATTGACTTTGTTGCTACTTGTTAAGGTAATGTTTTTGTTAGCATAAATATTAATCTGCTCTGTAAGGACGATATCTCTATCAAGACTTATAACTGTAGGATTTACAGCATTGTAGATAGCATTTTTTAGTTGAACGCCAGTTTCGACAGACAGAGTATCCTCCAAAAGAGGTGGAGTAACATCAACCAAAGAAGAATCACCAGAACTTCGCAGTATCAACACAAATGATACAGAAAAAACAATAACACAAATCAGCAAAAAAACAAAAAACAAGGCTCGTTTACTACGAAAAGAGGGCAAATCAAACTTGGAATTATCACTCATACCCATACGACTGCCACTTACAGTCATATCTATAAACGTGACGCATGATAAACATTATGCATAGGTATTAGTAAATACTGGTTTAATTATGTCCCATTCTTTATCAGTTAAATCACTATCATATCTCAAACAGTCAACCACATTAAATTTTACATACCCTAGTTAAAGACTTATTGAATACAGGTTTTTACTTTTTACCTACGCTTACTTTGTTGTATATAAAAAAGAAAAAGCCAAAAAGACTATGGCTTAATTTGTTGTTTGATTATGTCTTCAGCTGTTTTGATAGCATCTTGTAGTTTGTCGGGAGATGTTCCACCACCTTGTGCAAAATTTGGTCTTCCACCTCCACCTCCGCCAATGATAGGAGCAGATTGTTTGATAATTTGACCAGCGTTAACGCCTTTTGTTACGGCATTATCACCTACCATAACCATGATTCGTGCTGTTTTGCCATCTGAACCATAAAAGACAGCCACTGCTGCAGGATTTTGTTTGATAATCTCGCTACCAGTGGTTACCATGCGATCTACATCTATAACTTCTCCAAAGTCACGTTTAACAATGAATATACCATTAATTTCTTGTGCAACTTCAGGTGTTTTGGCTGTTTGACTTTCTTTTTCGGCAAGCTCCTTGATTAAGCGCCGCTTATCTTGCTGAACTTCTTTGAATTCTTTCATAACTTTTTCAACGGTTTTATCAAGTTTCTCAACTGGTGCACAGAGAGTAGCTGCAACGTTCCAAAGTAAGTTTTCTTGTTTTTGAATTTCTCTAAGCGCTTGAAGCCCAACTGCGTATCCTAAGCGCTCTACGCCGTCTTGGACGCGTTCAGTGTAAACGATTTTTATCATGCCAACTTCGATGGTGCTTTTAAGGTGAGTTCCTGCACAGGCTTCAACATCCCAATCACCGGTTTTAACGACTCGAATGTCTTTACCAGGAACAGCTCCTCCTTGATAAAGCCTAAAGCCATAACGTGATTCTGCTTCATTTCGGGGGTACCATACAATGTCGATTTTCATGTTTGCCATGATTGCTTGATTTGCGAGAAGTTCAATTTTGTGAATTTCTTCAGGGGTTAAACGTCGATAATGCGAAATGTCAAGACGTGAAGTTTCAAGCCCTTTCTGTGTACCTGACTGCCAAACGTGGTCACCTAAAACTCGACGCGCTGCACCGTTAACAAGGTGAGTTACAGTGTGTGCTTTCATCAGGCTGTAACGCTTGTCCCAGTTTAAGGACCCTTTAACGGTTGCACCTTCTTTGAACGGCGCATTTACATTGATTTTGTGAATGATGACTTTACCGATTTTCTGTGTATCCACTACTGCAACCATAACACCATTGAAATTTAGCCAGCCTTCATCAGCAGGTTGGCCACCCCCTTCAGGATAAAAACATGTCCTATCTAAGACAACATATTTTTCGTTGATAACTTTGAGAATTTTTGCTTCAAACTCTCTCATGTAAGCATCAGTATAGTAAAGTGGCTCGGTTGGAGACAGAGTTTCTGCGGTCTCTTTAAGCACGCTTTCTGTTTTAGTTTGCTCCTCTTCAGCGGGTTTGTTAGCATTCATATGCCGATTAGCGATGAGGAAGTAAAAGTTTTCTGGAACTTCAACTTGTATGCCTTCTTTTTCAGCTGCCTGCTTAACAATTTCCGGAGGTAGACCATGGGAATCATAAAGTTCAGTTAAAGTCATTTCTGACAATTTACCAGTACTCTTCGCTTTAAGATCGTCAGCAATGCGTTTAACCATGCCTTCACCACGTTTAAGAGTGTCTTGGAACTTTTCCTCTTCATTTTTAAGCATTTCAACGATTTCAGTTTGCATCGCTTTAATTTGCGGAAAATCTTTTGACCAATAATTAGCCTGCAAATCAATTATATCGTAAAGACTACTAGGTTTCATGTTCAAGTTAAGCATTAAACGGTATGCACGACGGAAAAGTAGTCTTGCTAGGTAGCCTTCTTGAATATTAGAGGGCACTACACCTTCACTTAACATAAAGCAAAGGGTTTTAGTGTGATCAGTTATCGCCCAAGCATTCTCAACCGGAATAAGATGGCGCTCCAGCGTTTCAAGGTCAATACCGGTTAATTGGGAAACACGCTTACGTAATACCATGCGATTTGCAGTTTTATCCACATTAACAAGACCTGAATATTTGGCGATTTGCAAGAGAAAGCCATTATCAACATCAGTTATACCGGCCATATCATAGATTTTGTTTAACATATTACCGTAAATGGCTTGGAAACAACTAGGAACACCTTGACTTATCCATGCAAAACGATCAATACCATAGCCAGTGTCAACAGTACGGATAGGCAACTCAACAAATTCATCACCAACTACCTTGTACTGCATAAACACTAGCGTACCAACTTCTAAACCCCGCACTATACATTCAACATCGGGACCTGCGTTACCACCGCCAACCCATACACCTTCTTTGTAGATTACTTCTTCACTTTTTATACCTAAAACTTCAGTTACAAAACGATGATGATAACGGACTGTATCATCTTTCCAGTAAACTTCCTTATCAGGCAAGTTAAATGCGTGGGCACCACCCATTTCAAATATGGTTAAATGTCTACCAAACGTTGGCCCCGTGTTAGGAATATCAGTTAACCGAATGCTTGGCTGCGAAATAACCAAAGGATTTGCCGGCGGCGGCGAAATACCTTCAGTTACATATGGTTGGAAATCAATAATACTAGCATGCGTTAGGTAAATGTCACTTCTCCACCGAGCTACAACAGGATAGGGCTTGATACGTGTGTGATTATTCTGCTCAAAAAATGAAAGAAATGCTTCACGCATCTCAGGTAGAGTAAAACGTTTTGTTGTTGCCGGATTTCCAATGAATGTATAGTAGCCACATTCGTCAGAACTTGATTCCCCACATGTCTCCATGCTAGGGTCTTGTGTCCAGAAATATTCGCCACATTTTGGACAGCGTTTACGCATAAACCCTTCCTGCTTAAAGAAAGGCAATTCATATGCTTCTGCTGGAAAGCTTTTCTCAACCATAAGACGGCCTCATTTTACACCGTAAATAAATTATTTGAAAAAGGTATAATTTTCACAAATTTAAAGAATTGTCCCCCAAGGCAGCAGCATTGATGCTCAAGTTCACCGTTTGATAGATTACTTTAGCGTCAAACAGGCAACAGGTAAATTTTTTATGAACAAATGAGTATTGCTGGTTATGCGATTAGTAAAACTTGTAATTGGCGAGCTTGTGGTTCTTATAGCATCAATTCTAATTTTTCGAAGCCTTTGGATAATGCTTGATCAATACCTTGATCACTCCAACTTGGAAATCACGTTTATAATCGGAATAAGCATAGCAATTTTAGGCCTGATTTTGCTAAATAAGGAAATAAAACAAGAACCGGAAAAAACAAGTAAGACATCTAAAGCTCAACTTCAGTTAGCGTCTTAACCGACTAAATCTTATTTTTGTATTATCTTTTTTGCCATGTTTCATTGCAGTTAAGTTAAATAGCACATTTTATCCACACCTTTCCGTCTTGCTTGACGAAAAAGTCGTACATATTTTATTTTCCAAGATTTAACTTTGACTAAGGCACTATGGCGAATGCCAACCCTCGATAAGTACAACTGACTCGCCTTGCTTTTCCTGTCCAAACCGTCTTAAAGGTTTAGTTAAATGCCGCTGTGATCGAGCAGAGGTCAAATATAAACCCGGTTTAAGTGTCCGTGGCAAAGCAATTTCTTGCTTTTTAAGGGTAACAAATTTTTCTCCACACCGCTCACATCTAAGTCCTTGATGTTTACCCATAGACTTTAGACGTTTTTGACAGTTCGGACAAAACGGGTTTTGCTGCACCACTTTTTGATTAAGATTTAGAATATTGATTTTTTCAAGATTTATTGTCAAATGCTTATCTTTTGTCGACCTATGCACAGCGCCCATAACTTCTATACAATCACCAACCACAAGTTCCCGAGCTATTTTACGCAAGTCACCTGTGGGCTCGTATGCTGCGCAATCCATTTCACCATAGGCATCTTTGATGCTAAAAATCACATGCCTAACAGGCACAATCCGCGGATTTTTGGAAACAACACATTGAAGAATCACAGAGCTGTAGCGTTCCAATTTATCTATTGAGTTAACTCGCCTTAAATGTACATCAGTGCCTTGGTTTGACCTGAAAATTACCCAACGCTCCACAGGCTCCAAAGATTTAACAAGTCCAAATGCCTGCTTAACCACATCGGCTGATTCACCCCGAATCCCAAACAAAATAGGGTCTGGTCCACGTGGAGTAATTATAACACGGTTCTTTTCGGTGTCTACGTTGTTGAAAACTTTTGGCTGCAACAGTTGATCCATGTTAAATATAGATTCTTTATCAACACAGCGTTTTGTACCCCAATTTTCAACTGTGCGGTAAGCAATTAACTCGTAAGTGTAGTCGCCATTTAGAGTTTCACCTATGGCTGCTGTGGCACCAATGATACCTCTGCAGGTATTGTATCCTAACGCTTCTGCACCAACTTGACGAATTAGCTTTATGGCTTCTTTTAAGGTAACTATACTGGTTTCCGCTCGTCTAGAAAACGCGGTCAACTCTTTAGGGATATTTTCATGTTGGTAGAATACGATTCCTGGGTTGGTTCCTTTGTTATTTAAATGTGAGTGCTGTTCCCAAAGATTCAAGGCTAACTGTTTGATATCGTCCGCCAAATGTGGGGGGTGTCGGAGTCGCAGACAGAGGGCCCCGTTTCCACGGGTTTTCCAAGGCACATTTGGGTTAAGACGTATCAGGGCAGGGTAATCGATGAAGTGTATAGGCATTTGGGCGAGTTTCTCTATTAAAACCGCGGCAAGATATGTGGTACAACCGCCTTTAGTTGAATCAGTATCATCTAGTCCAATGTGCATAAAGGAAGTATCAGTCAAACACCCAACTCCACATGCTTCGTGTATAGATGATTGGGGCTTATTAATAAAAAAAGGTTGTTTTAACATCAAAAATATATTTCAAAATGCAGAAAATGGGTAAGCAGACATAATTTGCAAAAATCAGGCTAAGTTTAATCTTGGCATTTTTTCGTCAATAATCATTGTGAGTTTAGAGTTTACTTTGCCAATTTTGTCAATGTAAGTGGTAATTATTGTTTTTAGGGTTTCTGTGTCTTGTGTTTGCACATTTGCAATAATGTTATAAACGCCCCAAAGCGAATGAGCTTCTTGAACGCCACTGATTTTTCTCAAAGAATTAAGCACATGTTTCTCGGCGCCTATTTCTGTTGTTAAAAGAATATATGCCCTCATCAACATTTCGCGTCCTTCAACTTTTTAACGATAACATTAGAAAACTGGATGTTCTCTCGTGTGTAAAAAGGCCGAAAAAAGTCTGATGGATCCCATACCTCTGCCAGTTACCTGTTGCTAAAAACTTTGTACAGCCAATAAGACTACTATCCACCACTGCCATCAATTTATCGGAAAAACTTTTTGTGTTCTCCATACTTTTTCACTGTTTAAAGTTTCTTTATCAAGTTTAAAAAATTTAAAAATATGTGACTGTATCGATACACCTACAAGCAACCGCTTATACATTAACTACTGAAATATTAAAAACACAGACTTATCATAACTCCATTTTGCGTGCTGACATTCTGTCGTTTCATATGCAACAGCCCTGTATCATTGCAGAAACACTTGTAAAGCGAATTCCATAAAAAAAAATAACGGCTACCCAAGTTATTGCTGTATAAATATAGCAAACATTTTTTCCACAACCTGAAAATGTTGCTCTCAAAAATGTTTGTTTTAGCGGTCTTGAACTACTACCATTGTTAGTGTTGATCGCACCTTGTCAAGTCTTCGGATGCGCCAGATTACAATCTCTTTAAGCTTATCCATTGTATCTGTTCTTACCCTTGCTACAAGATCATAAACTCCGTAAACAGCAGATACTTCTTCCACGCCTTCAACATGTTTTAAGTCATTTAAAACGTTAGATTCAGAACCAATATCAGTATTAATTAATACAAAAGATGTGGGCATACTCATTTTCCCCAAATTATATATTTAAAATAATGTTGAATTTTACATTAAAGCTTTTTCATAAAAACGGTTTATCAAATACACAAACACTTCTTTAAGCGGGTTTAATTGGCAATTGTTCTTGCTGTCTTGCCAATTTTAGACTTGTCCATTGAAATGCTCCATAAGACATGATTAACCTAAACCACAAAGTCACTGCACGTGAAAGCAAAGTAACTGAAACACTAAGCCCGTCAGGCAGTCCAAGTGCACGAAAAGTAGAAATCATAACAATTTCGTTAACCCCAAAAATACCAAGACCAACCGCCTGTAATGCACCTGAAACCGTGTAAACAATAAGTATACTATCTACTGGTGCAGGATAACCCAAAGCCGTAAACACCAAAAACATCACCCCAATATCAAAAAACCAACTCAAAATCGAATAAACAGATGGCATTATCAAAGCACGAGGTTTAGCTTTTAACTTGCTTATGCTGACGTGGAAATTACCCAGCATCCCTGTTACTTGCTGGTTAAAAGCAGTAGAGTCCCAATTTTTACGGAAAAATAAGACAACACGCGTAACAAACCGCAGTATAGCCTCGGTAGCTTTGGGTTTAATGCTAAGGTAGTAAATTAAAAACAGGGAAACAATTGTTAGAAGCAAAAAAAGAACAATTGAAAACGCAGCCAAAGGATCCAACGCATAATTAAAAAGCACTAAAACTAAGCCCACACTGAAAGTAACTACTGTGATGGTCATGACCAAAAGTTTCTGGCCTATAACAGATGCACCTATTTTTCCAGCATCCTCACTTGAAGATTTACTAAACAAATACGTTTTTGCTACATCACCTGATAAACCAAGTTGAGGAATGGTGGCATCAAAGAATAAACCGACCCATGTAAAAAGATAGGCATTTTTTACAGTCATTTTTACAGTTAAAGCATTTAACAGACTATGCCAAACCATTGAGGAGAAGAAAATTCCAATAACATAAACAACAAAAGAAGCGCCGTAAATGGCAAGATTAGTCTGCGAAATTGTCTCAATAAAGCTTGCCAAGTCTACGAAAAACACAAAATAAACTATGAAGGCAACCAAACCAAAAACTAAAAGTAGAAAAATCTTGTTAACTTGAAGTTGTTTTTTTTCTGGAATCATCACGTGTCCTGCTAACCTAAACCAAAATGGAAAGATGGACTTTTAAGCTTATAGACGCTTAGGGCTTAGAAATAGTGGCGTTATTGCGATATCCTCTGCTTTCCCAAGTACCTAAATAGCTGCTATCATTTGAGACTTCAATAGTAGTTACCCATTTTATCCATTTATAGCCATACTGACTTTCTGCAACCAACTGGAAGGGGAAACCACGTTCAGACGGTAAGATGACATCGTTCATTTTGTAGGCTATTAGAATATTGTTGTCTTTTATGTAAGACATGGGTAAAGCGGTTGAATAGCCATCGTTAGCATAGAAAATCACGGTTGATGCATCGGGGTCAAAACCAGCTTGTTCAAGTAAATCTTGGACAAGAAATCCTTCCCAAAGAATTTTTGTAGACCATCCTTCTACACAGTGTAAGGTTACAACTTTTTGGTAACACTGAAAGCTAGAGAGTACTTCATCATAAGACATGTTAAGAGTAGTGTTTAGAAGCCCAGTAACATTCAAACGGTAAGTTTCATTGTCGATGTGTTGGGTTCCAGCTATGGCGTTGTTTCGCATATTGCCCATGGAAGAGAGGTTTTCGCCTTGATACTCGCGAACCTCAGAGGGATATAGGTTCTGAGGTGTATTATTCTGTAAAGCAAGGCCCACAATACCCATAAGCAGCAAGCCAACTAGGATTGCTGCTATAACTGCGATCAAAACATTTCTAAAATTAACCATATATTTTCAACAAATCATTCAAATAAAAAAGAAAGCTTTAAACTTATTCATTAAATAACACATAAAAAGCCCGAAATATTAAAAAAAGAAACACTATTTTGCAATTAACAAATACATATATTCAGATCCACCAAGAACATCTTCATATTTAGACCTATGCGAGTCTAGTTGATCTAGTTTATCATCAGTCTCTACTTTTTTCTTAGACTTTGAAGATTTAACAGCTAAATCGTTCAAATCATTTTTCACCGTGATTACAACTACAAAAATGAAATATAATAATTTGTAACTGCAAAAAACAACAACATTTAAACAATATTTGAACTGAAACACATATAGAATGTATACCAACTTAGAACACAAACAACACTTCCAGTTACACCTCTTCACGCTCGGGCCTTTTGGGCGTTTCAGGCCTATCTTGCGGAACTTTTTCCGAAAAGAAAAAAAGAATAATATAGAAAAACTTCCGCAAGTACCACCCAACACGCCCGACATGCCAACCTCTTTTTCTTTTGTGGGCTCTAAAGGGTCACCAACCCACGTGTTGTTTTTGTGACGGTTTAATTGAAGATTGGCATTGGCTGAAGGCTCCAAGTTTTGAGAACCTGCCCATGAACCTAAATTCCCGGGAAAGTGTAACTACGTTGTGGTAGTGGGGCGTGGAAATTCGTGTAGTGAATTGACGTTTGACGCTAACTGTAACATAGTTATAATAATGTATAGAGTGTAACTGTGTTTTTACAGTTTCATCCAGCTGAAAAACACTCAAAAACCTTTAATTTCGTTACTCCACCATTTTATAAGACTATATAATTACGCTTTTCAAGATTTAGGATTTTAATAGAAAATTATGCTAAAGTGTACTCTAAAGTATCAACTTAATGATAACTGTTAAAAATCAAGCTGAAAATGCCAAAAAATTGTTGATTGGAGTTATGACTAAATCATAACGCCCAAAAAAAGGGTTTATTGGATGATTTTTAGGTCGTGAAGGATTTCTTTGAATTCTTCGTCGTTTAGTGATGCACGTCTACCGTTTGCATAGATGTCTTTGACCTTATCTACGACTGTGGCAACGATTTGGTCAGATGGTTCAGCACCTGCTATTTCAGCGATTTTGTGTTTAACTATGCCTTTACCACTTTGTTTTCCGATGGTTAGTCTGCGTTGATTACCGACAAGTTCTGGCGGGTATGGCTCATAAGTCCAAGGGTTACTAAGGACACCGTGGGTATGAATACCTGATTCGTGAGCAAATCCATAATCACCTATGATTGCCTTGTTAGGTGGCACGTGGAAACCTGTTGCGTGACCGATATAGTCGGCTACTTGTTTTAGCTTCTCTGTTTTGCCTTCAAACTTGCGTACACCACAGTGCAAATACAGATTCAGTAGAACTTTTTCTGTTTCAGCGTTACCTGCACGCTCACCGATGCCAAGATATGTAGTGCTTGCATAGACTTTATCCCAAACGCCCTGAGAAGCTTTGATTGCAGCAATAGTATTCCCAACTGCATTACCAAAATCATCATGCGCATGGATTTCAATTGCTTTAATTTTTGTTTCTTTTTTAATTGCAACAACTTTTGCGGGGATACCACTTGGTAGGGGTGCGTCAATATCTGAAAGACCAATACCTACTGTATCGCAAACGCGGTAGCATTCCGCACCTGCATCAGCAACGCTGTTGATTAGTTTAGATTCAAAATCCCAGTCGGCACGAGTACTATCTTCTCCATGAACAAATGTGCGTAAACCACAGGTTTTTGCAGCATATTCCGTTACATCGATAAGGTTAGCAAGAATTTGCTCACGAGTTTTTTCAGGCCATTTTGCTTGGAAATGAATGTCTGAGACGGGATGAGAAATACCTACTTCGTTGAAACCAAGGCTTACTGCACTGTCGATGTCTTCTTTTACTGCACGACACCAACCTGCAATTCTCATGTCCAGTTTTTGGTTTAGGATAAGTTTTGCTGCCTGCTTATCTGGTTCTTGATAATGGAACACTTCGATTCTTTCGACGCCCACTTCACTTAGTAGTTTAGCTATGTGTGCTGCATCTTTTGGTCCAACGGCTAAGCCAGGCATTTGGATACCGTCTCTTAGTGTGCTGTCGTCTATTATTGGCTCTGTTTTGAGTTCGGGTAATTTGAAATAAAATTGATTTAACTCCATTTTTCGCGTCTCTCTGTCTACTTCTTATGCTTCTTTTCAGCATAATGTAATGATAATTATTGTTTCTGTGCCATTGATAAACATTACTGCACATATTTTGTAATACTGTTGAAAGGCACAACAATACTTAATTTTCAATTGTATTGTCACAGAACAAGCAAAACATTTACATATAACTAAGAAAAATATGCAAAAACAGAAAGTTAAATATTACTAAAACTTTTCAAACAACGCCTTAATGGTACCCGAAACCGCCAGAACATGCACAGAAGCTTCCTTACCTGCAACACTTATAATACAAGCTAAAGAAGACCGAACAGAAGCTAACGTTTCAAGTGATGTACGAATCACTGCAACATTACAAGAAACATCAAAACTAATCAAAGCCATACTCGTCAAACTTGCACCTACTTCACCGTAAAGCCTATCAACAGAGCCCCAAACTGCGTCCATCAACTCTTTTTCAGTGGGGACGCCATCCATTTCCAACTGTAATGCCAAATAACGCCGTTTCACACGCTTCACGAGTCACTACCCTCCTTAACAATACTGACACCTGGTGCAACAAAACTGCTACCGAGTTTTTCACGGTTACGCAAAACAATCGCTAATGGGTTAAACGAAACAGCATCCAAAGCCTCAACGTTACCTAAACCAAACAAATACGATAAACTCGCCATGTCACGAGGCATACGTATAAAACGCTCTTCGCTCACGCCACTAGAAATAATCAAAGGTACACCGAAAGCTTTGGCGATTGCAACTTCACGCCGCAAACAAGAAAGAAAACGGGTGCGTGCTGGACCTTCCAAAGCAAGCAATGGTTTAACATCTATTTCCAAAGCTGCGTTGCTATTGCTGGCAAGCTCAGCTTCAGAGCGATCAAAAAAACGTTTACGATAATCAAGATTGGGAAAATTCAACAAATCTACACGGCGATCTTTGGCGGCTTGACGAGAAATGTCCTTACTATCGCAAAAAACACAGATTATGTCAAACTTTCGTCTTAATCTTCGCAGGCTATTCATAAGGTCGTTTTCGTTTCTAGGATATAAATCAGCCCTTAAAACAGGTTCAATACCGGCGTCTTTGCAGGCAGTTTTTAGGTTTTCGAGTTCTGTTGTTGAGGGTTCAAAAGAAAAAGGAACCGAAAGGTAACGGTAACCAAATTTTGCTGCCCGTTGTATTGCACGTTGAAGGGTTAGGGTTTCTTTTGGGGCAATTTTTAGGTGCAGGTCTGCAAAGGAGCGCTTCATGGCAGCACCCCAGATTTTTTGAGAAGTTCCAATATTTCTTGAGGGCTTTTGTTTTTGAAGTGAATTTTAAAATGAATTGGATCGTCTTGTGTAAATTTAATTTTGCCCAGAAAAGCCGCTTGCTTGTCAAAACGTAGGTACAGATTAGTTCTTTCTAGGTGAAGGTTGAGGTTGTTGTTTAATTCTTCCTTGTCAAGAACGTTTAGGTTTTGACCGATTTTTTCAAGTATAGCGGGAAGAAGTTTTTTTTCTGTAAGTTGAGTTGTAAAAAGGGTGATAGAGTTTCCATGATGTCCTGTTAAACTGTTTTTTTCGAAATTAACAGTTTCCGTTAATTCTATTGGCAATAGATTACGCAGTGCAGTTAAGACTTTTTCGGAGTCTTCTGTTGCGTGAGCAAAGACTCTTAAATCAACATAGCCAATAGGCAGTTTTTGGGACATTGGATACCGATTTTCTTTTGGACTTCTAGCATTTAGCTTTTTTCTATGTTTATGCTTCAGTCTTATTGGCAGTTGTGTGTGCTTTTAAGGATTCAATGTTGCTTTCGTGTACACTTTTGCGTCGAAAGTCAACGGGTATACCCAATTGTTTAGCTTGCAGGATGGTTATACCTGCTTTTGCTAACTCGTTTGGGCTGAATCCTCTTCCAGTTTTTGTTTTGCCGTCGGGTTTTTTAATGGTTGGTTTTATATGGTGCATAGCTTATTGGTCTCCATGCTTTCTTGCGCCTTTACGGAGGCTTGGTCTGACTTTTTCTGCTCCGCGTCCACGATGGCGTAAGCCTCTTACGTGTTTGCCTGCGCTGGTCATGCTTCTAAAGACGCGGCTTGTGTGTTGACGTTCAGTAATCCAGTTTATGTCTTTGTCTGATTGTATAACTGGACTGTTAGGGTCAACTAGAATTACTTCAAACCATTTGCTTCTTCCATCTGCGCCAACCCAGTAACTGTTAAGTACTTCTAGGTTAGGGAATTTCTTTGCAGTTCTTTCCTCTGCAATTAATCTGATGCTTTTTGATGGTTTAAATTTGGCGACACCCATACGTTTTGGTCGTCTACCAGATCTTGGTCTTATTTTGCGTAGCCCACCACGTCTTACGCGTGTGCGGACGACTACGAAGCCTTGTTTTGCTTTGTAACCTAGTTTGCGTGCTCGGTCAAGTCTTGTTGGATGTTCAATGCGTGTTACAGTTGGTTGTTTTCTCCACAGTACTAAGCGTTGTCGCATTAGTTCTGCCACAAAGGAGTCTTCGGGCTTTGCCCATTCATCTGCTATGTATTTATAGGCCATTTTGTTTTTCACCTAATGTATTATTTGTTTATGGTTCAGCCTTTCGGCCACATCCCTGCGGACATGTTTATCCGCCTGTATTTTTACATCAGATTGCTATTGCATAAAATAAACCTTTCCAGAAACTCTTGCAGTCTTGACACGTCAACAATAAGCAAAGAAACAAAAATATGCTTAGAAGCAGGCTATCTAATTCATTTTTAAAAAATTAAAAATTAAGTTCTGAACTGTGAAACATAATTTTAAGTGACAAAATAATTAATGGGGAAAATTTGGTTGTAAAAATAAAAGTTAAGGCGTTATTTACCCGAATAAAGCGCCTAATCCTTCTAGAGCTGCTTCTTCTTTGGCTTTTTCTTCTTCAGCTTTCTTCTTCTCGTCTACTGGTGCTGCCGCTTTAACTTCGCCACCTGCTGGTGCTGCTACTGGTGCTGCTGCCATCATAGTTGGTGCTGCTTTGATTGCTTCATCAATGTTTACTTCACTGAGTGATGCAATAAGTGCTTTAATTTGGATTGTGTCTACATTAATCCCTGCTGCTTTGAGAACGTTTGTGACTGATTCCTCAGTGATTTCTTTACCTGCCTTGTGAAGGAGCATTGCTGCGTAAATGTTTTCCATACTTTTCACCTCTTCATTCTACTATTTTAACCTTTCAGAGGTTTGACCAACAAAGTTAGTCATTACCTTGAATTGCAGTTGACCTGCAGTATCTTGCCGCTTAAATGAAAACCCTATGCCTTAATAACCTTTCGCAGCACAGATGTTACTGATTAGCGTAAAATACATGCATAAACAAGCTCCTATCAGTGCCATACCTAAATATCCCATGTGGAGAAGAAAAAACGCCAATTTAACAACAGAAAGGCAGTTTCATCATAGAAAAATTTAGAGTGGAGTGTTAGAGGACTCTACTTGAAGAGGTTGGGATTCTTTTTGTTTTTTATGCAGAAGGGTACCGATGATTACTATGGGTATCCAGCCTGTGATGATGCATACTGTCGCGGGGAATCCGTCTATGTCAAAAAATTTCGTAATTTCTGGCAAGAAGGCTTCCCAGATTCCAAAAGACAACACCATAGAGATGATAGATGCATAAGCGTATTTTTTGCCGAATCGGTTGAATGTTTGAATAGCCAATATTCCAGTGAAAAAGAAGTCACCAAGACCAAGCCCGCGAGGCGCAAAACCTAAGATGTTAAAGTACATAGCAGGATCAGCAACGGGTACAAGCGGAATATTTGGTAAATAAATTAGAGCCGGAAGACCTAAACCAGTGAATGTTTCTGCCGCGGCAACCATTGGTCCACTAAAAACCAGTATGACATCTAGAAGGGTTAACATAACAGCAAATATTCCAACAGTTTTCCAGCTAAATAGTGAACTAAGATACAGAATAATCAGAATTGCAAATGTTGCCCCAAATACATCCAACAACGCAGGGAACCAAATATTTAATGTACCCTCAAAATGAAGTATATTGAAGAACATGAAGATCAACAAAAATAGTGCTGGTGGTTGTATTGAGAGATACCATTTTGCTTTCTTTTCATCATCAGTTTTACTATGCTCATAAAACACAATTGCAAAACATATAGCAGTTAATCCAAAAAACGCGCCTACTCTAAATATTGTGACAGAATCCTGAAGCGGTTCTAATAAACTGGATACACCTAAAATTAAGCTGGCGATACCAAATCCTATGGAGAACAGTTGGGCACCTCGTTTTCTGATGTCTGAGAATAAATAAGTGAAAGTGAACAGTAGCATTGTATAGGAGCCTAAAAATATTGATAACACAATGTTTCCGAACATGTTTCCGGGATTGCGAAAGAAAGTTAAAATCATTGTTGAAAGGACAATAAGTATAGCCCCAACAATCATAAGTTTATCCCTTGTTTGGAACTCTTGGGTTTCAACTGATGTTTTAAGTCTTTTTTCAGCTCGTTTGTATAAAAGAAATGATACTGTCACAACAAGCAGCAAAGCCAATGGCATAGCAATGTCAATAGTAGGCATAAAGAGCAGAGTAATGAAAGGGAACATTTATTTGTTTACCCAAAAAACGAAAAAATCAAGATAAAAAGGGTTTATAGGCTGAAATATACGTTAAATATTGCTAAAGAAATTAGAAGCGCCTCTTCTGTTCGCACAGTAGCTGTCCCCTGTTCAGGAATGGTGTTAACCACAAAATCTGAAATATCCTCAATACGTAAACCTTCAGCCTTAACAATTTCATGTAGTCCACGTGAAGGAGCCCCAAATGCGACCAACACTCGTTCAGCCCTATTCCAACGTTCCGTAATTTTGGTAGCAACATCAACAAAGCGGTTTGCAATACGAGCAGTTGAAATCACCAAGTCAAACCGTTCAGTCTGCAACATGTGCCCAAATGTTTCATCTGCAACCTTAACCCGAAAACCCCAGTAAGATGAAACATCATCACGGTTAACAGCTTGAACCTCAATACGATCGCCACACCTTAGAACTTGAACAGTTAAACGCTCACCAACAGAAAACTGTCTCTCACGCAGTAACGCTGTACTTTGAACTCCAATGTCAACTGTTAAACCTTCTTTTGACTGATTTAAAATTATACCTTCACGGTATTCGCCGACTTTTAGGTCACGGTTTTTACCACTGGTTGGGTGATGAGGTGTACGCAGGGGAGGTAAAATTCCTGCATATTGCAGGTCTGGCTCTATCTTATAGAGGTTTTTTCTTAGGTATTGTGGGGTTTCTATGTAGTTTAACAATTTTGCAATAAGATTTAGATCACGTGTTTGATTTACATGTGTGTCGTCAGGGTAAATGATTATTTCCTGCACTCTGAAAATTGCGGCTGCTCGGGCGATTAGCCCTATTTTAGAGGTTTTTTCTCGCAGGTGGGGTGTATCAGAAATTACGGATGCTGGAATAGCAATTGTAAGTTTACTTTTATCCAAACTTTTCTTCCTGCATAATATGGTTGCGTTCAGCTTAAAAGGGTGTGTAGAGATATAAAAATAGGAAGTACCATTGAGGTTTAAGTGATGGGCGAACGCCTTTTAGAGAATCCTGAAAAAATGAAGATGATAGATAAAGCAGGCATGCTAAATTTTTGTCTTAACATGTGCAGGCATTATCAGGAAGCAGCTGATTTGGCTGCAGGTATAATAACTATGTATCCTAAACCCAGCAACATCATCATCACAGGTATGGGTGGTTCAGCCATCGGCGGCGAATTACTTAAAGATTGGGCAAGAGACAAAATCCACAGCCCCATAGAGGTCAACAGGGAATATCAGTTACCGGCTTATGCTAACGAAAAAACCTTGGTTCTTATAACCAGCTATACAGGGGACACAGAGGAAACCTTAAGCGCTCTTCTTGATGCAATCAAAAAAAAATGCATGATCTACTGTATAACGAGCGGTGGTGCACTTATGAAAATCGCGGAGCACCTAAATATTCCATACTTACAGGTTCCAGCAGGCATGCCGCCCCGTGCAGCTTTACCATACATGCTAATGCCTTTACTGACATTTCTTGAGAAAATAGGCATAACATCAGGGGTTTCCATGGAGCTTGATGAAGCATTACCAATTATAGAGGAAATTGAAAGGCAAAACGCTGCTGAAACGCCAGTTAAGGACAGCTTAACGAAAACTTTGGCAGTAAACATTGAAGGCTTCATCCCGGTGATTTACGGATTTGGCATTTACAGCAGTATTGCAAGACGATTCAAGCAACAGATTAATGAGAACGCCAAAATGATGGCAAAATGGGACAACTTACCTGAGCTTGATCACAACGAAATAGTCGGCTATGAAAAAGATGAAAACATAAAGGAACGTTTTATCGCAATTTTTATCCGAGATAAAGAGGAAAACACAGAGATACGTAGCCGTATTGAAATAACAAAAAAACTTATAGAACCATCGGGAGTGAGTATTTATGAGGTTTGGAGCCAAGGTAAAAGTGACCTATCAAAAATGCTCTCAGTCATCGCTGTAGCTGACTTTTTAAGTAACTACTTGGCCATACTACACGGAATTGACCCTACACCAGTTCAAACAATCAACAAACTAAAAGATTCACTAAAAAAGAACGGTGTTAAAGAACAAATAATTAAAGAACTAGAAAAATTCATTAATACCCCTATTGCAGCACCTGCTTAACAGGTTTTTAAAAATTAAAAAAGTTAGATGTTTGTGTATTGTTTGAATTTTTCTTCAGCTATCTCTATTGAAGTCATTTCTGGTGGACGTTTAAATCCATAAGCACAGATTACTTCAATTGCACCTGTTTGCTTCTTAGTTAACGCTACCTTAACTGCACGTACGATATCCAAAAGCACACTGCCCGCGTTTGGTGCGTCAACAGTTTGGAATTTAAGGTCAATCTTTAGTGGAGTGTCGCAGAAATAAACACCGTTAATGTAGAAGTAACTGTCACGGTTGTTCTCTAGGAAATCTACGTAGTCAGTTGACCCTGCAACAATTTGGGTTTTGTAAGGTAAGGCTGAAGCGACGGATTCGGTTTTGATTGTACGTTTTGTGTCTCGGGTACGTTCAAGAGTATCAACAGATTCTGCACCACCTCCAACGTCAAGCTGATAAGTTTCAGTGATTTTTACTCCGCTATCAGAAAGCAGTTTAAGCAATGTTCTGTGCAACGCAGTTGAGCCAACTTGATCTACCAGATCATCGCCGATGAGAGGTAAGTTTGCTTCTTTGAACTGTTTTGCCCATGAGGGGTCACTTGCAATAAAGTTTGGTGTCGCGTTGATGAATGCACACCCGGCTGCGATTGCTTGTTTTGCATAGTATTCAGTTGCTTTAACTGCTCCACTTGGAAGTAAGTTTAGAACCATTTCAGCACCTGATTCCTTGAGGGTTTTGGCTACATCAACATCAGCTTTGTTGCTTGCTTGAACTATATGTTTTGTTGACTCTCCAACTCCGTCAAGGAGCGGCCCCTTGCTTACTGTAACACCTGTTTTTGACACTTGGGAAATTTGGGGAGCATTGTTTGGTTTAGCGTAAATTGCTTCTGAGAGGTCTAACCCAACTTTACGTTCGTCTACATCAAAAGCTGCGACGACCGTTATGTCGTTTGGGGCATAACCTGCCAATGTTGGGTTTCGTAAACCAACAAACTCTTCGGGCTTTACGGCTTTTCCGTAATAACTTAAACCTTGAAGGAAAGCTGAAGCACAGTTTCCAACACCGATTAATGCAACTTTAACTTTTGGCACTTCTTTGGCACCTGCTTAACTTTCATATTTATGTCAGCCCTTATAAAAAAGATATGCCACAATAAGGGCTACCCTATAAGAATCTAAGTAGGAAATAGGGTTTTCAATGATTAAGAAAAGCATCAAACAGACCATATTCACAGGTTTCTACATTACTAAGTTGCCAATTCAGCGTTTAATCAAAGAAGGTAAAAAAAATTTTGGTTCTCTATTTAATGTAGTTTAAAAAAGCTTTTAGTTTTGTATGTGTTAGGTACATAATGATTCATACGTTTTGGAGTTAGAACGTATGGTACATTACTGTTTGATAGAGAGATTTAGGCATGAGTGAACTGGAAAATTCAGGTTACAAGGGCAGGGCATTACGCTTGCTTCGAGATGCCGACTGTCAAGTCGGAGATATCATTCGCATTACCAGTAGAGGTAAAACCTATGAAGGTATCCTAATCCCCCGCGGTGAGCTGGGAGATGCAACAAATATTATCATAAAAATGAAAAGTGGTTATAACATTGGCATAGGTGCTTCTGAAGGAGTTAATGTAGAAAAAGTCGGTGTTGGTACTAAACCTACGTTTGCATCATCACCGCTTCCTAAACAAAACTCTGCTTTGCCTCACGTGATAATCATGAGTACTGGTGGAACCATCGCAAGTCGTGTTGACTATAGAACAGGGGCAGTTCGTTCTGCCATATCTGCAAGCGACCTTTATGGTGTTGTGCCAGAGCTTTCAGAAATTGCCCGTGTTGACACTGAAATTGTTTTTAGTATTTATAGCGAGAACTTGACACCGAAAAACTGGAAGGAACTTGCCCAAAAAGTTGCTGAACATATAAACCAAGGTGTAGACGGTATAGTGATTGCCCACGGCACAGACACCATGGGATACACTTCAGCCGCGTTAAGTTTTGCATTGCAGAACCTGCCAGTTCCAGTAATTCTTGTTGGAGCCCAGCGTTCATCTGACCGCCCCAGTAGCGATGCGGCAACCAATCTAATCGGCGCAGTCAAAGCCGCTGGTGAAGCCCCATTTGCTGAAGTGGGTTTAGCCATGCATGAAACAGTCTCTGACTCCGCCATTGTTGTGCACAGAGGCGTTAAAGTCCGTAAGTGCCACACAAGTCGTCGAGACACATTCAAATCCATCAACGGTTTTCCAATCGCCAAAGTTTTAAATCAAAAAATCACCATGCAAAACAGTGATTATAAGCGCCGAGACACTTCAAAGCAGTTAGTTTTGAAACCCGATTTCTGTGAAAAAGTTGCACTCGTCAAATTCTATCCAGGTATGGATCCTGCAGTTATTGACTTTTATGTTAATCAAGGTTTTAAGGGTGTTTTACTTGAAGGCTCAGGTTTAGGGCACGTTAGCATGTTCTGTTTTGAAGCTATCAAAAACGCCATAGCTAAAGGCGTAGTTATAGCACTTGCTTCTCAGTGTATTTGGGGTCGGGTTAACATGAACGTTTACGATACAGGTCGTGATCTGCTAAGTTTAGGTGTTGTCCCCCTTGATGACATGTTTCCTGAGACGGGACTTGTTAAACTCATGTGGGCACTTGGGCAAACCAGCGACCCTGAAGAAGCAAAACAGCTGCTAAAAACTAACATCACCGGTGAATTTGTATCACGTACACTTCCTCAAGAAAAAACCGTTTATGGAGCACAATAAAATGACAACTATTGATTACACTAAAATCGGTTTAAAAGTTGGCTTAGAAATTCACCAGCAACTTAATGTGGGTTCAAAATTGTTCTGCAGTTGTCAACCTGAACTCTTTAAAGAAGAACCAGAAATAACCTTTTTACGCCGCCTCCGTCCAACGCAAAGCGAGCTTGGACAGGTTGATCCTGCAGCATTTTTTGAGTTCCAAAAGGGGGTCAAAATCCTCTATGAAGCAAACCATAAAAACGCATGTCTTGTTGAAATGGATGAGGAGCCACCGCACGCATTAAACATGGACGCGTTAAAAGTTGTCCTCACCGCGTCACTTATGATGAATATGCAACCCGTTGATGAAGTACACATTATGCGCAAAACAGTCATCGATGGCTCAAACACAACGGGTTTTCAGCGTACTAGCATTATTGCTTTAGATGGCTGGATAAAAGTTGGTGAAAAAGTTATTCCCATGCAAGCAGCAAGTCTTGAAGAGGATGCTGCACGTAAAATAGGCACTGAAGATGAGGGTAAAACTATTCGTTACCGCATTGATCGCCTTGGAATTCCGCTAATTGAAGTTACCACGGCACCAGTAATTTACTCGCCACTTGAAGCTCAACAGGTTGCCTTAGCAATTGGCAGAATTCTACGTGACACAGGTAAAGTCATGCGTGGCCTTGGCGTCATCCGCCAAGATCTTAACGTATCAATCCCAAATGGGGCTCTAATTGAAATCAAAGGTGTACAGGAACTTGAACTAATCTCAACTGTAATCGAATATGAAGTACAACGCCAACTTGGGCTACTAAGTGTAAAAGAAGAACTTCATAAACGCGGCATAACTAAAGAAGCATTAAAACCAAACTTCGTTGATGTAACAGACATATTTAAAGAATCTAAATCAAAGGTTATCCGAAAAGCAGTTGACAAGAACCAGAAAGTTTTAGCCGTTAAACTTGCAGGATTTGCAGGACTTTTAGGCAAAGAATTAATGCCCAATTTCCGTGTCGGCTCTGAGCTTTCTGATCGCGCTAAATTCTGGGGTAGAGTTGGAGGAATATTTCACACTGATGAAATGCCTAATTACGGTATAACTCCCGAAGAAATTACAGCTGTATGTAAAGCCGTCAGCGCAAATGAAGGCGATGGCGTTGTGTTTGTTGCCGATGTAGCTGAAAACACTCAAGATGCACTTAAAGCAGTAGTGGATCGCGCTCAAGAGGCCCTCATTGGCGTACCTGCTGAAACTCGAACAGCCAAAGATGACGGCACAACACGTTACATGCGCCCACGACCCGGTGCAGCTAGAATGTACCCTGAAACTGACATTCCCGCTCAAACAATCACTGCGGAGCTTATCAAAGACATCTGTGCCAATTTGCCAGAACCAGCCGAAAAGAAACTCGCACGTTTAATGAAACAGTACACATTAAATGAGAAGCTATCAAAACAAATCATCGACTCTGAATGTGCCATGCTGTTTGAAGATATAGTTAAAGAAACGGGTGTGGCAGCTTCCACTGTTGCAGCGTTTCTCACTGAAACTGTGAAATCGCTCAAACGCGACGGTATCGCAGTCGAAAATATAAGTGAATACCAAATCAAAGCATTGTTTACCGCTGTCGGTTTAGGCACACTTGCTAAAGAAGCAGCAGCAGAAGTTTTCAGTTGGCTCACAAAAAATGAAGACAAAACCGTTCAGGACGCAATAACCACCTTGGGCTTGAAGATGTTTACGGAAACTGAATTAGAACCCATTGTTGACCGCATCATAGCCGCTAGCAAACCCACAATCGAAAAGAATGGAAAAGGCGCGTTTGGCATGTTAATGGGTGTGGTAATGAAGGAAGTTCGTGGTAAAGCCACCCCGGAACTTGTCAGCAAAATTTTAAAACAAAAACTCTAACCTTTCTTTTTCCAACTTTTTTAGTAGGCTCTTTCAGTGTACGCTTAAAATAGAATCATGTAAAATTATTTTACAAATAGAATACTGTTCAATAATACAAGTAGTGCTTATGATGATTTTTGGAGCAAAACAGGAGAAGTACACCGGTTAGGGGATAACTGGGAAAAATTCTATATAACTCGAGGGTACGTACACAAGAAGAGGCAAATCAATGAAACAAACAAAGCTGCTCATAGTAGCAGTTGCAATATTGTTGTTAATAATTGGGTTAATAACAATCACAAGTTATGCTCTGCTTAACAAAGGAACAAACCAGTTTTATAACGAGGGGTTCTATGTCGGTGTTACATACTGTGGCAATTCAGTTCAAGAGGCAAAAGAACTCATCGATGAAGTAAAAGATTACACGAATCTTTTCATTATACAGTCTGGAACTTTACAGAATGCTACAGAGGTAAATGAAATAGGTGATTATGCAATTGCCTCAAGCTTGAATTTTGCAGTTTATAACAGTAAGGCAGTTTATTATAGCGCTGATATGGGGAGTGGAATAAATGAATGGGCTAATGCTGCAAAAGAAAGATGGGGAGAACGTTTTATCGGGATATATTACGAGGATGAGCCTGGAGGGGAAATGCTGGATATAGATGTTGTCTTTGAAGAGGCAGTTATTCAAAATGGAGATACTAGTTTCAAAACAGATATAATCAAAAAAACTGCTGAAGGAGAAATCATCTTTAATGATAATGGAACCCAGATACATTATAGACCTAATGGTGAAATCACTGTTTTAGATGATGCCAAATTCATTACGTATTACCCTAACAGAACAGTCACACTATTAGAAACAGAAACCAACAATTTTTACACAATAGAAAATGGCACAGAATACCTATCACAAATACGACCCTATGAGCAGGTCTTAAGACAAAACCCTATACAAAACTATGATGATGCTGCAAGAGCATTCATGAATAAGAACCAGGAAAGACTAGAAAAAATAAACAAAACGCAATTAAATGAAGAATCAATTTTGGTCTTTACATCTGACTATGGTCTTTACTGGTGGAATTACCAAAGTGGTTATGACCTTGTACTTACTCAATTGGGCTGTAACAACTCTATAACTCAAGAAATTGGACTATTAAGAGGTGCAGCAAATCTTCAAGGTAAAAGTTGGGGCACCATCATTACTTGGAAATACAACCAAGCACCATACCTTGCTGATGGAAATGAAACGTTTGAACAAATGAAAATATCCTATGAAGCAGGTGCTGAATATGTGATAATCTTTAACTACGCACCAGACATGACGGGGCCCTATGGTACATTACAAGAGGAGCACTTTAAAGCCTTAGAACGCTTCTGGAACGATGTAGTTCAAAACCCCAAAGTAACCCATGGCGGCATAAAAGCAGAAGCAGCACTAATATTACCACAAAACTACGGCTGGGGCATGCGAAACCCAAACGACATCATATGGGGCATATGGAAAACAAACAGCACTTCACAGGAAATCTGGAACCAACTTGAAAACAAAATAAACCAATATGGACTAAAACTAGACATAGTTTTCGAAGATCCAAACTACCCTGCTATGGAAAAATATGATCATATATACTACTGGAACCAAGAATAATGAAAAACACCAAAAAAATTGCGTTCATGTTACTCTTTATTTTAGTTGCTTCAGTGGCGTTGTTGGTTGAGTCTTGTGTGGCACCTGTTACGGCGCCTACTAATCCTAAGTCTGAACCTGAGATTGCTTCGGTGGTGATAAATAATGACCCTGTTTGGTCTCCGCCATTAATTATTACTGATCCTTTTACTGGCGAAGTTATACATATAGCGAACCCGGCTGCTGGGTACAAAATGGAACAATAGAACTAACAATTAAAAACCAACCTTTCACATCCTACACCGACGAAAACGATAACCTCATCAACATATACTACTGTGTTTTCATAAAAGATACAAAAAACTCGCCGAATTTTGCTACCACGCCCAAACGCACAGTGTATCAATCAAACTCTAACTATACAGTTATAACTTTTACATATAATGGAGCCGAAATTGCGCTTCCAGACATATATTTTACGCGAGAAAACACAGTATTAGATTTTCGTGTTCAAGCAGTAACAGGATACTTTAATGTAGGTACACGCCCCCAATACTTTGAGGCAGTTTATGAAGGTGAAGGAAGCGCATATACTGAATTTTCAGTAAAAATACCACCTATAGATGAACCGGGCACCTCCAAACCTAACGTTCAACCATCGTCAGTTGCGCCATCAACTTCAAATCCTAATACATCACCAACATCAAACACAAACTCACCCTCAGATATACCCTCAACTTCAGATCCATACAATCCCCCATCACAACCCCCTTGGACAACTAACTTAATAATCACTATTCTTGCTACCGTATGTATCCTTACAATCCCCTTAGTAATTATTGCGTATCAATACGGAAAAAGAAAAACCAACCTCCGTCCAAACAACCTCCTCACAGACACACTCCTCACATTATTTACACCATTAAAGATAAAGCAGAATAGCAGAGCATAAACGAATAAAGAAAGGTATTATGGAAAATATGGATAAAATGGCAAATGAGTTAACCAGAGAAATAGTGAAAGACTGCTAACGTCATGAATGGGTACACTGATGGTTATTGTATCTATGATAGTGTAAACGCAAACGGCGCCATAACTGAAGGCAAAATATATCATGGTACTGATATGAGGGGTAAAACAGAATAAGATTGGGTGTGGGCATTTTTTGCTTTGGTTAGTTTTGTCACACCTCTTATCGGTACAATCAATGGTTGGATTAATTATATTGATACATTAAATGTTAGGATACGCTTTAACATACACATACAGTTTTGGATATAACTGGTAGAGATGAATTAACTTTCACAGGCTGCCCATAATGCTGCTAATACTTATGCAAATAGGGAGATACTTGGTCAAAGTAGTTTTATATATTCGTCATGTATGTCAGTTTATCACTAAAAAACCTTTTTCTTTCTTGAAATAGAAAAATGAGCCCATAGCAAACGTTACAATTATTACAGCTAATACTGCTACAATAATGTAGGTTAAGGTAGGCTCAGGAACATCAGGAGGTTCAGACGTAGCAGTAGGATTGGCAGGTTCAGAGGTAACATGAGACGTAGGGGAATTAGATGGTTCAGGTGTAGGAACAGCGTTTTTATGACCAATTGGAACATATTGAATATTTTCAACATGAGGGTGGTGCATGCCTCCAAATATATACAGAATGTCATCAACAACAGCTACGCCATAACCTAAGACGTACGTAGATGGACCTGTGTCAGTTGTCCAAGTACCCTCTACAGGGTCATAAACATAAATACTGGCGCTGAGGAGGATGTAGATTTTTTTAGGCGCATAGGCACCAGTTGTAGCTCCAGCAACAAGAGGCATCATCATATTTACCTCCAGACTGTGATATTCAGGACTTGTTTGCCCTTCGCTCCATACGTCAATCTTTGGGTCATAAATCATGATTTTCATCGTGGCAATAAAGCGAACCTCGCTATAATCAAGATAAGAGGCTTGTGCAACTTGGTCAATAATTATTATCTTGTTATCCACAACAGCTGAATATCCATGAATTCCATGAGTAGGTATACTGGTTTTACTTGTCCAAAAATCCTCAATGGGATCGTACGCATACAAAACCTGTTGAGTTATGACATAAATTTTTCCATCCACAACATGTGCCTGTATATATAACTCATTGACTGGTAGAGGCGTTTTAGTGCGCCAACTATCAGAAACTATATCATAAACCTCATTCACATCCAGAAGAACCTTATCAGCAGCATAGCCACCTATGCAGTAGATTTTGTTTTGATACTCAACAATAGCAAAACCCGCTCTGGGTGTAGGCATAGAGGTTAAAGTAACCCATATATCAGTTACAGGATCATACCACTCATTAGTACCCATAATACCTACTCCATCTGAGACACCTCCAATAGCATAAATTTTGCCGTCCACCACAACAACCCAAAAACAAGTCTTGCCTGCTGCATTGGAGCTTTTACATTCCAAGAACCCTCAATTAAATCTGAGGCAGAAACAGAACTAAATACTGTTATGAATAATCCATTTATAAAAAATAAAATCAACATAACAGAAACGACTTTGTTCATACTTATCATATTCATATTTTGATCGGTTAATGATAAAGATTTTACTTATAAGTGGTGGCGGGGGTGGGACTTGAACCCACGAAGGCCTTCGCCAGAGGATCTTAAGTCCTCCTCCATATCTTAGGTGCAATTGGTATCTGGCCACCTATTTAGACCTGGCTCGGATACCCCGCCACCAGCACCGATAATGTCTACAGGGTATTGTTTAAGTTTTTTGATTCCAAAAACTGGTTTATACTCCAAATATAGGCAGTGAGAAACATTTCCATCTAAGAGTACCGCTCTTAAACAACGTTGTGAACTTGACATAAATTAAAGTAGCAAATACACTATCAAAACTAAAGTAGACGGCATCAAACTAGATCAGTCGATATAGATTAGGTCAAATCAAGCAGATGAAACGTTTTTTGAAAGTAATGTATAAAGAACGTTTTTATCTAAACAATTCAATAGCTTCATTTAAAGGTGAAAATTTACAATGGGTAAAGGTTCAGGTTACGGAAAAGTAATCTTATTCGGTGAACACTTCGTAGTCCACGGAGTGCCTGGAATAGTTTCAGCAATTGACTCATCAACAGACGCCATAGTAACAAAAGCCAAAAACGGTCTTATAATTAAAGATGAACGTAAAACCGCAAAGGGGTATAGCGAAGAAAAACGACTCCAACAAATTGAATCCATTGAGCGCATGCTAAAAGCCATGGAGCTCGACCCTAAAACGCCCCTTGATATCTGGATAGGTGGAAGCCTACCCGGTTTTAGCGGCTTAGGCGCGTCAGCAGCTAGCAGTGTTGCTATTGCGCGAGCCATCAATGAAGAATTTAACCTAAGTCTTTCTAACGAAAGAATCAATCAAATAGCTTACGAAGCAGAAATCGCATATGCAGGCAATCCAAGTGGCATAGATAATACTGCAGCAACGTATGGCGGTTTAATGTTGTTTAAGAAAAACCCTGCAGGCGGACAAGATCACATTGAACGTCTAAAAATTCAAGAGCCAATTGAAATTGTAATTGGCAGCACAGGTAAAGTAGCCAACACCAAAGCCATGGTAGAAGGCGTTGCTGAACGCAAAAAAGCTAACCCAACCAAATACGACCCTCTGTTCAATCAAGCAGAAGCCCTTGCAGCTGCAGGGTGCAAGGCACTTGAGGCAGGCAACCTAAAAGAAGTTGGCGAACTCATGAACGAAAATCACAAAATTCTGCAAGAAATAGGCGTTTCAAGCATAGAACTTGATCACCTTGTCGATATAGCACGTAAACAGGGCGCCATCGGAGCTAAACTTACGGGCGGCGGAGGCGGAGGATGTATGGTTGCATTAACCCCAAGCAAAGAGCTGCAAGAAAAAGTTGCCAACGCATTTAAGACAGAAGGCCTAGAATTCTTAGCTACCAAAATCGGTGCTATAACCCACTAAGTTAGACAAAAGAAGCAGAAGCTTCTTTCTTTTTATTGTACTTGGTTTTCTTGAAAGTTCATTGCTTTTTATTTCATATAGTTAACCTGGCATATCCACTACCTAAAAACTGAAAACATGATAGTTCTCCAAAAGCTATAAACGGGAACTACTGGATATTTTTATTTTCAAGGCGAAAGAATTTGGGTTTAAGAACTTTCATTGAGTCACTTCAAAAAAGTGGTGAATTAACAAAGATTACAAAACCAGTCTCCACAGAGTATGAGCTGGCAGGCATAATCAATGCGTTAAGTGAGAAACCAGTCTTTTTTGAGAACATCAAAGAATCCACTGTTCCAGTTGTTTCAGGTTTGGTTTCTTCTAAAGAGCTGATTTGCCGTTCACTGGGTATAACAAAAGAGCAATTATTACCGAAGCTTTCCTTAGCTATTGAAAAACCGGTTGAGCCAAAACTTGTAGAAAACGCGGTTTGCCAAGAAGTTGTACACATAGGCTCAGACGTTGACTTAACTAAACTGCCAATTATGCATTATACAGATAAAGACGGCGGAAAATATATTGCCTCAGCGGTTTCTATCATTAAAGACCCTCAAACAGGTCACCGAAACATGTGCTTCCATCGCCTCATGCTTAAAGATAAAAATCATTTTATCGCCCGTATAGTCGAAAACCGTGGAACTGACAGCGCATTAAAAAAAGCATCAGATGGAGAGCTTGACATAGCCATATGTGTAGGCAACTCAACTGCGGTGCTTCTTGCAGCAGCCACTTCGCTTCCAACAGGCGTTGATGAATTAGGCATGGCTAACGCTCTTGAAAGAACAGACATTGTCAAATGCAAAACTGTTGATCTTGAAGTTCCAGCAGAAGCAGAATTTGTTTTTGAGGGAAGAATCACCAGGGAAAAAGCCACTGAGGGACCATTTCTTGATTTAACAGGCGTAGTTGACCGGGTACGTCAACAACCGGTAATCGAAATTAAATGTGTAACTCACCGCAAGAACCCGATCTATCAAACCATCTTAGCAGGTAAGAACGAACACAAATTTTTGATGGGTATGCCTAAAGAACCCACAATTTACAATGAAGTTAACAAAGTGTGCCAATGCAGAGATGTCTACATTACCCCAGGGGGCTGTAGTTGGTTACACGCAGTAGTGCAAATTCACAAGACTCACGCAGATGATGGGAGGAAAGCTATTCTTGCCGCTTTTGAAGGACATAAATCCTTAAAGCACGTGGTTGTTGTAGATGAGGACATTAACATTTACGATCCTCATGATGTTGAATGGGCAATTGCCACTCGGTTCCAAGCTGACAAAAATCTAATAGTGCTATCAAATCAGTCGGGTTCAAGCCTTGACCCTTCAGGTGATCTCTCTGAAGGTAAAAAAGCTACAACCGCTAAAGCCGGTGTTGATGCAACAATTCCAATTGTAACTACGGGTAAGGGCTTCAAAAAAGAAGACTACATCAAAATTGACTTAAACAAGTACATGTAACGTGATTAGTTATGGAGTTAACTAAGCAAGAACAAGCAATGCTAGACGGCAAGGAAGGCTATGCTGTACGTAAAAGCATGGAAATCCTAGTTGCTCTTGGCGAAATTTTTGGTGCAAAGAACTTAATTGATGTTGGCAGTGTCCAAGTTTCAGGTGTTTCTTATCATAATTTGGGTGATGCTGGACTGGAATTTTTAGATTCACTATCAAAAGATGGCAAAGTCAAGGTTTTAACTACACTTAACCCTGCAGGTATGGATCTTGAAAACTGGCAGCAACTTGGCATCACTGCAGAATTTGCAGAAAAACAGAATCTTGTTATTGATGCTTTTCAACGCATGGGCATACTTGTTAGCTGTACCTGTACACCCTACCTCATTGGCAATCTTCCCCTGTATGGTGAACATATTGCATGGTCAGAAAGTAGTGCAGTAACGTTTGCTAACTCTGTTTTGGGCGCACGCACAAACAGGGAAGGTGGGCCATCAGCTTTGGCGGCAGCGTTTGTCGGCAAAACTCCCTGCTATGGTTTGCATCTTGACGAAAACCGTATTCCAGAGGTGCATGTTCAAGTTGAAGCAGAACTTTCCAAATTGTCTGACTGGGGAGCATTAGGTTACGCGATAGGCAAGAAAGCTGAAAACAAAATTCCATATATAACAGGTATAAAGGCAGCACATCTTGATGAACTTAAAAGCTTTTGCGCCTCAACAGTCACTTACGGTACTAAACCCTTATTCTACATAAAAGGCATAACACCGGGTGCAGATCTGCAAATCCAGCCCAAAGAAACAGTGACAATTGAAACTGGTGACATTAAAAACGCTTATGACAACATCAATGATAATGCTGATGAAATTGATTTTGTCTGTGTCGGTTGTCCCCATTGTTCAATTAAAGAAATTCAAGAAATCGCAGACTTAATTCAGGGTAAAAAAGTTAAAGAAAACACAGAGTTATGGGTTGCAACATCTAGAACAGTTAAGCATCTTGCAGATAAACGTGGCTACACGGCAATTATTGAGGCAGCGGGGGGCAAATTTGCATGTGATACCTGCATGGCAGTTGCTCCACTGAAAGGCAGATTTAAAGCGTTAGCAACCACATCAGCTAAGGGTTGCTTCTATTCAAGACAGAATCTTATGAAAACCAAGATGGGCAGCATGAAAGAATGTATTGAAGCAGCGGTGAGTGGAAAATGGAACAATTAAAAGGAAGAATAATCTACAAAGGAAAAGTCGAAGGCGAAGCACTCGTCACTAGTATGCCAATTAGTTTCTATGGCGGCGTTGATCCTAACACAGGTATTGTACTTGAAAAAGGTCATGAATTAGAAGGAGTAAACATCAAAGGTAAAATTCTCGTATTTCCGCAGGGCAAAGGCAGTACCGTTGGTAGCTACACATTATACCGTATGAAGAAAAATGGCACCGCACCCATAGGCATGATAAACAAGGAAACTGAAACCATCGTTGCAGTCGGTGCCATTATTAGCGAAATTCCATTCGTAGACAAAGTGGACGTAACAAAAATCAAGACAGGCAATAAAATCATCATTGAAAATGAGAACGTAAATCTTTTCTAATTTTTCTTTTTTAGGCTTATTGAAAAATTTAGTTGATTGTTAAAACAATATAGATTTACTTTTAACCAGTCCCTTCAACTATGGATTATATGCAGAAGTCTGTAGGGGCATATCTATTCGCTATAAAATAAATAATTTAACATGTTAGAGGCATGACACCGACATGTTAAAGACAAGAATAAGGCAGGTGTATACAAAAAACAAGGGCAAATAGAACGTAGATGCATAGCGCTTAGGCTGTAGCTACTGTAAAATTAATTAAGTGTATTGAATTTAGATTAGACGGTAATGATTACAAATGAACGATGCACGACCTATCATCCTTAAACTTGGTGGCTCAGCAATCACTGATAAAACCACGGAGGCAATTCCGAAAAACGAGATAATCAACCGTTTAGCTGAAGAAATCAAACGTGCCGACCTTGACAATTTAATTATAGTTCACGGGGGCGGCAGCTTTGGTCACCCAACAGCTGCAAAGTATGGCATAAAAGACGGATACAAAGAAGACCCTACACAAAAGTTTGGTTACGCTGAAACCCACCACATGATGACTGTCCTTAACGGTCTAGTTATGGATGCACTTATTTGGCATGAAATTCCAGCAGTTAGTGTTGCACCAGCAAATTGTATGGTAACAGAAAATGGCAAAGTCAAAACCTTTGACGAAACAGCCCTTAAAGCCATGAGTAAATTAATCTTTACACCAGTACTGTATGGCGATGCAGTTATGGATGAAAAACTTGGCTTTACCATTCTTAGCGGCGACCAACTTGTTACGTATCTTGCACTAAAGTATAATGCTGAAAAAATCGTTGTTGGCGTTGACACTGACGGCATATTTGAAGCAGATCCAAAAACAAACCCAGAAGCCAAACCAATAAAGCATTTAAACCTTACAGAACTCAAAGCGTTGCAGCCTAAACTTGGAAAAGCAGCTGGAACCGACGTTACAGGCGGTATGGCAGGAAAAATCGCTGAACTTATCCCAGCCGTTGAAGCAGGCATACCCGTCACGGTTACTGGAGCCACAAAAAGCTTATCTATTTACAGAGCCTTAACAGGTCAAAGTGTGTTAGGCACTGTAATAGAGAAGACGTAAGATGGCTGCAGAGAAAACTGAGAAAAGAAAGGCAGAACATATTAGAATCTGCCTTGAAAAGAAAGCACAAGCAAAAACCGTGACAGCAGGGTTTGAGGACATACGGTTTGTACACCGTGCCCTGCCAGAAGTTAACCGAAAGGACATAAACCTTTCAACTTCCTTTTTAAATAAAACTTTTTCTGCACCCTTAATTGTTGGTGCCATGACCGGCGGTACAGAAGAAGCTATCAGAATTAACCAGAACATCGCAGAGGCTGTTGAAAAACTTGGTTTAGGCATGGGTTTGGGGAGCCAAAGGGCAGCCATCGAAAACTATACACTTGAAAAGACCTATACGGTCGCACGTAAAGCTGCACCAAATGCTTTTTTGATTGCTAACATCGGAGGCGTTCAGCTTGTCCATGGTTATGGAATAAAAGAAGCCCGAAAAGTCATCGAAATGATAGACGCAGATGCAGTTGCAATCCACCTTAACGCACTGCAAGAAGCCGTTCAGCCAGAAGGACAAACTAACTTTAAAGGTGTCTTAGCAAAAGTCGGTGAAGTTGCAGGTGAATTAGACAAGCCGGTAATCATAAAAGAAACAGGTGCAGGTATCTCAGCTGAAGACGCTAAAGTGCTCAAAGAGGCAGGTGTAAAAGCCATTGATGTTGGCGGTGTGGGTGGAACAAGTTTCGCTGCGGTAGAATACTATCGAGGAGAAAAAACATTAGGTGAAGCATTTTGGGACTGGGGCATTCCAACTGCGGCAAGTATCGTGGAGGTTGTACAGTCTACAAAGTTACCAGTAATTGCTTCAGGTGGCGTCCGCACTGGAACAGACATTGCAAAGGCATTAGCATTGGGTGCTAATTTGGCAAGCATAACTCAACCTGCGCTGGAAACAGCTGTTAAAGGCAGCAAAGAAACAGAACAACTGCTCTTAGGCTTAATAGATGAGTTGAAAAACGTCCTGTTTCTTGTTGGCGCAGAAAATGTTGCAGATTTAGCTAAAACTCCATTGGTTATATGCCGTGAAACTGCGGAGTGGTTAAAAATAAGAGGTTTCAACATAGAAGGATATGCACGTAGAGGAGTATGTTAACGCTTGGATATCGGAAAATTTCTTGAAGAAAAAGCACCGTTAATTGATAAAGCTATTGAAAAGTACATTCCACGCAAATTCGCTAAAGATTCGATACTTTTCCAAGTTACTCCACCAGCTTATAGTTATAACTTGGAAACTTTAGATAAAGCCATAGCTGATCCAACTTGGGATATACTAGATAGGGGTGGAAAACGTTGGCGGCCAGCCTTGTTTCTGCTCATCTGTGAAGCGTTAGGCAAAAAAGAAGATTACTGTGTAGACTTTTCAGTTATCCCTGAAGTTATCCACAACGGCACCCTTGTCATCGATGACATTGAAGACACCTCGGAGTTACGACGAGGAAAACCATGCACCTACAAACTGTATGGGTTAGATATTGCCGTTAACGTTGGTAACGCCATGTACTATATGCCCTTGTTAGCCTTAATGGGTAAAGAAGTTAATTTGCCTGCAGAGATACTTTGTGGCGTTTATGAGGTTTATGTGCAGGAAATGATTAATCTTAGCATGGGTCAAGCCATGGATATTACGTGGCACCGTAGTTTAGCAAACGCTGACAATATTAGTGAATATGATTACCTGCAGATGTGTGCATACAAAACAGGTACCTTAGCGCGTATGGCAGCAAAAATGGCGGCAGTTTTTTCAGGTGTAGAAAAATCGCTTGTTGATAAGCTTGGCAAATTTGCTGAAAGTATAGGTGTTGCGTTTCAGATGCAGGATGACGTTTTAGATTTGACGGGTCAAGAGTTTGCTAAAAAGAAAGGTGGTGTTGGCCAAGATATTACAGAGGGTAAACGTACGTTAATGGTTATCTATACGCTTAAAAACGCAAATGAAGCAGATAAAAAGCGTCTTATTGAAATTCTTAACATGCACACCAACGATCAGAAACTCCGTGACGAAGCAATTGCGCTTATGCAAAAATACCACGCTATCGAACATACTATGCATATGGCAGAAAAAATTGTGGCTGACAGTTGGAATGAAGTAGATCGTCTACTGCCTACGCCAGAGGCTAAGGAAAAATTAAAAGCGTTCTCCGAATTCTTGATTAAACGCAACATGTAACACTTCAGCGAGCGTAAGAAATTTGGCACTTGAACAAGATAAAGACCTTAGAGAGTTAATACGAAAGGCAGCGTTGCTTAACGCGATTTCGCATGATGGTAAAGCGCAGGCAGGCGCAATGGTTGGAAAGGTTCTTGGAGAAAGACAGGATTTGCGATCATGCGTTAAGGAGCTTTCTGTGGTAATTAATAGCGTAGTTAATGAGGTTAACAGCTACTCACTATCTGAGCAGAGGTCTATTGTGGAGCAAAATTGGCCTGAAACTCAAAAGAAAGAAAAAGTTGAAGAAAAAAAACTTCCCACATTGCCTAATGCAAACAAGTTTAAGCAGATTGTTACAAGATTTTCGCCTAACCCTGATTGCGTACTACATCTTGGCAGTGCTAGAGCAATTATACTTAGTCATGAATACGCACGCATGCATAATGGTAAATTTATTCTTCGCTTTGAAGACACTGATCCTAAAATCAAAAAACCCGCCTTAGAATTTTATGAGAGCATACGCAAAGATCTCAAATGGCTCGGTGTGCATGTAGATGAAGAATATATCCAAAGTGACAGACTTCCAATTTACTATGAGTACGTAGAAAAACTAGTTGCAGCAGGTGCAGCTTATGTTTGTGAATGTAAACAGGAAGTTTTTCATAAAATATCCTTATCAAGACAAGCCTGTCCATGCCGCGACTTGTCTCTCACAGAGCAGCTTGAACGTTGGCACAAAATGGTAAACGGCGGTTACAATGAGGGACAAGCAGTTGTACGTGTAAAAACAGAGCTTGATCATCCCAACCCAGCGGTCCGCGATTGGCCAGCGTTACGTATTGTAGATACTAAAAAGTATCCGCATCCTCGTGTAGGTAGCAAATATATTCTTTGGCCACTTTACAATTTGGCGGCAGGTATAGATGACCACTTAATGGGCATGACACATATTATCCGGGGCAAAGAACACTACACAAATATGATACGTCAAAAATACATGTATCAAGCCCTTGGATGGGAATATCCTGAAGCAATTCATTACGGCAGACTTAAAATCACAGATGCGTTTTTGAGTAAATCTAAAATTATTGCAGGCGTTAAAGATGGAACATACGCAGGATTTGATGACCCACGTCTTGGCACCTTTGCTGCTTTGCGTAAGCGTGGAATCACCCCTGAAGCCATCAAAAAAATGATTATTGATGTTGGAATAAAACCTAATGATGTAACGTTAAGCTGGGAGAATCTATATGCATATAACCGTAAAATTTTAGATGCCTCAAGTAACAGATACTTTTTTGTGCCAGATCCTATTGAGCTTAAAGTTAACGGGATACCCAAAGGGTTCACTTCAAAATTGCCATTGCATCCTGAAAAACCAGAGAGCGGTTTCCGAGAATACACAATCACACCAAACAAAGACGGTACACCAACAAGTTTTTGGATTCCTAAAAAAGACGCAATGAACATAGAACAAGGCAAAATAATTAGGCTCATGGAACTCTTCAACGTAGAAATCACAAAAGTTGACAAACAAGCAACCATCGATGCTGTTGAATCTAAACTGATGGCTGTTGAAGCCAAATATTTCAGCGAAAACTATGAAGATGTAAGAAAAATCAAGGCTCAACTTATTCAATGGATTCCAAAAGGTACAGAGTTTTTCTGTGAAGTCATATTACAAAACGCTCAAACAGTGACGGGGTTTGCTGAAAATGAAAGCAAAAAATTAAAGCCAGATGTGATTATACAGTTTGAACGGTTTGGGTTTACACGCGTGAATGAAGTTAACCAGAAAATGGTAGCTTACTATGCACATAAATAAGGAGAAAGAATAGAATGCGAAAATCTGATAACGCAATAATTTGGCCGGTTTACTTTGATGTTGCAAAAAGTAAAAGTGAAGGCAGACGTGTTCCCAAAAATATGGCAGTCATTAGCCCTAAAATTTTAGAAATCAAAGAGGCCGCTGATAATCTTGGCTTACAAAACGACATTAACCCAACCGCTGGCTATCCTAAAACACCTTGGTCAAAAATGGGCATGCTCACAGTAGAGAAAAATGAGCCAAAAGAGCAAATTATTCTAAAGCTTGCAGCACAACTTGCAAAGATAAAAATTCAACAGCAAGCAGAGCAACAAAAACAGTTGCACCATCATCCTTATAAAAAATAAATATTAAAAAATATTATTTTTCTTTTAATAGAAAATAAAAATATTAAAAAAATTATTGTTTTTCTTTTCCGGCAATCAAAACAGCGTTTATAATACCGTCTGCACCGGGTCGACTGGTTACTTTTGCATGACCAAGAGTTGTATCAATTTCTGCACCCTTAGTGATGACACCTCTACGGTTATAGTCAACGTTTGCACCGTTCCGAATTACGCTGACAATTTCTACTTTTTGAGTTTGTCCAGTCTTTTGATCAGTTACTGAGGCGAATTTTTCTGTTAGAGCTTTAACTTTTATGTTACCACCTAAACCTCGTGTGCTCTTGCGCTTTGGTTCGCCTAGAACTGTTTCAGCTGGATACCCAGCTGCTTCGTACTTCTTTTTTGTACGGTAAACTCGTTTTTTGCCGCCTGTTAGTTTCCTTTTGCGTAAACTGCTATGAGTAGACATATTCTACATTCCTTTTAATTCGCGTAGTCACTAAAACTGTTAATTTCCATATAAACATATCCGTTTAAGGTTGCCCTACTTCCTTTAATGCATCACCGAAAATGCGTCTTAATTCACGTTTCATAGCTGAAGTATCCTGCGTTAATCCGAAGTAGTCTGCAAAATAATCAGTAGTTTTAAGCGCTATTGAACGCCCCATACGTTCTGATACAATTAACCTCATGTCTTGTAATAGTTTTATGTGACCATAAGCATGTTGACCTCTAACATCAATAACACGCTTCTGTGTAATGGGCTGTCTAAATGCGATGTAAGATAATGTCTTAAGTGGGCCAGAAGAAAGCAGAGGACGATTAACCAGCTTCTTAATGAGGGGAGTAAATTCAGCTTTAACCTGTAAAACATATCGTTCATCTTTCAAAGCCAAAATTTCCATTGGCGAGTTTCTTGTAGCATATTCTTGCATGACAAGTTCTGTGTATTTTTTCACTCTTTTCTTAGAACGACTGTTAACGACTTGACATAACTCGTTTATATCCAAGGGCCGCCCCGCAACGTATAAAGCTGCCTCGATAAGTGCCAAGTTTTGTTTTAGCTTCTCTGCAGCTTGGGCTGCATTGACTTCTTTTGTATCTTCGGCATCATCTGGGTCTGTTTGTGACGGATCGCCTAACTCAGAGATGGATTCAGATTGCATAACAGTTGACGCTAACTGCTCCGTGGATGCAGTTTGCTGCTCCACCTCTGTAGGTTTGACTAATGTTGGCTGATTAGCTGTTTCTGTTTGAGTTTCACTTAATTGGTTGTCTGGCTTTTCCAACTTTTAGGTTCCCCACTGCTATGTATAATTCGTCTGTTTCTTCATTTTGCCACAAACTTACTAAACCGTCTTGCGCAAGAAAAAGTAGGTAAATGAATATTCTTAATGCTTCTATACGGGTGGCACCTTTAATTAGTGTTGAAAAGTCAATAATACCTTGACCATGTACTTTTTCAATCAATAAAGCGTAAAGCTGGTCAACTTGATTTTCCAATTCAGCAATAAATCTGTCGAATTGTGGAAGTAAATCTGAAACTGCAGGTAAAACTGGCGTTTGAACCACCGCACGGTCTAATCGGGAGAGCTTTTCGCCTTTTAGAACTTCGTCTAAGACGTCTAAGAGATGTTGGATAGTTGTTGATGTTAATTCGTGACGAAGGGGTAGAAATAGTGGTGGTGGAACGAAGTCTGGTGGAAGTTTTGGTGCTGATGGTGGAGGCGGCTCATTTAGAGTTAAAAGTAACTTGGATTTCATAAGATAAATTAACGCGGAGGAGTCTAATGCGACACCTGAAGCGCGAAAGTCTACCTTGCCTGTGTGATCCATTTCGGTAAGGAATGATCGCAGCAGGTAGGCAATGTTAATGCTCCAAGGGGTGCCAAGTTTTTCGAGTTTGCTTAGTTCAAATAGGATGTTCCAAGGTGGACGTAGGTAGAAAGGTCTGCGGGATGGGGTAGTTTGGGATGGTATTGTGGATGCCATTACTTGGATAACTCTCCTCTTGTTGGTGTTTCGGGCGGGAATTTGGCGGTTACAACATTTGAAATGCCATTGCGTTCATAGACGCCGTAGACTTTTTGGGCTTTGTTGACCATTTCAGGGCGTAAGCTGATGACGATAAATTGTGTTCGGGCTGCTTCTTCAAGAAGTAACTCGGCGAGTTTGGTTGTGTGAAAAGCATCTAAGTGAGCATCAGCCTCGTCAAGGATATAGAAGGATGCTGGTGAGAACTCTTTAAGGCTGAAAATGAAAGCAACGGCTGAGCATGAGCGTTCGCCACCACTAGCCCCGCTGACGACAATTGCTGGTTTGTTTGGAAACTGGACGATCATATCTATGCCACCAGCAAATGGGTCATCAGAGTTTTCCAGCTTTAGAGTGGCAGTTCCACCACCAGATAGTTTGTCAAAGTACCCCGTGAGGCTGTTGTTAATTTTATCAAATGCTGTCATGAAGACTTTACGTTTCTTTGCGTCAATTTCATCCATAAATGCAACGATAGCCTGTTTTTCACGTTCTAACTCGTTTAAACGTACTGAGAGTTCACGATAGCGTGCAATTTGATCATCATAATGTGAAAGGGCAAGTTGATTAACGGCCCCTATACGTTCGAGTTCAAACTGCATCATACGAATTGTTGTGTCGGCGTCTTCAACCTGTTTTGGGTTAACTTCAAATTCTTGTTCGAACCCGTATTGTTTAAGTTGGTTTTGCAGAGTTTGATGACGCAGGTTACTGGTTTGAATTGCCAATGTTAACTGGTTAAGAAGCAGATCCGCCTGCTCATACTCAGTATCCAAAGAGCGCAGTTCAGTATCGATGTCATCAATTTGAGTAGTGAATTTTTTGGACTCTTCACGTGCAGAGAGAACTGCGTTAGAAAGCTCAACACGACTTTTCTCTAAATCGTCAATTTCCTTCTTTAAACTATCCCGTTGCTGTAGGGCTTCAGCAATTTCTTTTTCAAGCTTCCTCTGCTGCTGTTCAACTTTAGATACTTGGATTTTGACATTTTGGTAGCCTACACGTAAAACGTTGTCAAATTGGGATTGTCGCGTGGAAATTTCAGTTTGCAGAGAGCCTAATTGCTGTCTTAAGCTGTTTGCTTCTTCACCAACGCGTTCTCGTTGCACTTCAAGATCTTGAATATGACTAACGTTAGTTTTTTGACGCAGTTCTGCAAGGTCAATATGATTTTTCTGTAGAGATTTTTTGATGGTGTTACGTTCAGACATGTATAAACTCATACGACCCTTGTAAGAGGCGATTTCACGTTCCAGTTTTCCACCAAACTTTTCAGTATGCCTAACGTTAATTTGGGTACGTTTAACACTACGCCTAATCCTGACAACTTCTCTATCTAATGTGGTGATAAATTCGTCAAGACGAGTCATCTCGATTTTGGCACGTTCGATTTCTTCATCAATGTTTGTTATGTCTGAGCCTCTTTGTGTTAGGTGAGTCTGAAGGGCCTTAACTGCTTCATCTAGACTTTTTAGGGCATTTTCACTGGGAATAATTGTGGAGAAGTCAATTGGTGAACGGTAGAAACCACTTTCGAAAGCACCCGGTTCATACAAGTCACCATTAACTGTTACGGAACGGTAACCATCATTTGAAAGCGCAAAACCGGTTTTATCATTTGAAACAACTACGGTATCACCAAAAACATAATCAACTGCAAACTCGAACTTTTTATCATACTTAATAAATGTTGCAAGTTGACCAACTGCACCTTCACGCATTGGTGCAGGTTTTGATTTCTGTGGGATAGTTCCCTGTAATGGTATGATTTTGATTCTTCCCAATTTCATGCGGCGTAAGGTCTCGGCGCACATAAAAGCTGCATCAACATCCTTTACCACCAACGCATCAAGCCAACCAGTAGCGGCTGCTTCAACAGCTTTCTTGTAATTTTTGTCAATTTTAATTAGACCACGAAGTCTACCGTGAATACCATTAATTGCACCCACATCACCCATTTCTTCAATGCTACGGAGGGCCTTTTCTTCTTGTGCTATAGTTGCGGCAAGGTCTTTTTGGGTTGCAAACTCTATTACCGCATCTTTAGCGGATCGTGCAATACGTTCAGCATCAGCGATTTCTTTTTGAACAAGTTCTTTTTGAGTGGTTTTACGATCAATTGTGTTTTCAAGATTTTTTATCTGAACTTTTTGGTCTCTTTGTACTTGTTCAAGCTCAACAAGAGACTTTTCCAATTCAGCAAGGTTGACAAGAAACTTTTCTTTCCGTACAGTGAGGTTTTTGAGGCGTCCAGCACAAATTCGCATAGCAGATTTATCTTTAGTGTACTCAGAGCGAAGATACGCTAGCCGTTTGGTGTGGTTTTCAATCTGTAGTTCTACGCCACGAACTTTCTGGCTATTATCGCCAAGGCCTTCCCAAAGCTGAATAGATTCTTGAGCTAACGCTTCATGTATGGCTTCTTTTTCTGTAATTTGTGCTTTGAGTTTTTCATATTCTGTTTTGAAAGCACGAATTTTTAAACGATTATCTTTTATTTCGTTTTGAATTGAACCATGGCTAACTTGATTATTTTGAGCAACACGCTTTATACTTTCAAGGCTTGCTTGACTGGAGCTGATTTGCGTTGTTAACTCGGTTAAACGTGATTTTAATTCGCCAATGTCGATTTGAACTTTGAGAATTTGGCTGCCGCCTTCTTCAAGAGTCTCTCCACTGAGTTTACGCCATTCGCCTTCAATTTCATGACGTTTGGTTCTACGCAGGTCACGTTGACCCTTAAGTTTGTCAACACGAGCTTGTACTTTCTCTAGGTTAGTAGCAGATTCCTGAAGCTTCCCGTTTAGTTGTGTGATTTCGTTTGAAATTTTTATCGCTTGGAATTTTTTAGTTTCTTCTTGGATAAAATTGTACCGCGAGAGCTGATTACGTTCACGTTCTAAGTCATCGAGGCGTTTTTGAACTTCATCAATTCTGCCCATAGCTGTGCGGATGCTGATATCAGCGGAACGCAGTTTTTCTTCTGCCTCGGCTTTTTCAGCGTCATACTGGCCTATGCCGATAAGTTCTTCTATGATTTTTCGGCGGTCCAGTGGGCTGATTTCTGTTAAGCGGGTAATTTGGCCTTGTGGAATGATGTTTTGGCTCATGCTGCTGATAGCGGCCATTGAGAGGGTTTCGATTATGTGTGAACGACTCATTCTTCTGCCGTTTAATCTGTAAACGCTTTGGCCATTGCGGTAAACTTCTCTTGAAATGGTAACTGTGGATGTGTCTACGGGCATTAAGCCGTCTGTATTGTCAAATTGGACGACTACTTTTGCCATTTTTGATTTTTCTAGTCCACCTTTTTCGGAGCCATGGAAAATTAGCCTCGAAGCGTTATCAGCTCTCATTCTTCTTGTGCTTAATTCTCCAAGTGAGAATAAGAGAGCATCCATAATGTTGGTTTTGCCGCTACCGTTTGGACCAGTGATTGCTGTGAAACCTTTTTCCAGATTTACTTTTACTGTTTGTGGTCCAAAAGACTTGAAGCCTTTTAATTCAATTCTTTTAATGTGCGGCAATTCAGTCCTTTATCCTCATTTGACAACGCTTTTTAATTAAACATGTCATACCGTATGTATAAAAGCTTATACGTAGGTTACTACGTTTATACAAATAGGAACCATGTATACTTATTCCTTACTAATGCTTCTCATAAACACTTTGTTTGTGTAGGTAAGTTTTTCTTTTACATGACATTTATTACATAGAGCAGTAAATCAAAACCAAACTCTAAGAGCACCTTAACAATTATAGAAACGCTTTTCATTGATTGTAACTAGCAAACTTTAGTCAAAAAAAATTAAACATCTAAATACTTGTGTAGAGTAAGCAAATTTTACAAATAGAACAGGTGAAATAGGTTGAGTTTTGGTAATTCGTTAAAAGGTTTTGGAGCTGTTCAAGAATTACTGGTTGTTGTGTTAATGATTGTTTCAATGTTGGCAGTTTTCTATTTTGATTTTAATTGGACATTGAAAATTGGGATCATAGCTTTAGCTTTAATCATAGTTTTATTGACAAGTATTGCAAGTCAGTTGCTTAACATACAAAAAGAAGCAGCCAAAGCACAAAGGTGAGTTTTATTTTAACATGTTTTGGACTTCTTTTTTAAGACAAAATGGACAAATGAATTTTATAGGGTTAATAATTCGAGTTCAGATTAAAAAAGAGAAAGAGGCGATTGCCTCAAGTTTTTGTGGTTTTAACGGGTCATCATTCTACGGAATAATGGAACTGCAATTGCTAGCATAACGATGCCGAACACTATCAGTATTGCGAGGCTTGTTGCTATCTGTGGTATGCCTGAGCCCAATACCATGACTTTTCGTAGAGCATCAGAAGCATATGTTAAGGGTAGAAAGCTGCTGATTGTTTGCATAAAGCCAGGCATCATTTTTACTGGGAAGAAGATACCGCTTAGGAACATCATAGGGAACATTATTGCCATTAGCATCATTGAGGCTGATTCTTGGTCTTTTGCAAGTGATGTTAAGGCTACGCCTAAACCTACGAAACTAAAAACACCAAGTAACAGTAATCCTATTACTAACAGTATGTTGCCGTGTATGGTAACTCCGAAAAGTGCCGTAGCTAATATTAAGATTATAAGGCCTTGCATAAGTCCTCTGGTTAGCTGTGCAAGTGTTTTTCCAAGAATAATTGATAACCTGTTAATGGGTGCAACCATTACGCCGTCTAATGTGCCTATTTCTCTTTCATGAGTAATAGCACCGGGTAAACCAGTCATAACGCTCATCATTACAGTCATCATCATTAACCCTGGAGCGATAAAATCGAAGTAACTTGAACTGCCTTCAACAACACCTTGGCTGCTTACGTTATATGGCGCCATATACGAGGCTGCTTGAGCTGACGTGATGTTTAATTGTGCAGCTAGGTTTGATTGTGCAACTTGTTTACTCATTGACTCTATTATGTTTGCCAATACACCGCTGACTTGTTGGCTTACTTGTGGGTTTGAGGTATCGCTGATGATTGTTATGTTCGCTTGCTGTTTATTTAATACGCAATATGTAAAGTTTTCAGGAATTACTATACCAGCATCTATTTCTCCTCGCTGTATACTATCAACTAGGACATCTAATGTTGTACCATCAGAAAAAGCCAGGTTTACAGAAGCAGAGTTAATTTGGTTTACTGCTGAAGCAAAATCACCACTTACTGACATGTCCATAAAGCCAGTGTCTAAGTTGACAACTTGAACTTTGAGGTTACTCATGTCAATTGAGCTGCCACTTGGATAGATGAAGCCGACCATAGCCATCATTAATAAGGGCATAAGAATCAGCATCAGTAAACCTAGTTTATTTCTTGAAAGCTCTTTAAGGTCTTTCCAAGCTATTCGAAAACTTGTTTCTAATATTCTTTTTGCGCCCATGTTTATCTTCCTCTCTGTACAGGCATTTTTGCCATGCGTCTAGTATGGACCAGAACTTTGGATTCAACGCTGTCGCGTACATTTCGTCCAGTCATGTGTAGGAAAACGTCTTCAAGTGTAGGTTGCAGGTTCTCAATTGAACTAATTTTTCCGTTTAAAGTGCGCACTTGGTCAATGATTTGGTCAAAAGCGTCTTCACCGTGAACGGTTATACGGAGTTTTGTTTCTCCCTCTTGAGTTACAGCGCCAACACAAGGAAGAGTTTTAATTTTTTCTATCATGTCAAGGTTCAGATTTGTGATTCCAAGATTAATAATTGAGGTGTTTGCACCAACTGTTGCTTTTTTGAGGTTCACCGAAGAGTCAAGAGCGATGATCTTTCCGTGGTCGACAATAGCTATGCGGTCACAGAGCAAGTCAGCGTCAAGCATCATGTGTGTTGTGATGATTATTGTAGTTCCTTTTTCTTGGTTTAATTTTTTAATAAATTCACGAATTTCAACGGATGATTGTGGGTCTAAACCTAATGTTGGTTCATCTAAAAATAGTACTTGAGGTTCATTTAGTAAGGCACGAATAACATTCATTCTTTGTCTCATACCGGTAGAGAATGTGCCTACTTGTTTGTCTTTAAATTGAGTTAGATTAACAAGATCTAAAAGTTCATCGATTCGTTTATGGAGTTTCTCTTTTGGAATACCAAAAAGGCAACCAAAAAACCAAAGATTTTCTTTTGCAGTTAACCGTTCATAAATAATCATTTTTTCAGAGACAACGCCAAGTAGATTACGAACTTTTGTGTCATTTTTTACTATGTCACAACCGCCAATTGTTGCAACGCCGCCTGTTGGTCTTGCTAGTGTTGAGAGCATACGTAACGTTGTGCTTTTACCGGCACCGTTAGGTCCTAGAAGGCCAAAGATTTCGCCTTTTTTTACAGTGAAAGAGATGTTATCGACCGCAGTGAACTTTCCGAACACTTTAGTAAGGTTCTTTACCTCGATCATGTTATTATTTTCCAATGTTTAACACCTTGCATAAATAATGATGGGCACAATATATTGCGTCAAAATATAAATATTACGTAAGTATCTAATATAAAACACATATCAAGTGAAAAAAGAAAATGCACGCAGAAGAGAAAGCCACTGGCTGGCTAAAAGAAACACAAAAAGGCTACATCAGAATCGCAGTTTTAATACTATTAAACAAAAAACCGCACCACGGATATGAAATGATGAAAGCCGTAGATGAAAGAACCAGCGGCTTTTGGAAACCAACAGCAGGCGGAATCTACCCCATACTGCAAGACCTTGAAAACTCGGAATACATCAAAGGAGAATGGGACTGCGGTACAAAAAGAAAAAGAAAAATTTACTCCATCACTCCTGAAGGCAAAAAAGTTCTCGAACATACTTTAGCAAAAGAAAACCGTCTATTCAACACAATGGCAGACCTCTTAAAAGAATATATGAAAGATGTACTGGACGTAGAAGTTAACAATGCCCCCCTGCCCAAAACACCCTTCTCTTTATTCCTTGACGAAGGCAGATACAAACCTGAAGATACAAAAAAGGTACTTGAAAATAAACGGGCCCGCATTGAGGAGATTACTAAAAGATTACAGGAAGACTTAGCGCAAATTAATAAGCAATTAACTCAAATGGAGAAAGAAGAAAACAGAAAAAACAAAAAAGATAAAGAATAGCCACTATCTCAACAACTAAATGATAATTCAACATAATAACGCAATTCATCTAACGTTTTTTATATCAACAATTTTTTAGCAAAATCCTACACTTTAAACAACACAACACCCTCAATAGTTGAAATGCAAGATAAGCAGATCATAAAGCAACTCTGTTGCCAAAAGAGACAGTAACAAAAAGCATGTGCCAGCATAATTGTTATTGGCGTTAACAATATAATTGGCATAGTTCATTAAATTGCTCTTTAGGAAGCTTTCTTTTTGTTTTTGTTGCTAAGCAGTGTAGCGTATTCTGCGTTAACTTCGCCATAACGATCAAGGATCGTCTTGTTTATACGTGTCCAATCCTTGTTAACCATTGACCATATAGCCCGTGTTTCTACGTACTCTGTAACGTAGTCTCTAATTGTGCTCTGGCGTTGAATTGTGCGTGTATCCCAGTCAATGCTAATTAATCCTGCTCGGTGTAGGTGATTTAGGTTTTGGGTTACCTCATGGTGGTTAATTGGGTACTTGAGGCTTCTTGTCAGATCCTCGATTAAGGAGCCAAGGGAGATTTCGTCTTCAGCTCGTAGGCAGATCACTGCTATGATGTCTTGGACTAGTCTGGCGCGCCTGCTTAGGTATAAGCCACGTTTCTTAGGCACTAATATTTGCTCAACGTAGTAGGAATTACGTTTATGGAACCAGCGTTTAACTACTTCTGCAAGCGCTACATAAGCTAACACTAAACCAGCGAGTATAGCAAAGAATTCTAGTGGTAACGGAACGAACCGGAAGTAAGTTTCACCAAAGCTTGTGAAAGGAATAAGCACTGCTAATGCGATGATTAAGATGCTACTAAGGACTAAGTACTTGCCGGGTTTGCTCTTCCAGAACGGTGAGTGTCGTGTGCGTATAGCAAAAATGATAACCGTTTGCGTTACTATGGATTCTACAAACCAAGCAGTTTGGAACAGTAACGGCTGCTGGTCAGCTGATACATAGGGCAGGAATAAGAATATCATTATGAAGAATGTCAAGAAGTCAAATAATGAACTGACTGGACCAAGTGAAACCATAAAGCTTTTGATATAGTTGATATCCCAACGTTTAGGTTTCTCGATATATTCAGAGTCAACATTATCTGTTGTAATTGTTGACTGAGAAAAGTCATAAAGCAAATTATTTAAAAGAATTTGAATGGGCAACATTGGTATGAAATACTTGGCTAAGTAGGGGTATTGTGCACCAGAATTTGAGAAGTACACAAAAAATGACAGAATCACTATAGCCCCTAAGACGCTAAACATGTTACCAAAGTTGCTACTTACGCCCATCATGATGTATTTCATGGTGTTACCGAATGTTTTTCTGCCCTCTAGCACTCCTTCAGCTAGAACTGTAAGGTCGTTTTTGAGGAGGATGATGTCAGCTGATTCTTTTGCAACGTCTACAGCGTTGTTAACTGATATGCCTACATCACAAGATTTCAAAGAGGGAGCATCATTAATGCCATCGCCCATGAAGCCAACCACGTGACCATTGCTTTTCAGCAGATTGATGATGCGGTCTTTCTGTATGGGAGTAACTCGGGCAAAAACATTATCTTCTTCAACAATACGAGATAGAGCTTCATCAGACATTTGATTTATTTCGTCGCCTAACGCTATACCTTTAATTTCAAACCCAAGCGACTCACATGTTTTACGTGTAACTTGCTCGTTATCACCAGTTAAGATTTTCAGTTCTATACCAGATTGAGTAAGCAATCTTATGGATTCTTTGGCGGTTTCTTTAGGTGGGTCAAGAAAAGCCATAAAACCCATAAATACCATGTCACATTCGTCGTTAATGGAGTAGACAGTTTTTTCTTCTTTTAGTTTTTTGTAGGCTACGCCTAATACTCTAAAACCTTCAGAACTTAAATCATAATATTTCTTTTCAGCCTTTTGTCGCAATTCCTCAGTTAAGTCTACGGGAAAACCATCTATTTCGCAAAAAGAAGAGACTTTAAGTATTCCTTCAGGGGCACCTTTGCTGATAAAGTATCTTTGACGATCGCTTTCCACGACTACGCTTACACGTCTGCGAACAAAATCGAATGGAACTTCATCGATTTTTTGATACCCAGTTGTGTCAATTTTTTCGTGAACAAGAATAGCTTCATCCATCGGGCTTTTTAAGCCAGTCTGGTAGAAACTGTTAAAATAGCTATACAGCAATACTTTGTCATCATCATTACCTTCTGGATTTACATGCAATACAAGGGTAATCTTGTTTTCTGTAAGTGTTCCAGTCTTATCAGTGCATAAAACGTTCATACTGCCAAAGTTATCAATAGCAGCTAAACGTTTAACGATGACACCCTTCTTAGACATTACAATAGCGCCGCGAGAAAGGTTGATAGTGACAATCATGGGCAATAATTCAGGAGTTAAGCCGACCGCAAGTGCCACAGCAAAAAGTAGTGCCTGTAATATACCTTCAGCATTTGGTTGAAGCAAAGCGTTAATCATGAAGGCAAAGATTACCATAAGTATTGTTATCTTCATGATAAAGAAGCCAAAATGTTTGATACCTTTTTCGAACTCGGTTTCAGGTGCTTTCTCGACCAGTTTTTTGGCGATTTTTCCATATTCTGTTGAGCTGCCTGTTCTAACAACTAAAGCGGATGCGGTGCCACTGACAACGGATGTTCCCATGAAAAGATAATTATTCCATTCAGTAACTGAGAATTTAGCTTTCATTACTGCAGGGGTTTTCTCTACAGGAAAAGATTCCCCTGTTAAAGCAGATTGATTAATGAAAAGGTCTTTTGCTGAAATTATACGGGCATCCGCAGGGGTTATGTCGCCGGCTGAAAGATGAATTATGTCGCCCGGTACAACATCATGAAGCTTAATTTCCTGTTTTACGCCACCTCGAACTACAGTAGCTGTTGTTGTTACGGCTTCTTTAAGCATTTCTGCCGCATTTTCAGCCTTGTTTTCCTGATAAAAATCTAAAATAACACTTATTAAAACAATCGTGAAAATAATTACCATGTTAGGTATTTCGCCTAGATAGCCAGAGACTAATCCGGCAACCAATAAAATGATTACAAGAGGGCTTTTGAAGCGCAATAAGAAATTGCCTATTATTGAGCGCCTATGTTTTTTTGCTATCTCATTTCTACCATAAACGTCAAGACGTCTTTCGGCTTCTTCAGGACTTAGACCATTAAGTGAAGAACCTAAACGAGTGAATAACTCCTCTACGGGACTACCTAAAATTTCGTCTGATGACAGCGGAGGCTGCGCTGTTGTAACGTTGTTTTCTTGACTTTCCGAATCGGCAAAGTTTTGCTTGTTTAACGCGGTAGCCTCCTAATACTACGGGATTATTCATACACATGTTCCAAAATGTACTACCACATCGGTCTTAAATTAGTTTCTTTAAGAGGGCTTACAATAGAATGAAGGCCAGTACACCCTCAAAAAAAATGCATCCAAAGGTTCAAAAATGTATTACCCAAAAATGTGGCAGCTAAGGTTTCTAAAGCTATTTTCTGTCTTCTTGTGCAGTCTGTTTCTTTGCATTTCAAAATCCGATATCCCCAGGACAACCCCTTCCCCACAATTGCGTATGTAGAAGCCAGTTTGATCCAAAACTATGTAATTTTTTCCATAAATCCACAATCAGCACAAAAGTTGTTAGCAGATCGGTTAATAATTCTTTTAGCAAGTTACTGCTCTATTCTAAATGTGCGTTATTTCAGAGTCGTCACTGTGGCTGAAATAATTGCAAAAGTGCATTTCTTGAGTTGTGTGGTCTTGAACCAGTGAAGGCGGTGACAGAGAACCTACAGGTCATTCCACATTATTGTGGTTTTATAGTAATTTTTATATTAGTAAAAATATTAGTAATACACAGTGATTTGAATTATGGCCTCAGTAACTGTAACGCGACATTCACAGGTCACCATACCTAAAGAGATACGAGAAATAGTAGGAATAGCTGAAGGCGATAGGGTAAATATGAAAGTTGTAGAAGGTAACAAAATAGTAATTGAGAAAGCAGACTCAGAAGTATGGAAAGACTGCACAGACTTTTTACCTGAAGACTTTGAAAAAATAATCACCTCCATACGCTCTGATTCCACACAAAGATTCAAACGACTTGGCTTGATTCCATAATGTCACAAAAAAAGCAAAAACCAGACGAACCTCTAAGAGTGTTTATTGATACCTCCATAATCGTTGATGTAGACCGGGGAAAACAAGACGTAATTGAACTATGCAAACAGTTAACCAGCACCAACAGTGCATACATAAGCACGGTAAGTGTCTCTGAAATTCTAACAGGCTCATACCTACGAAAAGACCACAGCATAGCAGTAAAAAAGGCTGAAAAAATACTTAACCAATTCCGTTGGACATCCCTAAACGGAGAAGCAGCTAAACTTGTAGCTGAACTCAACGCATACTTGATTGCAAAGGGACAACCCATAGAATATCAAGATGTAGCAATTGCCGCTTCCTTTCTTTTAGAAAACTGTGATATTTTGCTAACCGAAAACAAAGAACACTTCGAACGACTACCAAACCTAAAAAATAAAGTCATGACCCCTAAAGAATTCTGCCAAAAAACCCGAATGAAATAAAGAAAAGTCTACTCTTAAATATGCTACTAATATCTGGCTATTTGAAGAAAACATGAATGTGATAGATTTAAATGAATATTGAAATAATTAACAGAGGCTGAAATTGCAGTAGCAATGAAATTTGAGGCTGTAGAATTTACTAAAATGGCTGAAATCATGATAGAAAGCTACCCAAAGCTTATGGCTTATGTGACTAAATGTGGTAAACAAATAGTAGGCACGCCGTATTGTAAATACACCAACGGCAGCGAAGATTTTATAAAGTTTGACATTGAATTAGGAGCACTTGCTAGCGAACCTTTACCCGAACAAGGTGAAATCTACATGAGCAAAACCTGCGAAGGCAAAGCAATTACAGCAATGCACAAAGGCACGGTATAGAAACATTGAAAAAACATATTCACCCATGATGCAATATCTTGCTGAAAACAAGTTAGAATCAACAGGCATATATTACGACTATTACCTCAAC
>WRJX01000102.1 GCA_009778385.1 Candidatus Bathycorpusculum sp. | reverse complement strand
GTCAATGCTGAAACAATCAAACACTACATCGAGAAGTCTAAACACCAATAGGTCGAGATACCGCAACCGCAAGGTTGCGGTAATTCATTTTCCACCGTTTATTTTTTATTAACTCAAGAATTAATTTAATATTCAGAAGATGAAAAAATGGGTCAGTATTTGTTTTTAATGCAATAAGATTGAGCTTATCAGAGCTTAATGATGTGAGTATTTTAGGATAGGTGTTGAAATGCAATTGATAGGGGCTTAATATGTATAAGTATAAAAAAGTCTCTCTCAAAAGAAGCAGAGTTAAACATATATGAAATGTTGTGATGTTTAACTTTAAACAGGTTTGCAAAATGGTAATTGAACAATTTAATGTACAACCTTTGATGCCTAATAGTAGCATAATGCTTGGGGGAGTTGGAGTTGTTCTAATAGTGGTTGGTGTTGCTCTGGCATTAGTTGCAGCATCAAGCAGGTTGATCCAATTATCGTCTATTGCGGATAGAATTAATGCGAGTTTCGGAGTATCTAAGGATACTGGTAACAAATATGTTTGGGTGTTTCTTGGGATATTGCTAATAATAACTGGCGGTATGATAGTGTGCGCTATGACATCTTTATCATTGCCTTCAGTTGTGACTGTTGGTGATGGATACATAAACGTGGAATCCACTTCCTTTAATTCTGTTGGTTGTCTTCTTGGTATTAGTAGTAGTAAGTATGTTGCGTCTGAGGAAATAGCCGCTGCTTTTGTTAGTCAAGTAGGTTCCGGTGACTTTGCATTACATAGGTATCTCGGACTCGATTCTGGCGATACAAACGTGGGTATATTTACTTTGGGAAATGGAGCTACTGCTTACTTGGCAACAACTAACGCTACATGTCTTATAATCGAGTTAAAAAATGGCGAATACCTCATCGTAGGAACATCCGACACTCAAACGCTTGCTAATAGTTTCTCACAAAACGTCCATCCCCTAACACCATAACAATAAACCAATAATGACAGGCTTAAACTTGAACTATCTCAACTTAATGCGGTCTACAATTCTTTTTTATCTACCACGTTGCTCTAAACAAAATAGTTAATAGGAAATGAGATTAATTTTATATAAACTCTTAAATCGTAAATGCTAGTATTAAGCATGGAGACCGGTATGTTAAGTCAGCTAGTCTTACAGAAGATTGGTATCGTTTGTGGTTTTGTAGTGCCTATAGTTGCGTTTGGGTGTATAGGTATAGCTATTGTGTCTTATCCTGAATTTAGTTGGGTTAATAATGCTTTAAGTGATTTAGGTGTTGTATCTGGTGTTACTGCGTTGGCTTTTAATTTGGGTTTGTTTATAGCTGGGTTGTTAGGTTTTTTCTTTGCTATAATAGGCTTATTTAGTTACTTCAAAAATAACCTTGTTGGGAAGGTGGGGTCGATAGTTTTTGCTGTAGCTACTGTCTGGTTGATGGCCATAGGCATATTTAACGAAAATTTTCATCCTACACACTTTATCGTTTCAGTACTGTTTTTTATTACATTGCCTGTTGCCCTTTGGGTTTTAACTGTAGCATTGTACCTAAAGAATGAGGTTAAACTGGCCCTTTTCACTTTGATTTCCTCTTTTATCGCTGCTGCACCATGGATTCTCTTTTATGCAGTGCATTATGTGCAAAATGTAGCTATTCCAGAAACCATATCAGCCTTAACAGGCTCAATCTGGATAATAATCATGAGCTACAAGATACTTAAAACTGCCAAAACCTTGCCCATTGATACTTAATTTTTTACCGTTACTTTCTATTAAACATGTCTATTAACAGTCTATATGTCTGTTATTAGAAATTATGTGCAGAACTCTAAAGACGGGTAGGTCGTAATGATATTTTTTTAACGCAAAAACAAATGGTGATTCAGAAAACCTTCAAGGGAGGTGATAATGGTTGAAAAACAGGATCGTTATCATTGAAAAGGAAAAAAGTTATTCGATGTAGATTGCGGGTTGATAGGGCATTGCCATAGGCGCACGATTTTTGGGATCATAGCGGTCTTTGTCATCTTCACTATAAACGCTTACTTCCACATCAAATCTGTCCTTAAGGAAATCCAAAGAGTTTTGCATGACCTGTTTTTCATCAACTATTTGGATTTTAACCATGTTTATTTTGCGGTTTGAAGATAGTTTGGTTGAGGCTTTGATGACTTTGGGTACTAAGGTAGCTATGTCTTTTATGTATGGTTTTAATTCTGGGTTGCTTGAAAATTCTTTCATCAGCTCAGAGATTTTAGTTTCACCAGCGCTTGCTTTTTCTAAGATTCTTAGGTAGATTTGCCATTTCCAAGTGGCTGCAGTGTAGAAAACAAGGCGTTTGGGCGTGATTTTGGTAGCTTTAAGGATGTTTTGGGTGTCAGTTAGTATGTCTATGATTAGATTTTCTTGTTCTTCAGCGGCTATGTCTAGTTTTGTTTCGTCAAACTTTGGCCACTGTGCGGTGCTGATAAAGCTTGTTTCACCTGTTTGGCTCCATAGTTCCTCGCACATGTAGGGTGCAAATGGTGTAAGCATTTTTATCCAAATCTTAATTGCATCAACTAGTATGGCGGCGTTGGTGTTGCCTTTTCGTTGGATATACCATCGTAGGTCATTCCAGACTTCAAATAGAGCAGTTTGAAGTGCTGTGCGGGTTTTAAGTTCATCTAGGTTTTCTGTGATTTCTTGAATGCGGTGTTGTAGTTTGTTTTGTAGCCAATGTTCTAGTGCTGTGTTTTCAGGTTGTTTGGCAGATGTGATTATGTTGTTTGCAAAACTTGTGAGGGCGTCAAATTTGTTTTTAAGGTCTTTTACGTTGTCTGCTCGCCAGTCTGGGTCATCCATGCCTTCAGCGCCTATCATTAGACCGCATCGGGTGGCGTCGGCTCCGTATTTGTCAATGGCGCCTTTTAAAGTGATAAAGTTGCCTTTGCTTTTATGCATGCCTTGGCCTTCAACCATTAGCATGCCGTTAACGCTTATGCCTTTTGGCCAATGTTCGGGTGGAAAAAGAGCTGCGTGATGAAAAATGCAAAAAGAGAGATGGTTGGGTACTAGTTCTTTAGCCGAGTTTCTTAAATCGAAGGGGTACCAGTAAAGGAATTCTTTGCGCATTGAATCTAGTAATTCAATGGTTATGTTTGTTGTTGCGCTGATTTGGGTTTTGTCGCCTTTGCCGTAGTAAATGTAGTCAAAAACTTCTGGGATAAGCGCTTCGGGGGGTATTTTGTTTTGGTTAATGTGTTTGTTTATAGTGTAAAATGCCATGTATAATGTGGAATCGCTTAAGGTTTCAATTATCCAGCCTTTACCCCACGGTAATGGTGTTCCAAAACCTGTCGTTCTTGCACATGCCCACTCTTTTAACCAGTCAATTGTAGTGTAGAAGCCTGTGCGAGCATTTTCAGGATAAATTTTCATTTGAGCTATTACTTCTTTAGCTTTTTCTTTCCACTTGGCATCAGAGTAGTTTAAGAACCATTGATCAGACAAAATTTTTACCATGCATGGAGTCATGCAACGGCACACTACCTGCTCAGATAGGTCATACATTTTATCAAATATGCCAAGTTTACGAAAATCATCAATTATCTGGTCTTTAACTTCTCGTATTGACTTACCTGCGTAGACTCCACAGTTGGGTCTAAGTTTGCCACTGTGAAACTCTTTCTTGTAAAGTTCTTTAGTGGCTTGCTCCGCTTTGGGGTCTTGTTGGTCTTTAATGCCCATTTGCTCAACAATTTCCACTGCGGGGTATTCACCAAACCCGTCAACTTTAATGATTGAAACCGGCTTAATTTGCAAAACCAATTGTGGATCAACACCGAAATCACACATAACTTCTGGTTTCTGTTGAAGATCCTTTAATGCAAGCCAATCAAAGGGTGCATGAGCTGGAACACTGTAAACTACGCCCGTTGCAGTTTTGGTGTCAACAAACCATCCGGGCAAAATCGGAAGCCTCTCATGAGTTATGGGGTTTTCAAAAGTTTTACCAATGAGCTCTCTGCCTTTAAAAACACGGTTAACTACAACAGTTTTTTCTTGTTCTTTTAATTTTTCTGCTGCCTCTTGACTAATTATCCAGTTTTCACTGTTAACTGCCGCTTCCACATAGGTGGCGTCTGGATTAATCCACAAATTTGTTATGCCGTAAATGGTCTCAGGACGAAAAGTAGCAGCTGGCAAAACTGTATTTTCATCAAGCTTATACTTAATTATGGTATACTCTTCAGGTGTTACACCTTCACCGCTTTGACGATCATGATCCCCCGTGGGACTTTGATCTTTTGGACACCAAACAACTGGGTGAGTGCCCCGCGTTACATAGCCTAACTCTTTTAAATTTTTGTATTGCCATTCAATAAACTTTTGAAAAGTAGGCCAAACCGTTGTAAATTCACGACGCCAATCCACTGAAAAACCAACGCGTTTAGCAGCAATCCTGCCCTCGTTAGTGTAGTACTGAGCCATATACTTAGGATCAACAAACTTTTGCAATTGCTCTTCAGGAACACCGTCAACTTCACGAAGAACCCGAATGTAGGCTTGATCACCTCTTGCCACCCGTTGACTTGCACCCAGTAAGGGTTGTCCCGTCCAATGCCATGCCCAGGGCCAAAGCACATTGTAACCTTGCATACGTTTAAAGCGGGCGTAAGCGTCAACTCTGGATGCGGAAAAAGCATGACCAACATGAAGTGGACCATTCATGTATGGGAACGGAAAAGTTACCATGACTTTTTGTTTACCTGCATCTGGATCTGCTTCAAATATGTGGGCGGCTTCCCATTTTGCCAACCATTTTTCCTCAACTTGCTTTGTTTGGCTCATGAAACCTGTTGAGTAAAACCTAACCTATTAAGACTTTGCTCTATTTCCAGCTTGATAACCTAAAACAATATTACTTAGCTAACATTCAATGTCAAATATGAATCAATCGGAAATCGAAAATGCGGCACGCACAATGATTGAACGCCGTGGACAAGCCGTTATGGAGAAAACTAGACAAGAAATTTTAAACACAGCTTATGATAATGGTGCAATTGCTTTAGCGCTAAAGCACTATGCTAAAGTTAACTTACCTTTGGTTAGTCCTCTTTCTCCAGCTTTAATGTCGATTTCCTATGAAGCAGCAAAAGGTAATCAAGACATAGATGAAATTGAATCAGTAGCCGTCGCTATGACACTTATCGCATTTTCAGCAGATATACATGATGACACAATTGACCAATCTGACGTTAAATATACTAAAAAAACTATTTACGGAAAATTCGGAACAGACGTTGCACTTCTTGCAGGCGATGCCTTATTGATTCAAGGACATGCTTTGCTTTATCGAGCTTGCGAAAGCTTCTCACCAAAGCAGAGACAGGCGCTTTCTACTTTGATTCCTAAAGCCCTTTTTGAACTCAGTGCCTCCGAAATGCTAGAAATTAAATTAAGAAAAAAAACAATTATCAAACCTGATGAATATTTTGAAATTATGCGCTTGAAAGGCGTTTTTGTTGAAATGCAATGTAGAATCGGAGGAATTATTGGGCAAGCTGACGATGAAACGTTGGAGGCTCTAGCGAGTTTCGGTCGAACAGTTGGTATGCTTGGAGTAATCAAAGATGAGTTTTGTGATATGCTTGATATTTCAGAGTTGGAACATCGTATAAAGTTTGAATGCCCTCCTTTACCTATGGTTTATGCAGTTCAGGACAAAAAAGTGAAGATTGCAATTAAAGAACTCGTTGAACAGCCAAATTATTCAAAAATAATAGCCAAAAAAATTGCCAAACTGGTTTTAGAGTCTGAAGGCGTTTGTAGGCTTAAACATAAACTAAGTGAACAAATCAATCAAGAACTTAAAAACTGCATTTTAACTCAAAAAAATAGAGCAGGATATGATGCATATCTGCTCCTTAATGTGTTTTCTTTTGATACATGATTAACTATTTACCATGTTCCCCAAAGTCGAGCAATTTTTTGTTTCTTCAAGCCTCTCTCCCCAAAGTATAGTGGGATACATTGACGCTTAAAAACCTATTGTTGACGTAAGATCATGATTGATACCTTATTGCACACTTGTTGTGTTTAAAACCCCATTATAATGTCGCTGAAGTGAACTTTTCTATCAATTGCAAAACATTATACTTTGAATGAACACTCTAAACTTCTGGCATGTCTACAAACCGCTTTTAAAATTTTTAGTTACATTATGTATATTGTAGTAAAACTTTTATGTTGCGATTTGATGCATTATATTTAATTAATAACCTGAGCAGACGTAGGTATAATTGACGTGTCGATTAGTTCCGAAAGAAAGTTGAATATGGGTTCGAAGACTGTTGTAATTAATGTTATTTTAGCAGTTAATGCTCTAGTTTGGTATTTATATTTTTTCAGTTTTCTAAAAACTAATTCAAGCTTTGCTGGTACTGATTTTATCATAAATATTGGTTTTAGTTTGTTGGCTGTTGTTTTGTCTGCTGTTTTAAGTACCAAGTTAATTCAAAAAATTGAGAATAGGCTCAAATTTCTATTTTATTGGATGCTTGTAGGTGCGTTATTATCGCCAATATCGCTATTTGTTGGTAGTGCATCCTTTTTTAGCGTTATAATTATTTCAGGCCTTATTGGCGTATACTTTGGCTTTGGTTTTCCTGTATTAATGGGGTATTACTCTGCAACCACAAAAAACACGCAACGGGCGAAAACAAGTGGTTTAACTCTCTTCCTTATGACGATATGTCTTTTTGCAGTAACTATGATTACTAAAGATGCTGTATCAACTGCAATAGTTCTAACAGTTTGGAAACTTGGCGGTTTAATTGCTATAATGGCTCTAAAACCATCTGAAACAAAAATTAACAAAGAAGAAAAAGTTTCATACAAAAGTATATTAAAAATGCGTTCGGTATTGCTTTACTTTGCTCCATGGTTAATATTCTCAATAGTAAACAACTTTGCATATCCTGTACTATATAGTAGCATTTCTGCTGAGACTGTTACTTTGGTGGCGACGGTAGGAACCGCTTTAACAGGGTTTTTTGCAGTGTTTTTCGGTTTTTTAGCTGATCGTTTTGGTCGAAAATATTTGTTGGTTTTCGGTTTTACCCTGATTGGATTAGGCTATGCAACTTTAGCGTTATTCTCAGAATATGGTAATGTTTTGTGGTTATATACAGTCGTTGACAGTATAGCATGGGGAATCTTTGCACCATTATTTCTTTTGACTCTGTGGGGTGATATTGCTGGTAAAAGGGATAGTGAAAAATTCTTTGTTATTGGCTTTTTACCATATCTACTTTCAAATTTTTTGGGGGCTTCCCTTGGTCAATATGTTGCGGTTTCAGTAACAAATTTGACGGTTGTGTTCTCTTTCATCGGTTTCTTCTTGTTTCTAACAGCTATACCTCTTTTTATGGCACCTGAGACTCTGTCAGAAAAAGAAATAAATGATAATGAACTCCAAAGATACATTGAAAAAGTACAAAAAATAGCTGAGAAGCAAAAAAATGGAAAATAGTGAAAAGCTTACAGACCAATGGACTGTGGCAAAATTAAAACTTTATTACTTGTCAATTGTGGTCTAATATTTTTTGTGAGTATTAAAATTTCATCCGATACTACAACTATGTAAGGTCTCAACGAAGAGTAGTATTTTTAGTGCTATTGAAATATGTCTAAACAGAGAAAATGTGGCCCTGTTTTCGGGTAGAACAATAAACATTATATTTGATTAGGCTGTCCTAAGTAGAGATACGTGTAATCGGTATGTCGAGTGATTCCAGACGAAAGTTGGACACGGATTCGAAGAGTGTTATAGTCAATATTATTTTAGTAGTCAATGCTCTAGTTTGGTATCTGTACTTCAGTGTTCTAAGAAATAATTCAGGTTTTACCGGTAATGATCTTGTAATAATTGCTGGTTTTAGTTTGTTGGCTGTTGTTTTGTCTGCTGTTTTAAGTACTAAGTTAATTCAAAAAGTCAAGGATAGACTCAAGTTTATAGTTTATTGGATGGCTATAGGTGTGTTATTATCGCCAGTATCTTTGTTGGTTACTGGTGTTTCCTTTTTTGGTGTTATGATTATTTCAGGTATTATTGGGTTATATTTTGGTTTGGGTTTTCCTGTATTATTGGGGTATTGCTCTGCTACCACAGAAAACGTGAATCGAGGTAAAGTAAGTGGTTTAATTGTCTTCTTTACCATTACAGGTTTTGCTTTAATAGCCCTAATTGCCCAAAGCCCAGCGTTCGCTGCAGTAGTTCTAACAGTTTGGAAACTTGGAGGCTTAATTGCTATAGTGCTTCTTAGGCCACCTGAAGCGAAAATTAACACAGAAGAGCGTGTTTCATACAGAAGTATATTAAAAATGCGTTCGGTATTGCTTTACTTTGTTCCATGGTTAATATTCTCAATAGTAAACAATTTCGTGATTCCAGTGGTATCTATTGGTTTTCATGTTAATGTTAATTTTGTGGTTATGGTGGAAAATGTTATAGCAGGGTTTTTTGCAGTGTTTTTTGGTTTTTTAGCTGATCGTTTTGGTCGAAAATATTTGTTGGTTTTCGGTTTTACCATGCTTGGGTTAGGTTATGCAACTTTGGGTTTTTTTTCAACTTATGGGAAGGGCTTGTTATTTTATATGCTCGCTGACGGTATAGCTTGGGGTGCATTTACAACGTTATTTCTTTTGACTCTGTGGGGTGATATTGCTGGTAAAAGGGATAGTGAAAAATTCTTTGTTATCGGTTTTCTCCCCTTTTTGTTTTCAAATTTTTTGGAGATTTCATTTGGTCAATATCTTGTATCTTCAGTAACGGATTTGATAGTTATGTTCTCTTTTATCAGTTTCTTCCTATTTCTCGCTGTTATCCCTCTTTATTTGGCACCTGAAACTTTGTCAGAAAAAGACATGAAAGACAAAGAATTTCATGGTTATCTTGAAAAAGCGCAAAGGATGGCTGAAAAGGTAGACCAAAATAGTGAAAAGAAAAAATAGAGCCGTAAAAGAGGTTTTTGAAAGGGTAAGAGAGTGTGAAAATTGGTAGAATAATGCTATTAAATGTCTGTTGTATATTGGTGTTGTATGTTCTTTCATGTGATACTTACTACCGATTGTAATCTTCAGTGTCGTTATTGTTTTGGTGAATCTCTTGATGATTTTGATGAAGATTTTAGTGATGACTTAGAAGTAGATTATTCTTTACCACGTAAAATCAATTATGATGTTCAACTTCTTAAGGACTTTTGTAGTAAAGATCCAAATTGTGTTCTAACCTTTTATGGCGGTGAACCATTGATGCAGATAGAGTCACTTAGGCAAATCATGGATAATATTGAGCCTAAAATGTATATGATGCAAACTAACGGTCTTTTTCTTGATAAGCTTGAACCTAAATATGTTAACCGTTTCCACACTTTGCTTGTGTCGGTTGATGGCGAGGAAGCTTTGACTGATTATTATCGGGGAAAAGGTACTTTTTGTAAAGTTTTCGAAAATCTAAAACTCATAAAACAAAATGGCTTTAATGGTGAACTGATTGCGAGAGTTACTGTAATGGAGCAAACAGATATTTACAAACAGGTTCGTTGGTTACTTGAAAACTCTGAGTTCTCTTTCACATCGGTTCATTGGCAACTTAACGCGGGTTTCTGGGGTAACGATTACCAAAGACGTCACTTCGAAGAGTGGTCTGAAACCAATTATATTCCAGGCGTTAGGGCGCTTGTTAAATTCTGGGTTGATGCCATGGAGCAGAAAGGTCAGGTTCTAAAACTTTATCCCCTTTTAGGCATAGCATATTCAATGTTACATGATGAAAAAGTGAATTTTCTGCGTTGTGGAGGCGGCTGGATAAACTATGCAATACAAACAGATGGCTATATTCTTGCGTGTCCCACAATGTGGGGACTGACCAAACATTATATGGGACACATAGCAGACATGCACCCGCTAAAACTGGAAAAAGTGTTCGTTAATCAACTGCCCTGCTCAGAATGTGAAATCCTAAACATATGCGGAGGCAGATGTTACTACGCTAACGTTACTCAACGATGGAACGTGGATGCTTACAAAAAAGTTTGCAGTACGGTTAAGGCACTTGTTGATGATATCTCAACAGAAATTCCTCGTATCAAGCAGCTGATGGCTCAAGGAAAAATTCATCTATCCGACTTTGACTTCATCAAATATAACGGCGCTGAAATAATTCCCTAAACTACCTTTTTCTATGGTAACATGTTAAGACCATTATGAATATGAGTTATCAACTAACACTGACTGCTCAAATCAATATTTTGTACTTGATTTTAAAAAAGAATAAATGATGATGAACTTGCAAAATATGTTATAAAAACTAACAGGTATACGTACTGTTGAATTAATTTAAGCTAAGCCCAAGTTTACCAGTCTGAAGTTGTATCGTCCCCTGTTTGGTCTAACGCTTTTTTCTTCTCCTTGCTCACATCAGGCGGGACGTCAACATAGTGATTATTTTCTTCAAAAATTTCCCGTTTCTTTTTCTTGTATTCAACCGTAATTTGTCCTCTCTTACTCTCAGACAAACACCGATACACCATCACTTAAAAAATCAAAAGAAAGAGAGCGAGCCTATTTTTTGAGTGTAACACGCACGGACCATTCTAATTTGTCAATAAAATCCGAAGTGTCTTCTTTGATATTGTTGTTTTTCAGATAATCCGAAAGTACACCTTCAACTTTATTCCAAACTTTCTCATTATCTAATTCATCAACAAGTGTTTTACTAACCTTCTCACAAATTTCATTACCTTGTCTATCACTAATGTTTATTGATTCCAATAATTTTCACCTTATCAAATAGCGGTAAAGCTGAATAATTAATCTGCGTGACTGTAAGGTAGTAACAACAGATTTTTTGAAATAAACTACTATCGTTTTAGATTGGCGATTTAGTTTTTTCAGTTAAAAAGGCAATAAATTATGCCTGAAAAATCGTTGCTCCTTTATGGTGCTGACCTGAGCCTGGATTTTAATATGTTCCTAGCTGTTTTTGCTCTAATATGTAGTAGTATATTCATATTCTTTTAGTGATTTTTGTTTGCTATGTTTTGGAGAGAAAAAAATTTATGGATAGTTATATGTGATTGTGTTCCTATAGATAAAGTGAAATGTGTATGCTGTTGCATTAATAGTTAGTAATTTTGAGCAATTTAATAGTTGAAGTGCGGGAGTACAAGTTGAAACTAAAATTATATGCTATAAAAAAAGGGAATCAACAGACAGACTCCGATATCCAACTAGTTGTTGTAGACATAGACAAATCCACCGATTACCCTCTAAATTTCGTCTGCATCCTGCCTAGATACTTTAGATTACTGGAAAAACGTTCCAGCAAATTCGCCAAGACCTTCGGACCAAAAAGCCTCGCCTTGGCAAAACGGTTACTTGTCGAAGCAGGCAAAAAAGAAGCTGACCCACAAATTAAAAAAGTCATAAACAAGCGTATTAAAGACATAAACAAGCAAGAATGTGATGAGCTGCGTATTCGTTAAAAAAATGGTTTTAATTTTTTAGTACAGTTGATAAATTGTTTGACCTGATTTAAAGGGTATAACATTTGATTGTATTTGAGTGAAAGCTGTTAGTGGTGTTATTGTGTTTTTTTATGCGAAAGCGTAAAATAAGTTGTCAATTCTTTTAAAGCCTTGGACGATGAGGAAATCGAGGTACGATGAGGCTGAAGGCGGGGAATTTAAGCTGGATGCTTGTGAAGTCTTTTTCCGCTACCGAGTCCAAAACAAAAATTCTGTTTTATAGGCGTTTAAAATTTGTTCTATGAAGTTGCTGGAAAAGAAAACCTAGAAGGTCAAAGATAGTTAGTATCTATCTTTGTTTCTCGTCATGTACGCCCAAGCACCAATGATCACAACTGTTATAATTGCGCCTGCAACACCTGCAACTATAAAGCTTGTGAGGTCGCCAAGTGACGGTAAAACTTTAACTATCCAGGGGATGAAGTAAGTTGCAACGAGTTGAGCGATTACGCCTGCGATGAAGCCTATAAGGGCTACTATTCCGAAAATTTTTATTCTACTGCTCATGTAATTCACCTTTTTATTTAGGATACAATTTTGTATCTTTTTAGTGTAACTTACATGTTTCTGTATAAATGTTGATGTTGTGTGTACAGTTTTTAACAATTTTAGTTAAGCTTCATAGGTTTCTTGAAAAGATGTCATATACCTACGTATATACGTGCATATTTTAACCATATTAGTAATGTATAACTTGGTTTTTCACAGTTCAGTGTACTTTAGGAGGCAAAATTAATTGTCAGAAAGATTCGCAAAGAAATGGGAAAGTAGACGCGATGAAGCTCCATTTACAGATAGAATAAAAGATGCGGTTAAACCGCCCGTACCATTAAAACCAAGGTTGGATTTTGCAACCCGCCGTATTGATCTTCAAGTTCAGAAATTAGACCAAGCTAATGAAAGATTTGCGCAAAGAGATCGTGCAATATTTGCAAAAATTGTTGATGCATACACAAAACACGATAGCGCACGCGCAAATGTCTTTGCAAATGAACTCGCTGAAGTACGTAAAATGTCAAAATTAATCATGAATGCAAAACTTGCCCTTGAACAAATTACCTTACGTTTACGAACAGCATCTGAATTAGGTGATGTCGTATCTACACTAGGTCCAGCAGTTGGTGTATTGCGCTCAATCCGAGGTGGATTAGTTAGCGTGTTCCCAGAAGCTGAAAATGAACTTGGTGAAATCGGTAACATGTTGAGCGGAATTATGCTTGAAGCTGGTCAAGGTAGCGGAATGACCCTTAACTTTGACTCAGTCAACGAGGACGCTGCAAAGATTCTAACTGAAGCCGCAACCGTTGCAGAACAGAAAATCAAAGACAAATTCCCAGATCTGCCACCAGGAATGCCATCAACTGCACCTGCGAGAGCAGAAAGGACAACCGAAGGATACTAAAAAGGTAGGAGCTAAACAAAATGTCTACCTCCAATCTTTTTCTTTCTTTGGGTAAACCCATCAAAAATGAGTATGGGAAAGTAATCGGCAAAGTAGCCTCATTCGCATTAGCTCCAAATGGTAAATTTGATGCTGTGTTTGTTGAGTTCGCTGATGGTCAATTTTCAAAGCAACCCATGGAAAACCTTAGATTTAATGGGTCAGAGATTACATTTGTATCAAAAATTAAATCTCAAGCAAATATGCTATGTGATCAGATACCTTTGCTTTGGAGAAAAGATCAAGCCGTAAAAGACTTACATGACAAACATAAAATTGCTCCTGATTTGTTCCAAGAGTTGCATAATAGCTTTGAAGGTGTCCTAAACCAGCTGAAAAAGGACGGTCAAGTTATAATTGACGAGGCTGCAGTAGAAATTGCTCGTTGTGAGGAAGAGATTAAATCTCTAAGTTATGCTATAGCTAATCTTGAGCTTGAGCATGAAATTGGTCAAGTAGATGAAGAAACCTACAATACAGCATTTAATTTGTTACAGGACAGTCTAAAGCGTGCATCTACTGAAAAAACAGATCATGAACTCATAAGAAGTAAAGTTTCAAGTATTCTAATCGGTGACCCATCAACTCAGATGCCAAAGGCAAACAAGATTTATGCTGAAACAGTAACAACACAGCAAAAGCCAATACCTACTTCAACTCCAGTTAATGCTCCTACCGCTGATCTGCCAGAGCCACCTGTTGTCGTCTATGTAAAAGAAATCGGCAAAGCCGGACTTTAAATAAATCCTATAATTTGACATCACTGAATGGAGGGAATGGAGAAAAATGGATTTTGGGCTAAACAAAAGTTCTCCTCCTATCCGTGATGTCGCCACAAAATCTATTTCTACTCTTCGAATACAGCAAGGTAAACTGGATCAGGCCAGTTACCGTTTAAAAGAACGTGATCGCATCCTTTTTGAAAGTTGTATGGGTGCATTAAAAAGGAATAACAAAGATAAAGCCTCAATCTGTGCCACTGAGCTTGCTGAGGTACGGCGTCTTGTAAACTTTCTCTCTAGTATGCACTTATCTATTGAACGTGTTGTTCTTCGGCTTGAAACCATCCGAGAACTCAGTGATATAGTGATTGATTTGAGGCCAGCCTTAAAATTACTTCAAAATGTTTCATCAGATTTATTTCAAGTATTACCAGATGTTAGCACTGAATTAAATAATGTAACTGATACCATACAAGAGACGCTTCACGCTACAAAACTGCGTAGTGACGAAACTGTCATTCCAGTCGGTCAAAAGACTGAAGGTGGTGAAGAAATTCTTAGGGAAGTATCCAGTTTTCTTGAGCGAAAGGTTGTTCAAGACTTGCCTGAACCTCCTGTCTCTGCTTCAGCGAGGACGGTTAAGGCTCTGCAGGCTCCAGTTAAGGAGCTTGTTGCTTTGTCGGCAACTACTTCTGAGATGTTTGGTGCAAAAGAGGTTAAAGAGTCAGGGTTTGACGTTTCAAAAACTTTAATCTCATATAAAAAATCTGAAGTTAAAGAAATAACAATGGAAGTTAAGCAACCCGTTTCCAAGCAGCAGACACTTGAAGAAGTGCTTCTTGAATACGTGCGTAAATGCAATGGTGAAATTGATCTTTCGCAGTGTTCAAGTGAGCTTAAAATGTCAAATAAGGAAATTGAACGTGCCCTTGAAAATCTTGGAACTCAAGGTAAAATAAAATTGGAATTAAAACCACCAGAATAAGGGGAGAAAAACAAGATAAATGAGCGCCTCACATGAACTAGAAAAAGCAGCGACAGCTTACGCGCTGGACGCTGTTAGGATGGATAAACAAGGGCAAAAAGGACGAGCTATTACTCTTTATCAAAAAGCAATAGAAAGTCTGCTGCAACTTGTTCAATTATACCCAGAGTATGGATTAAACAAAGTTTACGTTCAACGTGCAATTGCATATCAAGAACGCATAAAAGCCCTGCAAGGCGTTGTTTCCTCATCTGAAATGCGTGCCGAAGCAAACAATGACGCAACAGGTGGTGCAGCAACCATGGAAAATGACGGCACTACAAAATCAGGCAATGAAGAAATCATAATTACTGAACGTCCCATGGTTAACTGGGAACACGTGGTTGGTTTAGATGTAGCTAAAAAAGCGGTTAAAGAAGCCATAGTTTACCCTGTTCAACGTCCTGATTTGTTTCCTCTTGGTTGGCCTCGAGGAATTTTGCTCTTTGGTCCCCCTGGATGCGGTAAAACCCTCCTTGCTGCAGCAGTGGCAACCGAAATTGATGCCAACTTTTACAGTATAGATGCTGCCTCAATTATGTCAAAATGGCTTGGTGAAGCTGAGCAAAATGTTGCTAAATTATTTGGAGCTGCACGTAAAGTGGCAAACGAAGGTAAGGCAGCAATTGTCTTTGTTGACGAGTTAGATTCCCTTATGGGTACCCATTCTAACGAGGTTGGCGGAGAAATTCGCGTTAAAAACCAGTTCCTAAAAGAAATGGATGGTATCACTGATAAAGGCAAAAACCTTCACGTCTATGTAATTGGCGCTACCAATAAGCCTTGGGATCTTGATTGGGCTTTTATTCGGCGTTTTCAAAAACGTATCCTTGTTCCATTGCCGGATAGTTCAACAAGGCTTAACATGTTAAAACATTACTCAAGCAATCTCACTGTTGGTACAGATGTAGATTTGGCTGAACTGGCCCGTATTGCAGAGAACTTTTCGGGAAGCGATATTCGAGATGTTTGTCAATCAGCACAGCTAAGTCTAATTGGTGAATTTTTTGAGTCAGGCAAAGCAACCGATAAAGAAGCAAAGCCAAGACCTTTAACAATGGCTGATTTCCGTCAAATTCTTGAAGAGCGTAAACCAAGCGTTAGCTTAGATATGCTGTCGCAGTATAACAGGTGGTTTGAGGCTTTTAAAGCCCTCTAACCAAACAAATTGGAGGTAACAAGGCAAAACACGAAGTAATCTTTGAGTTGGTGGAAAGGTTTGGAGAACAATTAATTTTTGCACGCGCTCCCTTATCCCCTTTAACTATCTCCAAGCCCCACAAATCTTAAAAAGAAACAACTCAGAGTTATACTTCAAGCTTTTGCCTGCCTTTCCCTATTTTTAGCTTTTTAGTATCAATATAGCTTCCTGTCTGTAAATTTGTTAGGTTTATTATTTGGATACTCAACCAGGTGGCTCAAGAAATAAAATAAAGTAAAGCAAAACAAAGTCTGCAATGGACAGTGTAGTGTAATGTATTATCATCATACTGTTGTTTTTTTATTCACGTAAGTTTTTAGATGCCGATTAAAAAGATTCTTAAGGCTATAATTGGCACTACACTGATTAGTCCAAAGAGGAGTGTGGTTACTTCCATTATTCGCAATGCTTTAAAGATGTCTTCTGATGTTATAGGCCCTTCGTCGCCAAGTGCGTAGTATCCAGGTTTTGCAAGTTGTGTTTCTAAGGCACCTGCCATTGCGCTGATGGTGTAGCCTGCGTTGGGGGATGCGGTATTGTTTTTGTCACGTTTTAGGATACGCCATGCTTCTTTGGCGTTTTCACCTACAAGTCCAGCGGCTATAACCATTAATAGAGCGGTTAGGCGTGAGGGAATGTAGTTGGCTGCAGTGTCCATTTTCGCGCTAAACCAGCCGATGTTACGTAGCTCGGGTGTTTTGTAGGCTACCATGGAGTCGTGTGTGTTGATTACACGGTAGATAAATGCGCCCGGAACGCCTAGAAAGGTGAAAAAGAAGAAGGGACCAGTTATGCCGTCGGTTGTGCTTTCTGCTATAGATTCTACAGCGGCAGAGATGATTTGACGTTCGTTTAGGCTGTTTGGGTCACGGCGGACAATGTAGGGCAAGTATTTGCGGGCGCCTTCCAAATCATTATTTTTAAGCGCTTTGGCTATTGGTGCAGTGTAGCGGCGCATACATTTTATTGCAAATGTGGCTTTAAAGAGAATTGCACCGACGATGATGTAGGGTATTGAACCTAAATAGAAACGTATAGTCCAAAGACCAAGAAACACAGGTAACGTGGTAAGAAGAGCAACTGTTACAAGTAGCAGTACTCCGTTGGCTTTCTCTATTTTTGGATTTTTATTTTTCAACTTTGGTCTGAGGTAATTTATAATTTTGCCTATACCCACAGTTGGATGGATTTGGTCGGGAATCTCGCCTAGAACAATATCAATTAGGACGGCTAAGGCAAAGATAAGCACAGCATCGGTGAACAGGGTATAATCTAGCTGGAACATGGATTACTGTTTACCAGATTCACCATTGTTCTTATATTACTTTACCTAAAGCTTGTAGCAACCGTATGTTTTCGCTGTGGAGCTTAACTGCAATTCGAATGTAGTATTGATCTAAACCTTTAAAACTGGTACAGTCTCGAATCATAATGCCCTGCTCAAGCAGTTTCTGAGTAAGCTCTGCAGCTGTATAGCCTGTTTCACGGATGTCAATAAAGAAAAAGTTTGCATCAGGTGTATAAACCTTGAATCCCCTTATATTGCTTAAGCCTTCTTGCAGGTAAGCTTTTTCTTCACAAATTAGTTGTCGAGTTTTTTGTAGGTGCTCATAATCGTTTAAGGCAACCACTGCAGCAGCCTGCGCTAAACAGTTAACATTCCAAGGAATTTTTGCACCCATGAGTACGTTAATGATTTCTTGGTTTGCTATGCCATAACCGACGCGTAAGCCAGTTAAACCGAAAAGTTTGGTGAAACTACGCAGGATAAACAAGTTGGGGTATTTGTCTATGTTGCCAATCATGGAAAGCTGCTGTTCGTTTTCTACAAATTCTAAGAAATCTTCATCTAAAAAGACTAGAGTGCTCTGTTCTAGGGCTGCATCAAGAATGCGTTTTAACTCATGAGTTGGGGTCAACAGGCTAGTGGGGTTGTTTGGGTTGCAGATAAATGCCATTTTTGCGTTTGCCATGCCGGCAATAAAGGCGTCAACGTCAAGTTTTTGGTCGTTTCCAAGTTTGATGAAGCGGATGTCTGCTCCTGTTTTTAGTACGGCTCCTTCGTATTCACCAAATGTTGGTGCTGCCATTATTACTGTGTCATTTTTTGACAGAAAAACTTCGGCGAAAAGGTACATAAGCTCAGTTGAGCCGTTACCGACAATTATGTTGTTTTTTGCGATGTTGTAATGTTTTTCAATTGCTTCTCGTAGTTCGGTTGATGTAGAGTCAGGATAAGCGGCGATTTGACTAAAAGCAGCTTCTGCTGCATCTAACGCTTTTTTGGAGGTACCTAAAGGGTTGACGCTGGAGCTAAAATCTAAGATGTTTTCACGTCTGATTCCACTTCTACATGTGGCGTCTAGAATTTCTCCGCCATGAATACACGGTTTGAGGTTTTTGATGTGTTCTTTGACTAAGCTTGAAATTGGTTTCATGCTTGTTACCAGCTGAGTTTTTCTGGTTTGCCCATGTAATTTAGTGCCATAGGCATTATGTCTTTGCCACTGATACGATTTAATCCACCTTTATAGGCTGAACGCTCACTGTATATGTTTACTCCATCTGAAATCACGTTAATGCCTGCAAAACAGACGGGTACAGCATCACCTGTATGTGCTCGCGTCTTACAAGATGTGGCGTGGTCAGGCACTAAAATCACAACAGTATCTGCTAAGTTGACCTTGTTAAGAATTCTGCCAACTAATGCATCAATTTTTTGAATAATCGCAATCTTGCCCATGACATCACCGTCATGGCTTGCTTCATCTGGCGCTTCTACATGAACATACACGAAATCGTTCCCATTTTCAAGTGCTGTAAGTGCTGCATCTGCTTTTGCAAGAGTGTCAGTGTCAAGTTCACCCGTAGCTCCTTGTACATCTGGAACATCCATACCACTAAATTTACCTATACCTTTGATTAAACTTGCTGCGGCAACACAAGTTGCTCTTAACCCATATTTTTCTTGAAAAGATGCCATTTCTGGTTTTTTACTTCCGCTCCATGGCAAAACTGCGTTTGCAGGTCTTTGATTGTTGGCTCTGCGCTTTGTGTTGATTGGGTGCTGTTTTAGGGTTTGATTGGTTAATTGTATGAATTCATTGAGGACATCAGCAGTGTGCTTAGCTTCAAAGGAGTTATCTAGAGGTGTGATTGCTACAACTGGAGTTCCAACTTTAGGCAAGATAGTGGTGACTTTAGAGGAAAGTTTGTCACCCCTTAAAACCAACGCCGCTTTGAAACCCAGTGCCTGTTTGAAATGAACTTCAACATCTGAATTTACTTTGAGTTGAATTTGTTCTATGGTTTCACCTAAAGCTTTTGCTTCAGCACCTATTCTACCCGCACGTTCATCAACTAAACACAAATTATCATCTACTGTGGCAAAATTGCATCTAAATGCCAAATCATCATGTTTAAGTTGTAAACCAGCACCAGCTGCTTCAAAAGGACCACGTCCTTTACATACAAGCCATGGATTGTAACCTAAAAGAGTCAAATTTGCGGCATCGCTACCGGGTGCAATACCTGGAGCAATGGGATCAAGTAAGCCTGAAGCACCTATATGAGCTAGTTTATTCATTGATTGACAGCTAGCAACTTCTAGGGGGGTTTTGAAGTTGAGCTTTTGCAGTGGTTGATCAGCCATGCCGTCGCCTACAATTAAGATGCATCGTGTAATAGTTTGATCCCTCTGTAAGTGATAGTTTTTTGTTTGTTTATTTGTCAAGTTTAAGTATAGGTGATATAAAGTTTTAGTACCTATTTTACCTACACATTGCTTGTTAAAGTGGGAAAGTATACAGAATGTTTTAATTTTTTGAGCCTTAAGCTATCTTGTTGGTGCAGTTATGAAGGAACTTGTCTTTGTAGGCTTGGGCTTAAACGATGAATATGGACTCACATTAAAAGGCTTAGAGGAAATCAAGACTGCGGATGCCGTGTTTATGGAAACATATACTAGTCGTATGCCTGACTTTAACCTGCAACACTTCGAAGAACTCTGCGGAAAAAAAATACAACATGTCACACGCCAAACTCTTGAAGAGGAAAATGGCAAGCTCATCCTTCAAGCAGCCGAGGTAGGAAAAACTGTATTTTTGGTTCCTGGTGATCCCTTTATCGCAACAACTCATGTTACATTGCGTATTGACGCAGAAAAAGTCGGTATCCATACCAGAATTGTCCATGGTATCTCAATTATATCAGCTATAGTTAGTCTCTCAGGTCTTCATAATTACAAATTTGGCAAAACTGTTACCGTTCCTTTTCCAGAAACCCCTGCTGAAACACCCTATAATGTTATTGCTCAAAACAAAAAATTAGGTTTGCATACTTTGTGCCTTTTGGATTTGAGGGAACCTGAAAATCGTTACTTAACGATTAATCAGGCACTTAGAACCTTGCAGACAGTGGAGGAGCAGAAACAGGAAAAAGTCATAACTCCAAATACAGTGGCTATTGGAGTTGCCAGAGCAGGTAGCAATCAGCCCATGTTAAAGGCGGGGTTTGTTAAAGATTTGATTGATTTTGATTTTGGTCTGCCTCCTTTCAGCTTAATTTTTCCAGGTGAATTGCATTTTATGGAGGTTGATGCCTTAATTGCATTTGCAGATGCACCTGTTGAGTTTAGGAGGTTGTTTAGATGAGCCTTGAAACATTAACTAGCAAGTATATTGCTTCAGCAGAAATTGTGCTAAAGACAATGCAGCAAAATCCCGCTCCGATAGGCATAACTGAGGAGGATGTTAGTAACTTGATAAGTTATGTTCATGATTATCTGGCGGATGCAAAGTATTATAAGGCAAGCGGTAAGCTTGAAACAAGTTTAACCTCAGTTGCTTATTGTGAGGGGTTACTTGACGCTTTAAGACTACTTGGAGCAGTGACGTTTGAATGGCCAACCAGGAAACCGGAAACAGAACCGTAGTACTTGCCAGTGGCGTATTTGACCTGTTGCATTTGGGTCACGTAAAGTTTTTAGAGGAAGCAAAACGTGCTGGTGGAGGTAATGCTGAGCTTATAGTTGTTATAGCTCGAGACAGCACGGTTGAGCATATTAAAGGCAGAAAACCCGTAGTGCCTGAAGATCAAAGAAGAGCGTTGGTAGAGTCACTTAGGGTTGTTGATATTGCAGTTTTAGGTTTTGAGAGCATGGACATAGCTGAAGTGGTGGCAAAGATTAAACCCGATATTATCGCTTTAGGTTATGATCAAGAAAAGATGGTGCAGGATGTGGAGGCTTATCTGAAAATGCATAATTTGCCTGTGAAGATTGTTAGAATTGGCAAATTTGGAGCGGATGCTTTAGATAGTTCCTCAAAGATTAGGCAGAAAATAGTTGAGAAGTTTTCCAGATGATTGTTAAAGTTCCAAAAAGCTCAGAGAAATATAAAATCACGTATGTTCTGATTGCCTTAAACATTGCATTATATATTTACGGTGCTATTGTAGGCGGAAATATATTTGTTACATCTAATAGTGTAACTTATGTGCTGGGACAGTGTAACTGGTTAATTTTAAATGGGGGTTTTTACTACCAATACCAATTGTTTACTTCAATGTTTATTCATGCTTCATTGATTCATCTTGGAGGCAACTTGTTGTTTCTGTTAATTTTTGGCTTAAGAGCAGAAGAAATGTTCTCCCTGCCAGAATACTTGGGAATATATTTCCTAGGTGGTTTAACAGGTAACCTGCTCTCATTAGCACTTGGGCCAAATTACCTTTCAGTTGGTGCTTCAGGGGCAATATTTGCCCTTTTTGGAGCCTGCATAATTTACAATAGACGAGCTATGCAACAATCAATTGTTGGTGCTTTGGTGTTTGCGTTCTTTTTATTCTTTATAAACATAGGTGAAAGCGTTAATGTCTTAGCGCATCTTGGCGGACTAGCCTTTGGATTGATTACTGGATATATTATAGCATCAAGACGTAAACCCGAAAAAGAAAGCCAGTATACTATAAATTACTCTTATCAACCGAGTTAGAGGGAGAAGTAAAAACTTCAACTTTTACTTTGTGCCCATCTTTAAGGTTTAAATGTTTACGCAAATAGATTGGCGCAATGATTTCCAGAACTGAAACATCATAATGGCTACGTGTGGCAATTATCAGAGCACCTTTAACTTTGTTGCCAATTATTGCGGGATAACATTTTACAAGACCGAAGCTACGATCTGTGCTTTTGAATCCTTCCACTTCAATTGCTGGATAGGCTTCTAATTCCATACGGGTTTTAATATCATAGTCACTTGATAGTTTAAGGTTTAAAGTGCCTTGATATGGTTCAAAACCAAGTTTATCTGTTATTTGTTTGCGATATTTTTCTTTTGAAATATAATACGCACCCTCACCAAGACCTGTAAATATTACCCCTTCAAGGGTAACTGAAGGAGGATAAGCTGTTTCAATAACAACTTTAAGATTAGAGTAAAGTTTAAGCAATTCACGTATGCCTAACTCATCAATTTTTATCAGACTACCATCAGGGGTAATATTTCGCTTAATCCAACCTTTACGCTCAAGCTCAATAAGATAACGTGAGGCAGTCTGCTGCGAAATCCCAAGCTTTTCAGCTAAAAACTCTGTAGATATTTTTGCAATTCTACGATACGCACCCATCTCTGATAGTTTTAAAATCATGTAAACATGTTGCCATTCCTGCTTTTCAGTCAAATGACATTACCCACTTTAGATTATATTAAAAAGGCTATTATTATTTAAGCTCTCTTAGAACAAAATAAACATACGTGGTGAAAATAGGTGCAACCAAACGTTTTTGATGCCATGGGCAAATATTGGCAGGAAATTGCTGATAAAGAACCAACAGAACGACAAATCCAGTTCATCAAAAACAACATCTCTACTGAAGGCTGGATTTTGGATTTAGGCTGCGGAACAGGCAGACACACCATTCTCCTGTCAAAGGAAGGATTTAACGTTGTAGGGTTAGATATATCGTCAAAATTGCTTAAAATCGCAAAACAACACCAAACTCAAGCACAACTAGTAAAAGCCGATTTGCAACATTTACCCTTTAAGGATAAAGCGTTCACTATAGCATTAAGCTTAGACAACAGCTTTGGCTATTTACCCACTGAGGAGGCTGATTTTAAAAGTCTAAAAGAACTACGCCAAACTCTATGTCACAGCGGCTTGTTTATTTTAGATGTTTTTAACCGTGAGCAGCTTAAAAGAAAATACCCAAAACATAGCATAGCAAATTTACAATGGCTCTTTTTACCTGTCTTGTTGCGATACCCAAATGCAATCAGTCAATATATTCTTAGTTTCTACAAGTGGCGTGAATATACAAACTTTTTTCTGTTTCAGAAACGCACTGTAGACCCCAAAGCTGGGAGACTTTTTGACTTTTGGGTTACTAAAGATAAAACTGACGGAAAACTAACGTTTTTTCATCACACAACACGCCTCTATAAACTAAGTCAATTACACGAAATGTTATTGGGCTCAGGTTTTATGGTTGAACAAGTTTGTGGAGGTTATGAGGGTCAAAATTTTAGTGTAAAGTCAAGCAGATTAGTTGTTTTGGCAGATTAAATGTTAGTATTTTATCATAAACCTATATTATTGTGGTGCTTCATTTAAAAATTAAGAAGCGAAGTGTATAGTGATGAGTGTTTGGAAACTCCATTTTTCAATGATTGGAACTTTAGCGGTAATTTTTGGTTTATCAACCCTTGTGTTCACAGTAATTTTAACGTTGGCTGACGTTGGTTTAGGCATAATTACCATCGGCGTACTTGTGGTAATTTTTAACATCGCCCAGTGGTTGCTTTCTCCTTACCTTGTTGGTGCAATCTATAAAGCAAAAGAAATGGGGCCTAACGAAAATCCTGAAATTCACAAGATGGTTAAAGAGTTAAGCCTTAAAAGTAAAATTTCTCCACCTAAATTAATGCTCGCCCAAATTCCAATGCCAAACGCTTTTGCTTACGGTTCACCCTTAACCGGTAACCGTGTTGCTATAACTCAAGGATTGTTAAAATCCTTAGACAAAGGTGAGGTTGAAGCAGTCATAGGACATGAACTTGGTCACTTAAAACATCGAGATGTACAAATTATGATGACAGTTTCCTTTCTGCCAGCCTTGTTCTACTACATTGGTTTCTCATTAATGTTTTCGGGCATGGTTGGCGGCAGAAACCGTAGCAGCGGAGGCAACAACGCCATAATCGGCATAGCCTTTATGGCATTTTCATGGATCCTTAACATGTTTACCCTATACCTTAGCCGCCTACGCGAATACTATGCAGACCGCCACAGCGTATCAATAGTTGAAAACGGTGCAGAAAAACTCTCAACCGGACTTGTAACAATAGTAAACGAAAGCAAAAACCAAAACCGATACCGACGCAGCCACAACAGAGGCGAACAAAAAAGCAACACATCCTTCAAAACCCTTTTCATAAGCGACCCTGACAGAGCAGAAACAGACGCAGAAGAACTCCACACAGACAAAACTACAAACAAAAAAGACCTCCTAAGAGACGCCCTATCTAAAAACTTAACTGGTGCAGAAAAATTCGCAGAACTCTTCTCAACACACCCAAACATCATAAAACGCCTCAAAGCACTACAAACACAAGCATAAAATATGCACGACTTTACATCTTTTTACTTAGGAAAACATCGCAAGATGAAGAAAACATGAACGATAAAAAACTCATAACTCACATTCGGCAGTTTGGGAAAAAGTACGTTAAATTGTTTGCGCGGTATAGTTATGACCTAATTTAGATCGTTTGTATAAGTTTACCTCTTTTTTGGAAATTTATCGGGCGACAAAGTAATTGCCTATTGTTTCAGCGCAAACTGCCGAATGGGCATTAAATAATGTATACAGTGTATTTGAAAAATTTGGCATGGAGCTGCAAATCAATATGCGCTCCAACCACTGTCAACAGTCAGCGTGGCACCGTTAACAAAACTTGAGTCATCGCACGCAAGGAAGAGTGCCACCTTTGCGATTTCTTCAGCAGAGCCCTGACGCGGATTTGCATCCATACCTGTCCTCACACGCGAGAAGCCAAACATACTTGGATTCTTTATGCCAACAGAAATCTCAGTATCTACTGCGCCCGGACAAATCGCATTGCAACGAATACCCTTTGGCGCATACATAAAGCCAACATTTTTTGTCAGACCGACAACAGCGAACTTGGAGGCAGTATACGCCGCACCCGCACGTGAACCATAAAGACCGCTAAGAGACGCAATGTTGACGATAACACCTGAACCCTTACTAATCATAATAGGCAAACTTTTTCGAATCAGGTTAAATGGCGCTTTGAGGTTAACACTCATAACTCGATCCCAGATTTCGTTTGTTACTTCAGCGGCAGGCATCATCTCATCCATAATGCCTGCATTGTTAACCAAGATGTCTATTGTACCAAATTCTGTGACTATACTGTCTACAAGTGTGTTCATGACTGGCTCATCTGAGACATCTCCCTTCCGAGCTACAATTTTACCAGATAATCCCGCAGATAAGGCCTCAAGTTCAATGAGACGTTCTAAACGTCTCGCAACTGCAATAACTGTTGCACCTTCTTTGGCAAAAAGCAACGATATGGCCTTGCCCATACCTGAGCTTGCTCCTGTAACTAAGACAATTTTGTTCTCTAGTTTCATCATTTACCGCTCCCCATTTTATTTGCTCTTTGTTTATAATTACCATAAGACCAAAAAACATGCCGGTGAAAAACAGGATAAAGAACAATGTCATCAGACTAAAAATCTCCTATTGCGAGTTGTTAATTCGATAAATAGGTTGAACACCTTTTAGGTATCTTGCAGTTTGAAGGGGGATATTTCAGCGAAAAACCTGTGGGCATACATCCACAAAACCGAATCTAGCGAAAACACATTAGACATTAGTTACAATTAGTGTTTGCTGGTGGGATGTGTATTTCCTTAGCATATACCTGAGATGTTTGTGCTCTAAGCAACCATTTGAATCATTTGGAATATGTACACCAACCGGAAGAATACCTAAATAATTAAGACTATGGTCTTCTATGTTTTATCAAATAGGCCTTTATTTGAAAAACGTTAAAACTTGCTTTGTTTATCTTTTTATTGAAGGTTTTAGTTATGGATAAAACTACTGTTTTCACTCAAATTGATAGCTTAAAGCAGGAAATGGTGCAAGCTCTAATGTCTCTTATCAGTATACCTGCAATTGCTCCTGAAAACGGGGGTGATGGTGAAGAGCAAAAAGCTCAACAGCTAATTCAACTTTTAGAAGAGGCTGGTTTTGACAAAATTGAACATTATGATGCGCCAGACTTGCGGGTTTCTAGTGGTAAACGTCCAAATGTTATTGCTTATCTTTATGGTGTCTCAGATCAGAAACGGCTCTGGATAATTACTCATCTTGATGTTGTTCCACCAGGTAAAGTGGTGTGGACAGAAACTAAACCATTTAATCCTATCATATCGGGCGATCATATTATTGGTAGAGGTAGTGAAGATAATGGGCAGTCTATGGTTGCTTCAATTTATGCGTTAAAAGCGCTTAAGCAGTTAGGGGTTAAGCCTGAATTCACTGTTGGTCTTGCATTTGTAGCAGATGAGGAACAGGGTAGCCAATATGGCATCCAGCACCTGCTTAGCCAAAATATTTTCAAACCAGGCGATTTTATTGTTGTTCCCGATGCTGGTAATGCAACTGGTGACTTTATTGAAGTTGCAGAAAAAAGCATTTTATGGCTAAAACTACGCACTGTGGGTAAACAGACACATGGTAGCCGTCCAGATAGAGGATTAAACGCACACCGAATTGGTATGGAAATTACTTTGGCAATAGATAAAATGCTACATGAAAAACATCCCAAACGAGATGACCGTTTTGATGTGCCCGAGAGCACTTTTGAACCTACCAAAAAAGAACCCAATGTTGAGGCAGTTAATGTAATTCCTGGTGAAGATATAACCTATTTTGATTGCCGCATCTTACCTACATATAGTCTTGATGAGATTTTAAGTGACATTAACGCTTTATTAGATTATTATAAGGAAAAAACTGGGGCAAAAATAGACTTAGAGATACTACAAAAACAAATTTCACCTATACTTGAAACAGACCAGGCCGAGGTTGTGTTGCGGTTAAAAGCAGCAATTAAGGAAGCACGAGGTGTTGATGCATCAATAGGTGGTATTGGTGGCGGTAGTTGTGCAGTGTTTTTCCGTAAACAAGGTATTCAAGCAGCCGTATGGAGTACCATTGATGAGGTGGCTCATCAGCCTAATGAGTACGCAAAGATTTCTGCTATGGTCGCAGACGCGAAAGTTTTTGCTCTCTTAGCCATGACTTAACTGCGTATTGCAAACAAAAGAATTTTAAAGGAAACCTGTATGTCATTCCTTGCAAATTAATGGAGACGTTAAATCGTGAATATGACTGATAAAATTATAGCTCAAGCACGCAGTGAAAACCGTAAAGCGCTCCTTGAGTCCGAAGCTAAAAGCATCATCATGGAATATGGCCTCACTGTTCCAAAATTCCAGTTAGCAACTAACGAGAAAGAAGCAGCAAAAATAGCTGAAGAAATAGGTTTCCCAGTTGTTGCAAAAATTGTCTCTCCAGAGATCATCCACAAATCCGACGCTGGAGGAGTTAAAGTTGGTCTTAAAACAGCTGCAGACGTTGAAGCAGCATACAAGACAATTATTGAAAACGCCAAAAAATACAATGCAAAAGCAAACCTTTTAGGTGTTCTTGTTATGGAAATGGCGCCTGCAGGAACAGAAGTCATCGTAGGTGCAATCAAAGACCCACAGTTTGGCGCAACCATCATGTTTGGTTTAGGCGGAATATTTGTTGAAGTACTAAAAGACGTCACCTTCAAAATTGCTCCAGTTAACATTGACGAAGCAAAGGAAATGATCACGGGTCTTAAAGCAGCAGCATTGCTAAAAGGCTACCGTAACACTCCAGCAGCAGATATTGATGCTCTTGCACAGATTTTAGTCAACGTCTCTAAGCTCCTCATGGAACACCCAGAAATTGCAGAGCTTGACTTAAATCCAATCATGGCATACGCCAAAGGCACAAACACTGTCGACGCAAGAATCATTCTCGAATAAACGTCTCTTCATATTTATTTCTATTTTCTTTTTCACTTTATTATTTTTTTAACTACAATTACCCTCAGAATTACTTGCTTAAGTGGCAACAAAGAAAGAAGTGTACGTAACTTATGAAAAGTTATATGACCTCTCTTGGCAATGTATAGACAGGATCGCAGTGCAAAACAAACAAAAACCCATAACTTTCAAAGGTAGACGCTTGGGAATAACCCTATTAGTCATTGCTCAAATTCTAATTGGTATAATCCACACTGTTTTAGGGTTAATGTTTTTAGGCTCAGAACTTGCTATAGCTGCCCAAAGTTCAATAATTTACAGTATCTACACCACAGCCTTCGGATTACTTACACTTGTATTTGCCATCCTGATTTGGAAGGGTAACAAACTTGGTTGGTCTGGCACAATTGTCCTTTTACTTTTCGTCATAGTCGTAGACATGTTAACGGTTCTAAATCTCCCAAGCATCCCTGGTATTCCCAGATTTGCTGCCGTAGGTGAGATACCATACAGCTTATTTGTCATCTTTTACCTGTTACTGCCTTAGGAACTGTGTAAAAATAACATGTACTAAGGTGTTGATCCCGCCCAATTCCGAAATATAACAAAACAACCGATGCTCCACCTTATTCCACTTCAACGTCCCTGCGATAAATGCGACAGTTTTAATGAAGAATGAGTTATCATTTATGTTTTTGTTTGATTAATAAAAGGTTCCCTATTGTCGAAAACCAAAATAGCATAAATGGAGTGTTAGGATACGCAAACGCTCCTTCTACGGTACTAATAACGCCGTTTTCATTGCCATAAAACATCACTACTAAGCGTGTTGGGCTCCATGTGCAACTAACCATGTTTGATGAAGCTGCATTATTTCCTGCAAACAAATCCCATTGAACATAACTTCCATAGATAAACAGAACACTTACTATTATATTGAAAACGATTGCAATTTTGATCAATCTTAACATTTTTCTCACTTGTTTTTATATTTGTCACATCGTCTATCTGATACGTCAACACCTTATTATATTATTTTTACACAGTTCCTTATGTGAGAAAAAAGTTTGGAGTTTAATTTACGGGTAGGTTGACCTTTGATTTTTTGTGCTTGCGAGTTAAAAACAACAAAACTAGGTCGACAATTATTATTGCTACAACTACTATGAAAGCGTACATTATCACTCGGTTAAGGCCATCGCTTGGGTTCCACATGTTAGTCGCCGTAACTATACTGTGCATTGTGTAATCTGCCTCTATTGAGATTCCTTCAACGCTAACTCCAGTTGCTTGATCCCAAACATATGTGTTACTAAGACTTGTAGCTGAAATAACTGTACGTTCAGCTCCCGCATAATTGCGCTGCTCTGTGCTACTAATTGTTATGTTGCCAACACGTGAATCATAAAAACTGTCACCTGTCTTCAAGTTTGATGGAATAATGAAATCATCAATGAGTTGCCCTGTTTGCAGATTCAATGTTGATTGTATGACCTCCTGCGTACCGTTAGCATATGTTGAGTTTATGTTAACGTGAATCATTGGTCCCGAGACATCCAAAATTTCCATTCTCGCAAAAATTATCAAATGATCAGGTGGCGGCGTTCCTGTAAATGTTACTTGATATTCTATCCAATCTCCCACTTTAACGTTGGTTGTTGGTTGAGCAGACAAAAAACCTGACATCGTTAAAACTAAAATAATCAAGACTAAACTGTAGGCGCACATTTTATGTTTCGTCAAATAAGCCTTCCTCATTCAAAACTATGTAACATTGTTTTTATAAAAATTCACCCAGCCAAACACTAACCATAAATCGCCGACATTTTTCTTGAATTTTTCTTATTTTATATCTTCTTTATTTTAAGTAACAAAACTATTTATAAAGTCTTAGTGATGTCAATAGATAGCTCACAATGAGGCTTAAAGCATGAAAGCATTCATAATTCACTACCCATTCGGCGTTGCCGCTTTTGACGAAAAGAACAACTTAGTAGAGAAAGTTCTGTTTCCTAAAAAGCCTCAGGCAGCAGCAAAAAGCTTACTTAAGACTGAGTCAGGCAAACTCTCTGACGAAGTCTTTTCATTAGTGTCCCTACTTAGAAACGTTGGCTATGAAATATTCGTATTTGAAAACGCCAATCTTGCAGATGAAATTCAAAGAAAAACCAGCACAAAAACAGGAGTTGCATCCCCTGCAGAAGCTGAAGTGCTCCGTAGCAAAATGAACCAAGTAGCTTTAAACTCAGGCTTTGCAAAAGACGATCAAGACCTTGCCCTTTGGAACCGCAATGTTAGCATGGAATTAGCTAAACTACGAATTAAAGGCGCATCTGAAAAACGTGACTTAATTGTTGCACAAGCAATACAAACCCTTGATGATTTAGACCGAACCGTAAACCTGTTTATGAGCAGGCTACGCGAATGGTATGGCGTTTACTTCCCAGAGATGGATCGCCTGATAGAAAAACACGAGACATATTCCCGATTAGTTTTAAACTTGGGCGACAGGGAAAATTATACATTTGAGACAGTAGTGGCTGAAGGTCTTCCAAAAGAGCGCTCTGAACTTGTAGCAAAAACAGCCCAAACTTCAATGGGTGCTGACATATCAGAAACGGATTTGCAACAAATTCAAAGTCTTAGCCGCGATGTACTTAATCTCTATGAGTTACGCAAAAACATGGAGAACTATGTTGACCGTACCATGGAAGAACTTGCACCAAATGTTCGAGCAGTAGCTGGCGCACTATTAGGCGCAAGGCTAATCGCCATGGCGGGCAGCCTACAAAACTTAGCTATGCGCCCAGCTAGCACCATTCAAGTTTTAGGTGCAGAAAAAGCGCTCTTCCGATCGCTAAAAACAGGCGCAAGACCACCCAAACATGGTTTAATTTTCCAACATACGCTTTTACATGACGCAAAACGATGGCAAAGAGGAAAAATTGCTCGCGTCATTGCCGGTAAACTCTCCATAGCAGCAAGAGCAGACGCATTTGGCGGAAACTTTATCGGAGACAGACTAAAAGACGAAGTCAACAAACGCCTCGAAGAGATTCACGAAAAATACAAAGATGCTCCACCACCCAAAGAACCCAAACCAAGGGAAGAACGCAGAGACCGTGATCAACGCTTTAACCGTGACCGGCGTGATCGCTTTGGTGATGGCGGTAGAAGGGATCAACGTAGAGATGGTAGAGGTAGCCGAGGTTTTGATAGAGGTAGAGACCGTAACCGAGGTAACGACAGAAGTCGTGGTGGCGATAGGTTCCATGGTAGCGGCGGTAAATACCGTGACCATGGTGAGAAGCGGAGAACCGAGTAACGTGCATATTAAAGTTCGGTCACACCCTAAGTTTAAAGAGATTTATCAGGCTATGTTGGAGGGGGGCGTTCAACGCCTCGCTACACGTAACTTAACTCCGGGGTTAACCGTTTATGGTGAACGTTTAATTCACGTTAAAAATGTGGAGTATCGTATTTGGGATGCTTTTCGTAGCAAGCTTGCGGGGGGTATAATTAAAGGTCTGCAAAACGTGCCAATTGAGCCTGGTTCTCAGGTTCTTTATTTAGGTGCAGCTTCTGGAACAACCCCGAGCCATATCTCAGATATTATTGGAGAAGCTGGGCATGTTTACTGTGTAGAATTTGCTTCCCGTTCATTGCGGGATCTTGTTAATAATGTGGCTGCTTTTAGACCTAACATGTCACCTTTTCTTGAGGATGCGCGTAAACCTGAAAGATATGCGGTGTTTATTCCAGGAAAAGTTGATGTTATCTACTGTGATGTTGCACAACCTGAACAGGCGAAACTTTTAGCCGATAATGCAGACGTATTACTAAAACCATCAGGCTGGGTTATGCTTGCATGCAAATCCCAAAGTATTGACGTTACTATGATGCCTGAGGCAGTTTACAGACAAGAGGCTAACATTTTACGTAACAGAGGTTTTAACGTTAAAGAAGTAGTCGACCTCGAACCTTACGATAAAGCACATGCAATGATTGTAGCCCAACGCTAAAAACAAGTTATGATTAACATTCATAGGCTAACCTTTTTTTGTTGTGTTAGATTTCAATGTTAACTCTATTAACATAATCAAAAAATTGCTTCTGTTTATCTACTATTGTTGAGATTTCTCATTTTTCCGTTAACATTTAAATTCTCTCCCACTTGTTATTTGTTTAATTAAACGCGGAGCTTAGACATGTCGCTAATACCCGAGTTATCAAATCCTTACTTAACATCATTTACAACAGGACTACTCTATGGATTAGTAGCCTGCACCGCCACATGTCTACCATACCTTGCAGGCTACATAGCAAGTACCGGAACAGACTTCCGCAAAAGCGTAATAACAACATTGACTTTTAACTCAGGTAGAATAATTGCATACACCCTAATTGGTGCTTCAATCAGTCTTTTTGGCGGTTTAGTACACTTTTTCGCTGAAGACTCAACACTTTCCATATTCCAAACATACTCCACAATAGCCTTCAGCGTAGTCACCATACTAATTGGTGTAATATTGCTATACAAAAACAGAAAACCCTCATGCAACTGCAACCGAACACCAATTAACCCAAAACGGTTTGTAAACAGATTTGATGTAGGCGCCTTCACTTTAGGATTAAGCAGAGGCCTTGTTCTCTGCCCGCCTTTAATTGCACTATTACTTTATTCAATTCCTTTTGCCAACCCAATTGACAGCATAGCTTTTGCTGTCTTATTTGGCATTGGAACAGCCATTTCACCTATGCTGCTGATCGGCGGCGTTACCGGGTGGCTTCTCAACAAAGCACCCTTACTGCGAACTTACATAGCAATCGCAGGCGCCGCTATAATTATCATACTTGGAATCAGCACCCTAATCAGTTCCATACTAACACTTGCCTGAGAGGAAACATAAAAATGAAAAACAACAGCGTTGAACCAAAAAAAATCATGCCTGAAACAACCCAAAAAGAAATTAACGAACTGCAAAACACTATTAAAACCAACTCTGAACACATCATTACCCAAACCATTGAACGCATGAAGAAAGCCACACCTAATCGCCCAAAAGAACTAGAATACTTCGATGAAATTGCCAACCTGTTTGGCAAACGTGCAAAAGAAATTGAACAAGCCAAAGCAGAAGGCAAAAAAATTATAGGTTACACATGTCTCTTTGCGCCTCTGGAACTAATTTTGGCAGCTGGTGCAATTCCTGTCAGGATAAGCTCGGGTTGGTATGACACTTCAAAACTTGGTGACCGTGTTGTACCCGTTGAAGTCTGCCCCACAATTCGTTCAACAATCGGGGCTAAAATGATTGAACTCTCGCCATTTCTTGAACAAAGTGATGCCTTAATTACAACGCTAACATGCGATGGAATGACTAAACTTAGCGAAATCTTGGGTGACTACAAACAAGTATGGGGCATGTCTAACCCCCGCATTAAAGACTCTGCCCAAGCACTAAAATTTTGGAATGAAGAAATAAAACAAATCAAAAGTAACCTTGAAAAATTAACCGGCAACAAAATCAATTCAAAAAACCTTAGAACAGCAATACTAAAAACACAAAAAGCCACCAGAGCATTTCGCCGCCTGCAAAGCCTGCGCAAAGATAATCCAGTAATTTTGGGCAGAGATGCAATGCTTGTTAATCAAGCATACATGTGGGATGACATTGATCGGTGGACAGAAAAAACTGAAACTCTATGTGACGAGTTAGAACATCGTATGCAACGTAAAGAATGGGCTTGTCCACCTGATACACCTCGGGTGATGATTACTGGTACACCGATGTTTTGGCCTGACAATTGGAAACTACCAAGCCTCATCGAAGAGGGAAGTCCGCGAGGCGTTTTAGTTGCTGACGAATTATGTTCTGGTGAACGTTTACTGTGTGATCCTGTAGGGATTGATGAGTGGACTATGGATGATATGTTAAATGCAATTGGTGAGCGTTACCTTATGGCTTCTACATGTCCTTGCTTTACCAGCAAAGACGGCAACAAAGATCGCATAAACTGGCTGCTAAACAAGGCAAAAGAGAACCATGTACAAGGCGTTATTTACTGCGTGGTTAGGGGCTGTATGTTATATGCAATGGAGTACACAAGGGTTAAACGGGCACTGGATAAGGCAAATATTCCTGTCTACTACCTTGACACCGACTACACACGGGAAGACGCAGGGCAACTAAAAACAAGGGTAGAAGCTTTCCTTGAAATGCTTAACGCCCAAGTAGATTTCTAAAGTGGTCACCTTTATGATAACAGTTGGATTGGATATAGGAACCCAAAGCATTAAAGTCGTAGTGTTAAATGATGACAAGGTTCTGGCTAGGGTGCAAACATTTTCTGGGTTTGACCCAGTAAAATCAGTTCAAGATGCTGTTGAGCAAGCCTTAAAAACTGCAGGTATTACCAAAACAGACGTAGCCAGTTTTACCGCTACAGGTTCAAGCTTTGAATCATCACCTTATACTGCAACCACCGTAAGCATGATGGGCGCAGACGCAAAAGCTGCAACAACTCTTTTCCCCAAAGCTCGAACAATCGTCGACATAGGTGCAGAGGAAGCAAGAGCAGTAAAATGCAATGAAAACGGTGTCATGGTGGACTTTGTAGTTAATGAACGATGTGCCGCTGGAGCAGGCACATTCATTGAAGCTATGGCACGCGCTTTAGAGGTAAACATGGAAGACATGGGCACTTTATCGCTTAAAGCAGAACGGGCAAGCCCAATTAACACATCCTGTGTCATATTTGGCGAATCCGATGTGGTTTCACTAATTCATAAGCAAGAGCCTAAACCCGAAATCGCCCGAGCAGTTTATGATGCAATGGCCGATCGTGTATCCTCTATGATTCACCGCTTAGGTGTAAACCCTGAAGTAATACTGGTCGGCGGCGTAGCTAAAGATGTCGGATTTGTAGCTTCTCTGAAACGCAAGTTAGGCGTTGATGTCTTGATTCCTGAATTTCCCGAATATGCTGGAGCGTTAGGCGCTGCATTGATTGGCGCAGCCAAAGTGAGGGTGAACAAAAAATGACCGAGCAAAACAACGCTTTTTGGCGTTGGCAAGAATATCACCGTATCATGCCCGATAAGTCTTGGACAAGCAAAGATATAATCACCGCTGGCGTAGACGTGGGTTCAGTTGGTTCTAAAGCAGCTGTTCTTGTTAACGGAGAAATTTACTCATGGGGCATAACCCGCACTGGTTCCAGCAGTCCAGAAAGCGCAATCAAAGCCCTCGATTGGGCCCTTAAAGACACTGGCCTAAACCAATCCAACATCAAATATGTCGTCGGCACTGGTTATGGCAGAGTAAATGTTCCCATGGCAAACAAGGCCCTCACCGAAATCGCTTGCCACGCAAAAGGTGCTAACTATATCTGGGGACCACAAGTGCATACAGTACTTGATGTCGGCGGACAAGACATCAAAGTCATACGCTGTGATGACACTGGACGAGTTACTTCTTTTCTAATGAATGACAAATGCGCCGCAGGCACAGGCAGAGGCATGGAAGTCTTCGCTGACCTGCTTAAAATCCCAATTGAAGAAATCGGTGAAATGAGCCTAAAAGTGGAAGAAGAACCGCCACCGGTAAGTTGCACATGCGTAGCTTTTGCTAAAACAGAGGCTGTTGGCCTCTTACGTAAAGGTTGGTCTAAAGAAAAAGTCCTTGCTGCTTACACCAAAGCTATGGCGGTGCGTATGAGCAACCTGATTAACCGCATCGGTTTAGAACCTGCCCTTGTAATAACTGGAGGGCAATCAAAAAACATTGGTATTGTAAGCCGAATTGAAGCCGTCTTAGGTGTTAAGTGCCTTCCTATGCCTAACTGGCGCGAAAACGGGATAGATCCAATGATTGCCGGCGCGCTTGGAGCAGGACTTTTCGCAAAAGCACTCTATGACAAATCACATAACACTTAGAAGGTGATAAATTGATTACTTATTATGGATACACAGATGGCTCGGGCGAATGCTTTATTGCCATTGACTCTGACAAATGCACTGGATGCGGAAACTGCGTTAAACAATGCCCAAAAAACGCGTTACAGGTAGAACTGATGTTTATTGACTTGGAAGACAAACCCGTAGCCGCAGTCAAGGAGATATACCGTAATAAAATCAGGTACACCTGTGCTGAATGTAAACCAGAAAAAAATCAGTCTCCATGTGTTTTATCTTGCCCCACTGAAGCAGTTAAGTGTCTTTTTACTCTATCTTAGTAAGCTTTATAACGGTCAATCCTTTTTTTGTTAAAACTTAATTTGTTTGCTGTGTAAAACCGTCAGTGAAAATATTCTAGTGCGTTATTCAAGTGGGTATGATGTATTAACTGAAAATACTTTGGACTTTTAATTTATCAGTTAAAACTCTTTTCGTTACTAATTTACATTAAATCACATTAATTGACAAGCTTTATAACTTGGTTCATTATAATTTCCCTTGTTGGAGAAAAGCTGGGTTGACTGCTACACTAACACGTCCATAAAATTTATCCGTTTTCGAAGCCTTCTCCTTTCTCCTCGACTACGGATTGACAAGTTAGGACCAACCCAACTTTCTCCAACAACTCAACTTTAATATACAAATAAATTCCAAAAACAAGTAAAATTCCATTATACTCCTCTCTAACTAACTAACTAAAAACTGTTTTACTCCAAAAGACCTTTAAAGGATTTCAAAAAACCAAAACCATATCACCATTACAAACATAGCTGCTTTCATTATCATATTAATATATTCTCTATATGCCCACTTTTTGCCGGTGTCTGATTAGGCACGTAAAACATCAAAAAATAAGTTATGAAAAGTTAAGTATAAGCTTCTAAATAAACCTATGAAGAATCATGGCATATACACGTGAAGAAACAGAAAATATCGAAGTTGACCATCCTATACAGCAGCTTTGGGAAGGTATTCTAAAAACAATTGATAAAATGGAATGGACAATCCAAGACTCAGACAAAGACGAATATCGTATGAAGATAAAAACTAAAGGCGCATTCATGTCTTACCCTTCACATATGAAAATCGCTTTAGTTCCAATTAGTGACAAGTCTACACGCATGTTAATTGCTGGCGAGACACCTGTTACAACAATTACATCTGTACTTGATTTTGGCAGGACACGTGAACGTATTGAAAGATTCATAGTTACACTTGCTCAACTTATGGAAAAGAAAAGTTAACAAATTTACTCATTGATTTGGGTTTTTTTGAACGCAAGCCATCCTATCAGTAGAAACACTACAATGTATGCTAAGGCTATTACAAGTCCGCGAAGAGCAATAAATCCTATAGATTCAGTATAGAGCAACTCCATGGCTGGCAATGTTTGGTCTCCAATTTGTATTGACCAAATGTCTGTTTTAAAAAAATTCACATTTTGTCCAGGATACAGTAATGCATAAACCATGTTTACACCTAAACTGTCTGTACCAGCATTAACTGAAAATTCGGAGTTATCTGCAGTTATCAGCGTTCCCGTAGCACCAGTTCCCGGAAAATAATTCAATGCTGTTGAAGGACCCGACAAAACAGAAACTATAGGTAGTGCCATGAAGAGAGAAATAAACAAACCTGCGGCAATAATTACAGTCAAGATCGTATTCTTTGTAATTGTGCCCATAGCTAGAAGCATTGAAACCCAAATAAAAGCGCTAATAATATTTCCAAATAAAACAACAGGAAGTAGCCCGAGATCGCTTTGTGCCCCAAAAACAAAGATTGACCCAACAGTTGTATACGTAAAGAGCACTGTAAATGAAATCAGTAAAACAATGAAAGCTGCAAATAGTTTACCTAAAAAGACTGTCGTACGTGAAACCGGCTTAGTTAGTAGAGGCACTATTGTACCACTTTCGAACTCACTGGACATGCTGTTCATTGCTATAACAAGAGCAAAGAGAAACAAACTAAGGCTGTCTGCGCCATAAGTGATTGCAAAATGAGCATTTTGAGGAATTACGTCACCTAAAATAAACGGTAATACTAAACCTATAGATGAGATCAGAAACGCAAATGCTATGACACCTATGAATTTTTTCTTACGTATGTTCCAAAGCATTTCATAATGGACAACAGCCATGAAACGTCTAAACCAAGAAACTGACCCTCTGGATGACTCTTGAGTTTGTTGTTCATTATCGTATTTCATTGCGTTCTAGCGCCTCCAATTAACTGAATAAACACGTCTTCAAGTGTTGAAGTTTTTTGACTCATCCCCACAATTACGCCACCTGCATTAGTTATTTCTTTTGACACTTTTACCTTTACATCAGCATCATGCGATGTAACTTGAACAGTTAATTTTATGCCTTCATGGTAAATTTTTTTAACAAACGGCAATTTTTCAACAGCGAAAATGACGTCGTTGGTTAAATTGGCTATTTCAAGATGTATCAGGGCTGGGCCTATAAACATGCTTGAAACTGTTTGTACGGTGTCAGATGCTAGAACAGAGCCTTTATTTATGATTGTTACATGGTCGCAGATTTGTTCTACCTCAAAGAGTAAATGGGATGAGAGGAAAACTGTTCGTCCATCTTTGGCGATCTCTTTAATGAGTTCTCGTACTTCTACCATGCCAACTGGGTCAAGTCCAATGCTTGGTTCGTCTAAAATTACAAGTTCGGGGTTGTTTAGGAGCGCTTGTGCGATTCCGATGCGTTGTTGCATTCCTTTGCTGTATTTACCGATGTAGTCTTTTTCTCTTCCTTTTAAACCGACAAGATTGATAAGTTTAGGTATTTGTTCTGCTCTTTGTTGTTTTGTCATGTTATACATTTTGCCGTAAATATCTAAAAGTTCAATACATTTGAGGTGTTTGGGGAACTTGGGTAGTTCGGGCATGTATCCAATTTTTAGGCGGGAATTTGCGTCATCAACATGAACTTCTCTGCCTAAGACTTTTGCAGAGCCTTTGCTGGGTTTAAGCAAACCCATAAGCATTTTTAGCGTGGTGGTCTTTCCTGCACCATTTGGTCCCAAGAAGCCATGTATGCTGTTTTTTTGAACTTTAAGGTTTAAATTGTTTACAGCTATTAGGCCGCCGTAGTTTTTTGTTAGACTATCAGTTTCTATAGCATAGTCCATGTTGATACTGGCTCCTCTGCTACCTATCTGGCGAGATTTTAATAAAGGTTTATAGTTCAAGAAAAAACATGCACACTGGTTAAAAATTGTGTGCAGTCCTGTTTCTATAGAAACTAAAAGGGTAATCCTTAAAAACAAAAATGTGCCTTAGCACTATAAAAGGGATTCATGTGAATGAACGATTACATCCTTATGTAATATTTCTTCCAGACGAAAAAAAAGATAAAATCCTCTCAGCCATCTTCGGCTCAAAAGGCGGCGTAGACATCCTACGATACAGCCTAAAACAAGGCATAAACAAAAGTCTATACCAAAAAGACCTCATAGCAAAACTAAACTACTCCAACAAAACCGTAATCGAAAACCTAAAAACCCTCACTACTCTGGGCGTTCTTAACGAGAGCATGGAAAAAAACGAGAAAGACAACAGAATTACCTGGATAAAAACATACCAACTAACAACAATTGGCCGCTGGTTTGCCCTACTGCTTGCCGAAGAAGAACTTACAGAAGGAGAAAAAACCGAAATCCTCCAAAGCCTCTTTCGCACTTACCTAAAACAAACAAAACGCTTAGCCGAAGAAATCGGTATCGACAAAAAGAAACTCGAAGAAACATTCAGAGAAGAAATGAAAAACACCCCATAACTTCTTCATTAAACGCTTCATTTAGATATGACTAAACGCTAAGAGGTTCTGCTGAACCGATTCTTCACTGACTTTTATAGTTCTGTTTTACATGACTGAACCGTTTAGTGTTACGTGTGGGACGGAAGGGGACTTCTTTCACACTAAACCATACACAATACCTACTTCTTCTCACAATCAACCCAAAAAACGCACTATTTTTCTATAATAAACTATAAACTAACTACTACTATTTTATGTAAAATTGGTATAGACTCTAAGAAACTAAGTTAATTTAATGGTTTAAAACCAGGTCAAGACATGCTGAAAAATGCCTATTTTTGGCAGGTTGGGCAAAGATACACTTGCCCGCCGCCATGGTTGACTTTCTCTATTTTGCTTCTGCATATATGGCACGTTTGGTCTTTTTGGTTTGGTCCCATCTTAGCCACGTACAGACCAGGTTTACCATGCAAATCCGTAAACTGATTTTTTCCACCTGCTTCTAACCGCTCTTCAATTAGCTGCGTAATTGCCTTGTAAAGTGCCTTTTTTTCTTCTATGCTGAGAATGCCAGTGTTACGTTTAGGACTAATTTTGGCACGGTAAATGATGTCTTGAAAAGCGCTGTTAGATACACCTACAATAACTGCGGTTTTTCCAACTAAAGCCGCTTTGATATTTTGCTTTTTATTGTTGAGTCTTTCTATGAAGCATTCAAAGGTGAAATCTGTTTCAAGGGGGTTAAGTATTTGGCTGAAATCTCGATTGTAGAGATAATTGGTTTTTAGTAAATTGTCTTCAACCGCTTGTATACACCCTATCCCCGTTAAACTAACCGTTAAAATGACGTCCTGTAAGTCCAGTTTAAGATGAAATTTGGGCAACTTTGTTTGCGGCTTGTATAGTGAGATGTTGCCGCCGTATTCAGGCGCTAAAACTATGTTCCAACAATTATCAAGTTTTACCAGAATAGTATTGCCTCGTGATGTAACTGATAAAATTTTGCGGTCGATTAGCTGGTTGAGAACTGAGTTTTTGCTGATGAAATTTTTTTGTTGAAGTTGTTGGCTGTTTTGCACTTCATAGTTGATGATTGTTTTACCTTTTAATTCTTTGTTCATTTGGTCTGCTAGGATGTGTGCTTCAGTGCATTCGATACTCATAGTCATTTCTTCTTATTATGTGGTTTTAGCGTCTTTTACTTCATAACTTATTTCATTGGTGAGTTGCATGTTTTGTGTATCAATTTCTTGGATCATCTTGTTAACCATGCGTCCAACTACGAGTACTATAACGTTTAAGCCTCTGGATGCGGCAATAACTGCAGCGTGGCTGATGCCGAATTCTAAGTCTGCCTTAATTTCTAATTTGTTAATTACTGCTCTGCCAACGGCACCCATGACTCCTATGCGATCAGGTTTAAAGTCATCAATTAGTCTTTTTATTTTTGCTATGTCTACGGTTCTTGAGCCGCCTTTGCGAATGCTGGGTAGTTTGATAATTAGAATTTTGCCTTGTTTTAGTTTAACTTTACCTTTTAAGTCTTTTAATCCGATGTCTTCGCCTGGTATTGCATTGTTGGTTGCAATGCCGACAGCTTCAACGCCGGAGTCATTTACGGGTACTGTGTAAAAGACACCGCCTTTAGTGATAAGCCCAACTTGTTCACCGATTTTCACGGGAAGGGTTGCTATGGCTATCCATGCATGGTCAACTTTTAGTTCGTTTTTGATGGATTTAACATATAAGTCCAAGTTTTTTAGGTTTTCACGGAGCTTTATAATGCCTTTTTGGGTTAAACGGTAGTCCGCCCGTTCAGATCCTGCTTCAAGGAGACCCTCTTTGGTTAATTTTTTGAAGTATTTGGAGATGGCTTGAATTGTAATTCCTATGGAGTCACTGATGTCTTTTTGTTTGACATGTGGTTGATTTCTCATTACTTCCAGTAAAATTTGAAATTTTGTAAATTCTCCCTTGTCTCGTAGCAAAATGTCTCTCGGTTGTTTTTGCATATTTCCTATTCAACCTGTAGTTAACTACTGTTAAACGAATATTTATATGCTTATTGGATAAAATATTCCACAAGGAGTACATAATTACATGCACATAATGGAAGGTTTTCTACCATCTCCATGGTGGCAAATATGGTGGATAATATCATTGCCAATAGTTGCCTATGGTGTTTATAAGGTTGCTAAATTAACAAAAAAGATGCCTGAAATCAAACCGCTCTTGGCGTTAGTTGGTGCATTCGTCTTTGTAATCTCTGCACTCAAGCTTCCATCAGTAACCGGAAGCAGCTCACACCCAACTGGTACTGGATTTTCTGCTATTCTTTTCGGACCGGCAATAACCAGTGCTATTTCAGTGATAGTTCTGGTATTTCAAGCCTTATTGTTGGCTCACGGAGGTATAACAACCCTTGGAGCTAACATTTTCTCTATGGGTATTGTTGGGCCCGCCATAGGCTTTGCCATATGGTGGGTGTTTAAAAAAACACGAGTTAACCCGTCAGTAGGCGTTTTTGTTGCAGTTGCAGTGGCCGACTTAATGACCTATATTACTACCGCGTTCCAACTTGGTCTTGCATTCCCCACCGAAGGTAGCGTCTTTACTTCATTTGCAACCTTCTTTGGAATATATGCTATCACACAAATTCCAATAGCTATCGCTGAAGGATTCCTCGCTGTTCTGATATTTAACTTCCTATCAAAATACAAGGGTAGTATCCTACAAAAATTAGGTGTACTAAAAATCCCTACTGCAAACACAGAAAGAAAGGTGGAACCACAAAATGCAGTATAAGTATTATTTAACCTTGGCAATAGTAACCCCTATTGCCCTATTCGCATACATAGTTGCTTTAGGGTATACTCCCATATCTGAAGCTGTTATTTCGCTTCCAAATGAAACTGAGATATTGCTGTTCTCAGTTCAAGCAGGAATAATGGCTGCAACTCTAGGACACTTCATTGGAACTAGAAAGGGTTTAAAATCAGTTCGTACCGCAGGCAAAACGGTCATTGCAAAGCAGGCCATTCAGAGGAAGTATATGTATATACTAATAATTGGACTTGTGTTAGCTATCTTCATAGTGCCCTTTGTGATTAATGCCGGAGATTTCAGCGGAACAGATGGTCAAGGTCCTGACGAAATTGCCTCAAGTGGTTACACTCCATGGATCGACCCCCTAGGGTATGAACCTGGTGAGTTAGGTGAGCGCGTGCTCTTCTCATTACAGGTGGCCATAGGCGCCTCAATACTGGGTTACTTTGTTGGGTATATGCGGGCAAAACCCGAATAAAACCAACTAAAATGAACCCTACACAACATTAGTGTGTATACCCCTCCTTTTTTTGGATATACCTTCAGGTGTATAGGTAAAGTATAGATATCGCATAAAATAGTATATTTGACCGATTAGCGGAATCGAAAATGAAGTTACAACTTGGATTGCTGGAAGAGGGAGAAGTACCTATTGAGTCATTCTGAAACCTATGCTGAAATCGATAGGTCTGCTTATACCAATGCATTAGCAAAATGCAGTCCGATAACTAAAACTTTTTTTGCCCTTTCCGCACTTATAATATGTGCTTCTGTATCAACAATTATCGTGCCTGTTGTAATATTTATAACCTGTACAATTTTAGTATTAAGTCTTGCTAAGGTTAAAGCATGTCTTTACTTTAATTTGTTTGTTTATCCAACCTATATGCTTGTGCTTAGTTGTATTTTCTTAGCTTTATTCTTTGGATCTGGAACAACTATAGCTGAAATTCAGTTACCTTGGTTTACATGGTCGATATTTAAAAACGGTCTCTCTATGAGTATAACCACTTTTTTAAGAGTTGAGGGCGCTCTTTCTTGCCTCTTCTTCCTTGTACTCACAACTTCAATAACTGATCTTTGTGTTCTTCTCCGTCGTGTTCATGTACCTCAGGTTATGGTTGAAATGTCTATGATGATATACCGCTATATCTTTTTATTTCTAGAAATCTCTGAGCAGATGAGTCTTGCTCAAAAACTAAGACTCAGGCGCTCTGGTTGGCTAAGTAGCATTCGCTCTTTAGCGTTGCTTATTGGAAGCCTTTTCATACGAACGTTGGACCAGGGGGAGCGAACTCTTGTTGCTATGAACGCTCGAGGGTATGATGGTGAAATTCGTATTCTTGAAGACTTTGTTTCTCCAAGAAAACTGGTGCTCTTAGGTATAGTGCTCTTTGATGTCTTACTTATTATCTTACTGTTTTTGACACTAAACATTGGAGTTGTATAATATGATATTTAAATTAGAAAAATTATCACATCGCTACTCAGATGGAACATTGGCTCTAGATGAGGTTTCTTTAAACTTTACCCGAGGCGAACGAATTGCTTTCTTAGGAACAAATGGTTCTGGAAAAACAACTCTGCTCAACCATTTAAACGGTATTCTAAAGCCTACTTCTGGTAGCATATACTTTGAAGACAAACCCTTAGCCTATGATGCTAAATCTCTGCTAAATCTGCGCAAAAGAGTTGGATTTGTCTTTCAAGATCCAAATGACCAGCTTTTTGCCTCCTCAGTAAAACAAGATGTAGCCTTTGGCCCTCTAAATCTAGGTTACACTCTTGAACGTGTTAAGCAGCTTGTGGATGATGCACTTACAACGGTTGGAATGACAGAGTTCGCCGACAAACCCCCACACTTTCTTAGCGGTGGCCAGAAAAAACGTGTTGCACTAGCGGGTGTGCTTGCTATGCAGCCTGAAGTTATCATAATGGATGAACCCACCTCAAGCCTTGATCCAATCGCTACCAGTGACATATTACATTTGTTGCTTCGTATTAACAAAGAAAATGGAGTTACCTTGCTATTGGCTACTCATGATGTAGATATGGTTCCCTTATTCGCAGACAAACTCTACATCTTAAACAAAGGCAAAATAGTTTCTGAGGGTACACCAAAAACAAGCTTCTCAAACACCGAGTTAATACGAGAAGTCAATCTACGATCGCCACGGATAGCCCATTTGTTTGAAGTTTTAAAGAAAGAAAATGGGTTACCAATTGATAATGAATTTCCTTTGACAATTAGTGAGGCAAGAAAAGAAATTCTGAGACTTTTAGAAGTTACAAAAGAACAAATTAAAAAAAGTTGATTTTAAGTTACACTTTTTGCCTTTTTATAAAAATGCAGATTAAATAATATTAGCTGAACTAAAATTGATACAACTTTCATAATAGAAAAAACCGGAAGCAAAACAATGAATAGTAAACGCTATCTGATATTAATCGCCTTTATAGCGTGTATATTTGCAGTATATTTGATTCTTTTACCAAATATGCTATTTGGTGACGCGGGTGAAAGAGTTACGCAAGCCCTTTATGATACAGGAGTTGAAGCACGGTTCTCTCCAGTTTGGGAACCACCCGGTAGAGAAATCGCAATATTACTTTTTGCCTTGCAGGCTACTGTTGGCGTAATAATTGTCGGATACTTTATAGGTTATGAAAAAAGAAAAAGAGAATAAGGTCTCTATTGCAGGTTCTGCCGAGGGCAAAGAAAGGTGGCTTACAGCAACTATAGCAACGTAACTTTTCATTAACTCTGTATCATACAGTGCCGACAATACAGAGGTGTTTGCGTTGCCACAAGCAACATCAATTTGGAAAAAAAATATTTTCACAAATAACAAAAAAATTTTTGTATTAATGTTTTTCTTATTTTACTTTTAGAAGCCTAAGTGAGTTAACCATGACAATTAATGCGTTACTTTCATGAATTATGGCTGCTACCAAAGGTGAGATTAACCCTTGGCTGGATAACGCTATGCCGATGATGTTTACTGCTATGGCAAAGGTGATGTTTTGTTTAATTATGGACATTGTTGTTTTTCCAATCTTTAACATCTGTGGTAACTTTGACAAATCATCTGATGCTAGCACGATGCCTGCTGTTTCAATGGCTACTTCTGTTCCAGATAACCCCATGGCAACTCCAACATCTGCTTGTGCAAGTGCTGGAGCATCATTGATTCCATCACCAATCATGGCAACTGTTAACCCGTGATTTTTTAGGCTTTTAATTTTGTTTACTTTATCAGCAGGCATCAATTCAGGTATTGCTTCATCGATTTCGCATGCGACTGCAACTGTTTCGGAAACGTTTCTATTATCGCCTGTTAACATTATGACCTGTTTTATGCCGTTTTCTTTAACTTGTGTTAATATGTTTTTTACGTTTTCTCGAGGTTGATCTGATAGACTTATTGCACCAAGTAATGTTTGTTGTTTTGCAACAAGGATAACTGTGTATTTGTCCTGTTTGGTTATGTAATCTTGAGCTTCGGGGGTTATTTGAATGGCGTATTTCTGCATTAAGCGTGTATTGCCAGTAACTATGTTTGTTCCATTGCTGTTTATGCATACTCCTAAACCTGGGTGATGTTCAAAGTTGTCAGGGTGTGAAATGTCAAAGCCTTTTTTGAGGGCTTTTTCTATTATGGCTTTTGCAAAGGGGTGCTCAGAGCATTTTTCTGTTTCAGCGGCAAATTGTAAAATTTGGTCAGATGTGTATTGGCTGAAACTTTTTATGTCTATAACTTCTAGTTTGCCTTTGGTGATTGTTCCTGTTTTATCTAAAACTATGACGTTAACTTTTGATATTTTTTCCAAGGTTTCTCCATTTCGTATGAGGATTCCTTTTTTTGCCGCGTTTCCAATGCTTGCTACAATGGCTGCTGGTGTAGAAAGAATCAATGCACATGGGCAAGCTATAACAAATACTGCCGCCATACGCATTATGTCTTGTGTTAATGCAAAAATTATTATTCCAATTATGAGGATTGTTGGTGTAAAGTATTTTGCGTATTTGTCAGCTGTCCGCTCTATGGGCGCCTTTTTTTCTTCAGCTTCTTTTACTAACGCTATTATTTTGCCATATGTACTTTTTTCACCAACTGCTGTTGCAATTACATATATAGCTCCTTGTTGAACTATGGTTCCGCTGTAAACGTTTGTGCCTTCTGTTTTTTCTGCAGGTATTGACTCGCCTGTTACTGAGGCTTGGTTTATGTATGCGTGTCCTTTTTGGATGATTCCGTCTACCGGAATTTTTGCTCCGGGTCTAATTATGACTGTTTCTCCAATTTTGACTTCTTGTGGAATAACTTGTTTTTCTTGTCCGTCTCTAAGTACTGTGGCTGTTTGAGGTTGCTCTTCGATGAGTTTTTGTATGGCGTCTGTGCTTTTTTGTTGTGCATAGTCTTCAAGCATCTCTCCGCCTAACAGCATAAGTGCAACAATGGTTGCAGGAAAATATTCACCACTAATTATTGATGCTATTATTGCTATTGTTGCTAACAAGTCCATGCTGAAAACGCGTTCTCGGAGCGTTTTAATTGCGCCATATCCTATGGTTAATAATGCCATGGTTGCTGAAGAAATTTGAAGGTAAAACGTTATTGTTGGTGGTAATAGCTCAAATGTGGCTGCTAACCATCCTGTTAAACCTAAAACTGTAAAAATAAGAAGAATCGACTGCTTTGGAGTCATGTTTTTTCTCCAGTTTTGCCTTAAATGAGTTTTGATAATGCCTCTTTGAGTTCTTCAAAATGTTGTTCTGTTTCACCTGATGTAGCGGCTTCTTTTAGGCAGGATTCAACGTGGTCTTCAAGGACTATTTTTGATACTTTGTTTAGTGCTGCTCGTATGGCTACTATTTGTAGAAGTATTTCTGGGCAGGTTTTGTCTGTTTCAACCATGTTTTTGACGCCATGGACATGGCCTTCGATTCTGGCTAAACGGTCTGATACTTCTTTTCTTCTCTTGTGAACATGCATCTGTATCCCCTGTAGGGGGAAGGGATATAAACATATAAACTTTTTTTGCTGATTCTGATATCTCGTTGTGGATTTGAGAGTTCGGTAAATCCTTTGTGATGTAAGTTTGGCTTTGTTAACTCTCCCAATTAGGTAAATTTACCTCTCAAATATTAAAAAGAAATATGGTGGGGCAGATCGGATTTGAACCGACGACCAATGGGTATCTACAGCTCCAGAACTTCGTCACTCTTCCCAAAGGAAGTCAGCATACCCATTCTGGTTTGCTTCTGGAGCCCATCGTAATACCTGGCTATACTACTACCCCAACCAACGCATTTTTACACAACAAACAAATATTTAAGCACTCTTTTCTTCTTTAAAATCCATCAATGAACTTTCATACAAATGTGCCTTTTTTGCTACAACATAGTTAGAGAAAATAGCACACAAGACTGATAGCAAGCAAGAGTTGGCAAATTCATCCTGCTAAATAACTTGGGTAGTTGAAAATATGTATTTAGCATATGAGGTTTCTTTTCTATAGTCTCCGATAAGCTAATAGTTAGGTTCAACTTTGACTTACGTGATGAGTTTGGTGCTGCATAATAATTCACGGGTTGCATGGTTAAAACGGAAAGCGCCCCAATTGCTTATTGTAGCAGTAATCATCATTGTCTTTTGTTACTTTTTGCTTGAAATACTATCAGATGTTCTAGTTGAGGGTTCACCTTGGACAAGTGGCCCCGTGATTGGTGCAATTATTGCCTTTACCCATAATGTAACTGACACCATTTCGTCTTGGGGCTATATTGGGGTTTTTCTTTTGATGCTACTGGAATCAAGCTCTTTTCCCATACCAAGCGAAGTGATTTTGCCATTTGCAGGCTACTTGGTTTCAGTAACAGAGCTTGCTTTGGGATTAACGATATTTTATGCTACGATTGCAGGTGTCTTGGGTTCACTAATTGACTACTACATTGGTCGAAAAGGTGTAAGCATACTATCTAAGCACAAACTTTTAGGTCGAGTCATTTTCTCTCCTGCGCAACTTACAACCGCAGCAAACTGGTTTAACCGATATGGTGTGGCAGCCGTTTTTTTTGGGCGTCTGGTTCCAGGATTTAGAACGTTTATTTCTTTTCCAGCTGGAGCAGTTAAAATGTCCATTCCCAAGTTTATTGTTTTCACAGCAGCAGGATGCTTAATTTGGAATTCAATTTTGGTTTATGTCGGTTACTATTTGGGCAGTAACTGGGCTGAAGTTGCAGGTATCTCTCACTACCTCATTTTGGGTATTATATTAGTAGTTGCAGGTGGTGTGATATACTGGCTAATAAGGAGACGAAAAAGAAAACAAAACAAGCAAGAGCGTACCTAGTATTTTTTGCCTTGAGTGACCCTTTCAAGTATGATTTTTACATCTGAGTCATTATCAGCTAAAATGTTTACCCATAGCTCAAATTCTGCTTTAGAAATTTCTTTTTGCAAATTGCCGTTTTGCTCTGCAGAAAAATATTTTGCAGACCCCTCAGGTGAAGATAGCAACTTAACGTAAAAAATGCGATCATCAAGCACTATTTTTGAAGAACACCCTTCGTTTTCCGCAGAGGCATAATCGATTTCATACACCATAATACTCCACTTGAGAACAGGGTGCCACCCAAATTTACTTAAACCTTACCCTAAACAAACATCAAACCACACAATTTAGGCTGGTTGGATGTTTAATGGTTGGCTTCTAACGGTGGATACGATGGCAGCTGGTGTGACTTATGAGGCGCAGTGGACGTAGACTTCGTATGGGATCAATGTGTACTTTATCAATTATATGTTAATGGAAGCTAACGCGGTTGGTAATCCTTCTTCGTATATAGTGGAGAGTTTTTTCATAGTTGATATTGTTGCTCCTTTCAAGTTGGATTACCCGTTTTTAGATTGGACAGTAATAAACGCGTATTCAGATAAAAAAACTCTTGATAAAAGGTATAACATGTGTACAATTGTGTGTTTATTACACATACTCATCATTGTTGATCAAACGTTTTTTGATATGTTATTTAACATTCTTTTTTGCTTTGGGTATTTTTGGAGTTTTATTGTCAGTTTTTGTATGTTTAATTACAAGATATCCTGATGCAAGGATGATTATTGATGAGGCAATGGCGGTTGCAACCCAGAAAGTGGGGAAGGTTGATATTGTAAATGAGATTTCCTCTGATGAACCTGCATTTCCAAGATCATCAACTGCATGTACGATTATTAGGTGGTTTCCGTTAGGTAAGGCGGGGAGTGTAATGTTGCCTGTGATTGGTATTTTAGGTTGTCCATCTAGGCTGTAGGTTAAATCTGTAACTGGTTTATCAAGTACAAAGGTTAGAATTATGTCTGCAGTGTTGTATGTTTGTTTACGTGGCATCAGTATGGTGATGTTTGGTGCTGCGTTATCAATAGTGAAGTATATTGGTTGTGAGGCACCTATGTTTCCTAAGGTGTCTTTAGCAAAAATTATTATAGAGTGTTGACCATCAGGTATATCTGTAATTTGGGCGGGTCCCGTTAAAGTTTTGTTTGTATTGTTATCTAAAGAAAAGCCAACCCAAGAAATTGCTTTGTTAATTTTGTAATCAATTTGTATACTTTTGTATGTTTTATTTTCAGGACTTATAATTTCTATGATGGGTGGGATTTTTCCGTAACCAACTGGTTTGCATTCTTCATTACTGTTTAGCCATTTTGCTCCATCAAACCCGCCGATAGCATAAATAATGTCGTTTGTAACTGCTAAGCCTAAATAGGCTCTTGGGGTTGACATTTTTGGGCCTTCGCTCCAGGAGTCTTTTTCAATATCATAAATTTGGGTTTTATCACTAAACGTTCCGGTGGAGTAGCCGCCGATGTAGTAAATTTTTGTCGGTGCCATAACTCCTGTAGTTACAGCTGCCGCACCATAACTGGAGGGATAATTTAAGGGGTTACCGGTTGTCCAATTGCCCGTTTGAGTATCGTAAATTTGTAAGTTGTTAATTGATGAGTCAATTCCGGAAGTGGATTGTTTTGATCCGCCTATAATGTAAATTTTTGTGCCTATAACAGTTGAAGCGTAACCTTGAAGTGCAGTGGGCATAGATGTATTTGTGGACCAAGTGTTAGTTTTAATATCGTAAATTTGAGTGATGTTTGTTTGACTGTAGTAAGGTGAAGTACTTAAGTACGTTTTACCGCCGATAAGATAGATTTTGTCCTCAACAATGTTTGCAGATAAGTCTGCTCTTGGTGTGGGCATAGAAACCATAGGTTGCCAAATATTGTTGATTGTGTCATAAACTTCTACATTGCCTGTGAAGCTGTCCCCAACTGAGCCGCCGATGACATAGATTTTGCTCTCATAAACTGCGATGGCAAATCCTGTTCGGGCAGTTGGCATAGACATTTTGGTATACCACTTGTTTGTTCCAGGATCGTACATTTCATTTACAGCAAGTTCGCCGTCGCTGTTTGAACCGCCTATCGCATAAATTTTACCTGATACTACCGCTAAACCTAGTCCACAGCGATTTGTAGGCATGCTGGTTAAACTTGTCCATGAAGATGTTGTATCTGCGTTTGCAGCTTGGGGGGTGTAAAGCGGTAGAACTGTTAGGGCTATGGAAATGGTAAGTAGAAGTACTATCGTTTGGATTTGCTTGCCCGTAACTAAACCCCTAATGTTTTGTTTTAAAGTTTATAGTGTAATTTACCCCTTATATGGTTAAGGTTTAAAAAAATGGTCTGCCAACTTCCAAGTTGGCTCTTTCTGTTTGCAATCGGTGATAAACCTGCTATTTTTACAGGTTTAAAATTTATGTTATTAATTTTAAGGTAATTTTGGATTGCTATACTTCCTGTGATAAATAGTTGATTAACTTACAAAAAAGTAAAAAATAAATTAGGTTTATTTTCCTAATTTTTTAGTTAGTCCTTTTGTTTTTTCTTTGGTCCTCTCTTGAACATTAGTTTGGCTGTGAGGATTTTTTCAGTTGAGAATAGTTTTGACGCAAAATACATTATGATGACGGTAAAGATTGCAACGTATATAATGCCAAAAGCGACGATGGAGTAGTTTCCCATTATTACTGCTTTTGAAGCGATTATTGGATGGGTGAATGGAATAGCGTATAGAACTGTTTTGATTGCCATTGGTAGACTGTTAATGTCAAGGTACATTAGTGCCATTGAGGGGATGAAAATTAATGGGTAAATGTAGCCTACTAATGCTTGTGCGCTACGTACGTTTTCTGAGAATGTGGACATGACAACGGCTAACGCTAAAGCGGATAATAATGTGACAAATAGGGATATGCCAAGCATGATGTAGCCGAAAGTTGATGGAACTAGACCTAAAGTAACTAAGTCAATGTCTCCGGCGATAGGTATGCCCATAGTGACTGATTTCATCATGAATGAATAACCAATAAGAGATGTTACTGCTGCAATTCCTGCGACGATTACGGTGCTTGAAACTTTGCCCATTAAAATCGCAAAACGATCAACTGGAGAAGTGAGCAGGGTTTCAAGAGTTTTTTCTTCTTTCTCCATTGCCACACTGGTAGCGGCTATTTGCATTGAGTAAATAATCATTATCATTACTGTTAGCGGTAGAGCAAGTGATTGTGACATCATTAATACTGATAAGGTTGATGGATCTACGCCTTCTTGCACTTGATCATTAATGATTGTTGACTGTGTTGTTAGAACGATGTCTGGTGCAATGGCACGATTGAAAGCGTTAACGTAAACTACTAACCCGGAACTGCCAAGGTCACTAAAGATGCCTCCGCCTTGAAAGACCCCGTAAATGTTAATGCTTGTTGTTATGTTGGATTCTCCATTTAGGTGACGGGTCATATTTTGGCTGAAACCCGCGGGGATTTCCATGAATTGTGTGCTGTTATAGTTGGCGAGTAAATTTTGATCTATGACTTGTTGTGGAGAGATGTTATTTAGAACTTGAATGTTCATAATCTGGTTGAGGTAGTCAATGAATGTTTGGTCCCATTCTCCGTTGTCGTTGTTAAGGATGAGGAGGTTTGATTTTTGCATTTGTTCTTCTGCGCTATTTACGGCGTAACCCATAACAAGGCTTAAAACTGGAAATATTATAAGGGGGAGTATTATCATGGGAACAAGGATTTTTGGGTCACGTACGAGTTCTTTGAGTTCTTTTAGAAGTATAGTTGTGAAACCTTTAAGCATAACCTACCACCTTTGCGAAGACTTCTTCTAGATTTTCGCTGTCATATTTTGCTCTAAGTTCTTTAGGCTCGCCTTCAATTACAATTTTACCTTCATTGACAAGTGAAACTCTGTTGCAGAGATATTCTACTTCGAGCATATTGTGACTACTTAAAATTACCGTTATGTTGTACTTCTTCACATATTGTTTAATGATTTCTCTAATGCGGTATGCATGTAAAACGTCAAGACCACTTGCCGGTTCATCAAGCACGGCAAGTTTTGGATGTGTCATTAATGCACGTGCGATTAATAGGCGACGTTTCATACCTTTGCTGTAAGTTTTTGCTTTATCTCTAAGACGGTCACCAAGACCACTGAGTTCAACAGCTTCATTTACCATGCTCTTGATGTCATAGCCTTCTTTTTGATTAAATTTAGCCATGAATTCAAGATATTCATAACCCGTTAAGTTGGGATAAGCGCCTGATTCTTCAGGTAAATAGCTTAAAATTTTTCTAACCTCAGCAGCTTGAGAAACTACATCTAACCCAAAGACGTCTAATTTACCTGACGAAGGTAAAATAAGTGTACAAATTGTTCGCAGGGTTGTAGTTTTGCCTGCACCGTTTGGACCAATTAATCCATAAATTTCTCCAGGTTTGACAGTGAAACTTAGATTGTCTAAGGCTCGAACGCTACCGAATTGTTTAACTAACGACCTAGCATCAACAGCAAGATTCAATTGAGATACACGCTCGCCTAACTTATTGCTCTAAAACAAATATAAAGCTAATCCGTGTAGAAAAACAATAAGCGACCGATTTTAAAGAAAAACCATAAGTCTATACCCCACATATGGTGGGTGTGTAATTACTTTGTTGATTTTCTGTTTGTCTATTCGTCTATTAAACATAAAGCTACAGTTTGGGTATACAAAACTAGCCTGAAACCAATTTAGGAACTGTACAAAAAATAACTTGCACTCATAGAAGGGAATTACACGACTTTCAACAAAAATAATTACACATTATTTTCGCATAGTTCATGAGTCTACAAAGAGAAGGTGGGCGTTTAGGGCGTTTGGGGCGTTACTTTTGCAAGTTTTTCCTCTATTATTTTTTTCTTTTCCGGAAAAAGTTCCGAAAGACATGCCTGAAACGCCCGAAACGCCCAAGTGTGAAGAGGTATACTTGGAAAGTTCTGTTTGTGTTTTTAAGCATATGGTGATTAAGCGTAGTCTACCTTTGTTTTGGTGGATGTAGTTTATTCTTTTTTGTTTAAGGCGAGAAATAGAGGTGTGAAACGTTTTCCAAATGATTTTACTTCTTGAGGCCATATTGTTTTTTGATTTGTTGGTATGCTTAGTTTTTCTGTTTCTGTTTTTAGAGTGTTTAGTGGTTCTGTGTGTGGGTCATTCTTAGTTTGAGTTTTTCGTTTTCTTTAAAATATTTAGTGAAATAGCTTAGAAAGGTGAGAAATACATTGTCGTTGTTTAGTGTTTCATCAACTTGGGTATCAACTTTGGTAAGAAAAATAGCTGCAAATTTGTTTTCAATATATTTTAATAAACGAGTTAAAAATGCGTCAATAGTGCCTTGTCCTCTTAAATTTAGGCTTCTATAGGAGTCTGCATACTATCTTAAGAGTATTTACTATGTTGACTGTTCTATTTCAGGTCAACGGACTTTCCCTTCATACAGTAGTAAGGCTGATCTAAGTTGTATTGTTTAGCCACAGGACAGTTTGGACAAATGCAACCTGCCGCTTCAGCTGACTCAGCTGCTTTTCCTTTTGCACAATAAAGTATGCCTGTTAATTCTGATTTTTTATATGTAGGACATTGGGGACATATGCACGATTGAGCGTTTTGTGCGTTATCTACTACAAGATTACCCATAACGTTTCACAAAATATCATTGTTACTGTTTTGCTTGTAAGTATATGTGACTGCTACAAGATAACAACACAACAAAAAAGAGCAACATGTTTAAAACTCAAGTTTTTCAGTGAATCTTATTAAACCGTAATCCTAACTTTACAGTTTTGCTTCCAACTTTAACAGGTTTATATAAGATAGTAATCAAAATTTTATTCACTTGAAACCTCTGGATTTGTAAAAAGTAAAAAAACATAACATGTTAAATCATGTATGTTAAATAATTTGTACGGTCTTTGTGAGTGCTGTTAAAATGTTGCGTTCAATTGCTCTTTTACGGTTGTTACCTTCGGATTGTAGCTCTTGATATTCACGTTTTTTAACTGCTTCATGAGCTTCAATACTTGCTTTTCTAGCTTTAAGCTGCTCTGTTTGATCTTCAAAGGTCGAAATATTTTGTTTGATTTCATCCATGTGTGCAGAAGCCAAAAGTTGTTCTTTTTGAATTGATAATGCTTTACTTTTTTTCTGTGCATCATTTAATAGATCTTTACTAAAGACTTCTATAATGAATTGTTCAGCTTTTCGAGCTTTATCAGATTTAAGTTTCAGCTTGTCATCTTTTAACATGTCTTGGAGTTTTTCAAGAATATGCTTCAAAGTAGGATAACCGCTTTCTTCATTAACTAACGCTTCAAACGGCTTATCCAAATACTCGTTGATCATGCGTAATTCGTCAGGAGTTATGCCACCTCCACCGCCAGAAGTTGCCAACGCCTGCATCTTGATAAACGGTTTCTGCAGATGCCTAAGGGTAGTCTTCAAATCATTACTTAGAACTCCAATCTCACTGGTAACAAGATTTAACTGATCAATTGGACCTGCAGCTTTTAACTCACCTGTCTTCTGCTCTAATTCAACAATTTTTTGTTCAATAGGTAAGCGTTCATTTTTTATGTTCTCAATTTCTGTCTGTAAACCTGCCAACTTATTTTCTAAACTTTGCAGTTCGCCAATCATTTGAATGGTTTCTTGTATCGTTTTTGTTTTTACGTATTCTTTGGTGACAAACTCGTTTAGAATGCTAAGGATTTGTTTTGTTTTTTCATAAACTGTTATGAACTTTCGTCGATCCATAATGAAGAAGGGTGAAATTTTTGGAAACCAGTTTTTCACATCGATTTCAGTAACAATAAGTGTTTTTTGGGCTTCAGTGTTATACTTACTTAAGGCGTCATAGGTTATTTGTTCAGGTGCAGAAAGTTTTGTAAGTCTATCTATAAATAAGTGAGCCAATTTGTTTAATGCACGAGCGCGATTATAGACTTTCATGTTGCGTTTTTCTATTTCTTTTGTACTGTTCTCTAAGAGATCTTCACAGACCTCGTTTAGGGCTATGATCGCTTGGTTTGTTTCGTCTCGAAGTTTTTTTGCTTGCGCTTGGACAGGACTAAGGGTAGTGCTTGTTTCTTTTTCTATCCACTCTTTTAAGGTTCTTGTTGAGAACTGTGTTGTTTCTGTCAAGACTTACTCACTTACACTAATTATGCGTTTTTTTATTATATATCGATTTTCCATAATTTGTAACAAAACCCATTTTTAAGTAACCACTCTTAAATAGGTATAAATAAATTAACAGGAGGAACAGCATTGAACACTAAAAAACTAACATTCACAATAATGATGGGCGCGCTCGGAAACGCCCTATGTCTCATAAGTTACTTGTTACAAATAATTCCAGGCGCAGTAGCACTAGACCTCTCCTTACTTGCGGTGTTTATAGCAGGCGTCTATGCTGGACCTAAATCCGGTTTTGCCGCAGGTCTAATGGCAGGAATACTCCCAGGAATCATGTTCGGTCCATTAGGAACTGGAGGTATACTAGGTTTAATTGCTCTGCCCTTGGGAAAAGGTCTCACAGGCTTAACCATAGGTTTACTTGCTCTGATGCTATCACGTATAGACAACAGAATATTCAAAGCTCTACTATGTGTACCTCTAATACTTCTTGCATACATCCCCGAGGGCATATTCACCTACGCTTACTTCACCGTGTTGCTTCCATTATTTCTAAATTCAGAAGCCCTTTCAAGCGCTATAATATATGCAGTTATGACAAAAGCCATCATTGAGGTTGCAATCATGAGCATCATAATGGCCGTGCTGATATACAGCAAAGCCGTAAGTAACTTTATAGGAGCATACTTTTACAAAACAAAACCAACAATAAACCAAACAATCAAACAACAATAAACATTTCTTTTTAAGAAGAATGAAAAAGGAGTTTTAGAAGCCTAAAGACTCCAAGAGAACTTGTGGGTTGATTTTTCCTGCCTTAAATGTTCGACCCGTTTTAACGTTGTTAACTATTATGACAGCTGGAGCAAATAGGTTATGGTCTATTTTGTAGAAGTCTTTGTCGGCTTCACGGAAGATTTGCAGAAAAGGCTTACCGTAATCCTTAGACATCATAGACGGCGTCTGGTTGACAATTTCTTGCAGTTTAACCTCATCATCATATTCAACGGCACAGAAAACCGTACCACCATAAAGAATAGCATCGTTAGTACGAGCCATTGCAACTTCAAAATCTGGACCTGAGGGACTAATTGGGGCATAACCTATAGCATACTTTATGCATTTTGGATCTAAGCCAACAGTTTTTAGTTTATGTATGCCTACTTCAACTACGCGGCCTGTAACTTGAGTTAAACCTGCGATACTAGCCGTTGGAGCAACTGCAACAATTAGATTTTCTGGAGCTACATTGCAAGCCTTTGTGACCTTTTCAATTAATACATCAGTTGGCAGCTGATTACTTTCAAGTATGATTACCGTCTTATCATACACATCTGTGTAGCCAATTTCATCGTAAACTTCTTTGGGTTTAAGCGCTATGGCACGGGCTGGGCCTGAACCAATGGCAATGTTGTCACCCTCTTTTATGCGCCAACCGGCGAACTGGGAACCTAAACAGGCTATGGCTGGAAAATCAGTGGTAACTGTAACTGAGGGAAAATTAATCTCGCCGTATGATTTAAAGCCGATATCAACTTTTCCAGCTGAACCAAGGCAGAGCTCAGTTAAAATTTTTCCAGCTTCAAAACCACCGGGAGCTTTGACTCCTGCATCTATAATTATGGCTCCTGCAGTGGATTTTGATACAGCTACACCATACAATTCAGGGTTATCTAAAAGTTTTTGGGCTGTTTGATAAGCCAACTGGTTTACGCTTAAAGCTTTCATACTGAATTCACCATTAAGCCTAAAGAATGTTTATTGTAGAATATTAAAGGTAACGCTAAAGACACTTTTTTTATTTGCTGACCTGACGTATTTACAGTTATTGACATCACCGTTTTTGCACTGACCCGCCATGAGACGCCATATCTATGGGTGTCATGTGTTAGGAGTCATCTACTTTGTGTGTATATGAGCCTATGTTTCAAATTATGATACTAAAGTGTGCTGTACAGTAAACCTTTAGATGTTATTTGGTTGATAATTGAAAACTGTGGGGTTGAACTATAGTTAAAGGCTTTATCTGAAAACAGAACGCGCGATTGTTTAAGGTCGATATCCGTCAAGTATGCAAAGTGCCAGTGTTGTAGCGGTGATGTCTGCTGTGGTTCCAGGGTTGTAATGGTTTCCGGCTTTGCGTAGGTTGTGATCAAATTTTGCTATAGCTGTTTTGCCTGCGGTTGTTGTGGCACCACCTATTTCTAGTATTTTTTTTGCTTCTGCTGAGATTTCTTTGGCTTTTTCTATTCCGGCTTTTCTGGCTATGAAAGTGTCTGGGTGTTGGGCGAGGATTTTTAGGAAGGTGTTGATGACTGCGGTGTTTTGGTCAACTTTTTCTAGTTGCTCCATTAGGTAGGGGTATGCTTCATCGAAGGTGATGGGGTAGTTGTGTATCCATTCACTGCATATGTCGTCGTAGTCTTTAGCTATGTCAAAGACTTGGTAGAGGGTAATGTTTTCAGTTATTAGGCGCTGTTTTGAAGCGGGGTCATTAACGCTTAGTTCTGGGGCTTGATTTAGGCCGTTTGGCATGGCTATGTCAATGGCTTCATAGAGGTGCACAGAATCTATAGCTGTTGAAGCATGAATAATAGCCTCAATGTTGCTACGTAAAAGTTTAAAGTTCATGCTAAATTTTTCGTCTGTAGGTGTCATGCCTGCTGCAACACCAATTGGTATAAACAGCATAACTGTACCTAAAATCGTGTTACCTCCCCGTTGCCACTCCATAACATCTCTAACACCAAGTTTAACGAGTTCCCCAAGCCCTGCATCGTTTATTACACGTTGGCCATTAGCGATTTGAATGCCTCTTTTAGCGGCTTCTTGAAATGTTGGTCCAGCGGCTACTGCGGAGGCAAAAAAGTGCTCTTTACGTGTGCCTTCAAAGCTGGCAGTAAAGTTTACGTTGCCGGGTTTGTCGGCGCTGACTTCCAGTAGAATTGCCAGTTGCAGGCATCGACTAATATGTATTGCTTTTTGGCAGCTTTGAACCATTTAGTGTCACGGATATTTTGAAAGGGTGCGAATTGTTTAAACGTTATGTAAAAAATCACAATGGTATGTTAGCTCGTGAAGGCGACTTTATCAAACATAAAAGCAACGTTATTTTCGATGTAAAAGGGCTAATTCACCCAAAAGACAAAGTTATCGCTTTTCCACGTTACATCCCAGACCCAAAGGGTTTTAGACACAGTAAAGATCTCAATTACGGTAAAGTCTACAGCCTTGGTGACCGATTTAAATTTCTACAAGAACACCTGCCCCATTTGATATTGTTTGATGAATTTTTCGGAGAAACCCTATGTGAAGTTCCAACAGACGAAATAGTTCAGCACTTTCAGCCGAAAGAAAAACTTGCCAGCCTACGTACAGGTAATCCGCAGAACATTTTTGAAGAAAAGGCTTTACAACTTGCAACTGATTTGCAACAAGCCGCAGATATTTCTTGGAACGCTATTGGCATTTCAGGTTCAATTCTTGCAGGTCTAACCACTTCAACCTCTGACATTGATTTGTTGATTTACGGCGAAGAAAACTCTTGTAAAGCCTACGCCGCCATGCAGCGCATGCTTAAAGAGGGACATCCACGCCTCAAAGCTTACACTACCGAGGAACTCAAAAACCTGTATGATTTTCGTTCAAAAGATACTCATATGAGTTTTAAAGATTTTCAACGTGTGGAGAATCGGAAAGCTTTCCAAGGTATGTACCAAGGCACGGATTATTTTGTGCGGTTTGTAAAAGAATGGCCTGAACTTTCTGATTTCTACGGTGATGTATGTTACAGTAATGCTGGATACGTAAAAATCGTTGCAGAAATCAACAGTAATGCTGAGGCGCTTTTCACTCCCTGCATTTACCAACTAGAAAACGTAAAAATTATAGAAGGACCCATGCTAACCTCTATCAAAGAAGTTTCTTCCTTCCGTGGCAGATTCTGTAAACAAGCAGAAAACGGTGAAACCATTACAGCTCAAGGAAAGGCTGAGCTTGTAGTAAACAAAAAAAATGGTGAGAGGTATTATCGCTTAATCTTAGGCAATAAACCTGAAGACTACATGGTACTAGGAACCGTTTAATGCAAGACTTTTAGAACTTGATCATAGTAACGTGGGCAATAAGTTAAGGTAATTTGATAGAAACATCCCTCAGCCCCAGGTTCAGGTGTTTGTACCTCCTCTAAATTACCCTCAACAATGATAGTTTCATCCTTATGCACTTGTTGACGGAATTCTTCCATGTAAGAAAGCACTCGCACCACCTCTCCTGCAGTATCTGGACCTTCTAAAACTTCCAAAGGCTCAATTCCATAAACTGATGGAATAAATGGGCCATCATCGTCTGCAGTGACACGGGCTTTAATTTTTGCCCAACCTCGCCTAGTAATGCAGTGTCTAGCATTGTACTCGTTTACTATTTCGCTCCAAGCTTTAACAGGTTCAAATTCAGCTTTGATAACTCTACCACTATACTTACGGTCATCATAAAAACCGTAAATCTGTTTTCGACGTTGATGCCAAATAAAGTCTTTAACGTCAAAATTAGTAAAAAGCCACCTTTTCTCATCCATAACCTGATCCGAATCAAACTCGTTACTTAACCCTGAAGACCTATCTGCATAAAGTTCCTCAAGAACTTGACGCATTTTAGCGTTTTGCTCTTTACCGTAAATGGTAAAGTCAATATCAGAATATTTAGGATGATGAAAAGCATGTAACATGGAACCAAAAACCCCAAAGTCACTGCTTAAGAGCCCCGAGCTGGACGTGGCAATTTTTAGAACCCTCTCCATTGCAGCAAGCAACTCATCCGTCGGACCTTGTTTAAGCAATTCAACAAGACGTTCTTGAGGTTTGTGAACTTCAAAGATGTCCTTCTCAGTAACGCCAACAAGCTCTAATCCAAGCATTTCATGAAAAAGCATGTAATGTGGATAATTTTTGGCAACAAATTTTATGCCCTCGTCATTGTAGAACTTGTAGAAAAGACTGTTTTTGCCTTCTCTTGGTGCTCGAGGGTCAGTGGATTGAAAGATTTTTGCTGAAGCGTATTCAGCATCACAAAGGTATGCGTTAGGCGGATGGTTATAGCCAAAAACGCGTAAAAGCAATCCTTCTTTAGTGAGTATGCTATCGCGATCGCGGAGTCTTAGATTGTTGTCGGCCAAATGTATTCTTCCTCCGAGGTTGCAGTTCCCACAACAACTTGATAGAAAACCTGATCATCAATAGTGGATTCTACTTTTTCAAGTTTACCTGAGACTTTAATTTCACTACCTTGTTTGGCGATATTGCGGTAGCAGCCAATGTTTGATACCACTTGCATTGGAATTTTGTCGATTGGTATTTCAGATTCAGGGTCTAGAGGTTTGTAGCCTGAAATTTTGTAGGTCGCTGGTCGATATATGGTTTCTTTATCACTGCATATGGTCGCTTGGAAACGTACTGATGCAAGTGGAGTGTACTTGTATTGACCAAACTTTGTGATAACTTCCTCGAATTGGCGAGTGGCATTATACATGTAGATTTTGCCTTGGTAACGGCCTTGAAATTTGCGGGCTGCATCTAGTCTGTTGCCAACAATGTAGGTTAGTTTAGCAGAGTTAACTAGCCTTTCAATGGCTGATTCTACACGACGGAAATTGTTTGTACCATACACTACAAAATCAATATCTGAATGTGATGCATGCATATTAAGTGCTAATGAGCCATGCAAACCCATATCAGACAGTGGCACTTCAGATTCTTTGCTGATTAAACTGATAAGCTCTAAAGCTTTGTCTTGAAGTTCATCGCGATGTGGTAGATTTTGTAGCCAAACTAGACGATCTCTTGGCACGAAAACCTCTTCAATGCGGTTTAGGGGTGCAGCAATTATTTCTTTATCACGATTTTGATCATAAAATAGGTAGTCTGGAAAATTTTTGCGAAAAGCTTCAATGAATGTTTGATAATTCTTTGCAGTATAGAGCTTCTCAGCACGAAACAACTCATTTTTACCATAGCGCCAAGTGCGTTCAAGCATTTCAACATTAAACATGTCCTTATACTCGGCAGGGATGTATTTGAGAAACGCAAACAAATGGTCACTTGGATGCTCATAACCAAACGTGTTCATTATAAAACCGTCACTGGTGACAAAGGTGTCTCCATCCATAGGAACCCAATTCTTGACTACCATAAATATCACAAATTTAACAAGCAAATAAAAGACTAAAAAACATATTGCAAAAAACAAAGCCCTCTCAACTTAGATATAGGCTCCTTAAGACTAACCAAGTTTTTAGATTAACAAAACAAGCAAGTAAGCAAATAAGTAAACAATGAGTAAGAACTCAATTAAACAATTTCTTTTGTGTATACGTGAAAAATCAATAAGCGGTGTTTTCAGGAGTTTTTTGGAAATATTGAAAGCGTCGCAATAATCTCCTGATGAATACTTCTTTTTTGCTCTAATAATCTGTGAGTTCTGCTGTTAAATTTTGGAGAGCTGTTTTAGTAGAGTTAGCAAAATCTTTTTATCGAGAAAAATGTAAAGCTCCAATGGAGAATAAGTATGTGTAAATTTCTTTCTTTCCTATTGCTCTTGCTTTTAGTATGTGGATTTTTTATGTCTGCATTTAGTTCTGTTTCAGTCTCAGCCTTAGTTGAGGGTTCTTGGGTTCCGAAAGCTCCAATGAGTCAAACAAGAATTAGTTTAGGTGCTATTGCTGTAGATGGAAAAATTTATGCTATTGGGGGTTTTACCGCGTCTGGATATTTAAGTATAAATGAGCAATATGATCCTAAGACTAACACTTGGACCACTTTAACCTCTATGCCTACACCAAGAAATGCCTTCACCATAGCTGCATATCAAAACAGCATTTACTGCATAGGTGGCATAACTAGTGATGGTAGCAGGGGTGGATGGTATGACTGTGGGGTAAATGAGGTTTATGACACAGTTACTGATAGTTGGAGTACTAAGGCTTCCCTGCCCGTTAACGCGTCGAACTTGCAAGCGCATGTTATAGATGGGAAAATTTTTGTCATAGCGGGAAGTAACTTGTTTATGTATGATCCAATTACTGATTCATGGCTCCAAAAAACCAGTATGCCTACAATAACACCCATATCAAAGATTTCTTTTGTTCTAACTCCTACAGATGACAAAATAATAGTTATTGGTACCTTTCTAGCAAGCTCTCCTAACACGGATTATGAGCAAAAAGTTATGATTTATGATCCAAAAACCGATATGTGGCGCGAAGGAACAAGCCCCCCTCCAGTTGAAACTGTTTCAGGTATTGTAGGCGTAACAACTGGTGTTTATGCTCCTCAAAGAGTCTATGTCTTAGGACCATACAATAGCATAGTCTATGACCCTGCAAGCGACACTTGGTCAACCGCCAAAGCTATACTCACACCTCGTAATAGCTTCAGCGTGGCAATTGTTGATGATATTTTGTATGCCATAGGAGGAAGCGCTCCTAATACCGGACTAAAGTTTCTATCTGTAAATGAACAATATGTGCCAATAGGTTACAGCTCTGTTCCTGTTGTTACTTCTGGGCCTTCTGTTCCTGTTGTTACTTCTGGGCCTTCTGTTCCTGTTGTTACTTCTGGGCCTTCTGATTTTTCTGAGCCTTTCTTAACCTACCTTGTTGTAGCCGCGTTAGCTCTAACAGTCGTAGTTTTCTATTTCAAAAAAAAGAGGTACGCCACATAGAAGAAATTGAAAGGGCAAGTTGCTGGTTCTTGCGTTTGTGTGTTAATTTGCAAACTATTCTTCTGGTCAATGTGTTTGCCTTTATCATATGTGTTGAAAAAATTTTATTATCGGTTTGTCTTTTAAATCAACAAGATTAAGTAAATAAGAAAGTTAGTTTTTAAATTTTAGCTGATTTTTCTTTAGTGGGTCGGTAGGCGTTTGATGAGTTCATTGATTGTGTTGTTTAGGTGTGTGCAGATTTCTTTTCGTGCTTCAATGGATGTATCTATTTCTAGTTGTTCTATTTCTTTGTGTAGTGCATCGGATTTAGTTGAGAGCTCTTGTTTTTTGGCAACATAGTTGTCATGTAGTTTGTCTTGCTCTAAGGTGAAGTTCTGTAAAGTCATTTCTAACTGGTTCTTTGCTGATGTTAGGGCTTGTTGTGTTTGTTCAAGCTTTTTTGTTGCAGTTTTTTTGGCGCCAAACTGAAAAACGCTAAACTTTAGTTTTTCCTGATTTGCCATGTCCTCTTCAAGTGTCTTGACTTGGGCTGTTAATCGTCGTATGTCTGAGTTGCGTTTGCTGCTTAACTCTTGGTTTTTCTCTGCGTAATCAGCATCTGCATCTCCAAGGTCATGGTTAATAATGTATAGAGCTTTTTCAGCCTCAGAGAGGGTGGATTCTTGCATGCGACGTTCTGCCAACACTGTTTGAATATCCAAAAACGCTTGGTCACGTTCTTTGGTAAAGATTTCGTCAACTTTCACGATTGGGGATGTTTCAAATCTTGACACAGCTTGACGCAAATTAATTAGCCAATCATCATAATACTGACTAAATGGTGAGAGTGCAAAAGTTTGATTCCCAAGACGTTCGATGCTGACACGGGTTTTTTCTATAATATCTTGTAATGTAGGCTCTGCAGTTTCTTCATTTAGATACTTAGCGCTAGCTTTAGACTTTTTTGTTTTTGTCTTTTTTTGGTTTGAACTTTTCTGAAATTTAGCACCTGAATTACGTCGAGAGCCGGTCTTTGAACTGGAACTCATACCCACTTCTGAGGCACAAGAAATATTTAAACAATAACACAATCCCCCTAAAACCAAAAACGTCAAAACCCAACACCTATCCTCAAACCTATCAACTACCCATCTTCTACCCCTACTTGACTACTTATTAGGTCAAAGAAAATTAATTTAATCCTCCTTAGAAACCATCTTTACCTTCTTAATCTCCAAATATCGTTAACTTAAATAAGTATCATTGTTATGCTTAATTCTTAAGTAGTAAAAAGAATTCTTAATAAAAACGCTCTCTAAATCCTATATCCTACTTTGCGTTAATCACTTTAAGGCATGTGAGTCTATGGAAAAAATTTCGCTTGGCAAAAACGGTATGATGTTTCCTATGCCACTGGGGCTTGTCGGAGTAAATGTAACTGACAATCAGCCAAACTTCACAACAGTAAGCTCCATAGCAACCGCAAGCCTAGACCCTCCAATGATCTCCTTTAGCCTAAATAAAGTGCGTTTTTCAAACAAATTTATTATCGAAAAGAAAATTTTTAGCTTAAACTTTCCTTCAGCAAATTTAACCAACAAAGTTGACTACTGTGGGCTAGTTTCAGGAGAAAATGTTGACAAATCACATCTCTTCCAAGTGTTCTACGGTAGTCTATCTGATGCACCAATGATAAAAGAATGCCCTCTTTGTATAGAATGTCGGCTAGTTGCTGTTATTGATTTGCCAAAAAACGAGCTCTTCATAGGACAAGTCGTTAATGCTTATAGTGACCAAAAATATCTTACAAACGGCAAACTTGACACGGCAAAACTGAATCTATGTACCTTGAATTTTGCTGATTCAAGCTACCGCGTACCTGGAGCTATAGTTGGCAAAGCATTCTGTGACGGAGCTAAACTTGCTCCCCTCTCATAGGCAAATGTGTTTATCTGCCTTTTAGCTGTCATTTTCTTATTTTGTGTCTTCACCCTCTTTTGTTTTTCTTTTTGTTGTTGTGTCTGCGCTATTCTGTTTTCGTCCTATAGTCATGTCAGGCAAGGAGAGTTGTTTTAAATTCAGTAAATGTTTTGGTCCTATATTTCCAGACACAGAATTGCCGCCGAAGAAGCCGCATCCAAGTGTTAAGGATGCTGTAAGTTTGTTGTAAATGCCACCTATTGCGCCTTGAGACGCGGGGGTATTTACTAAAATTCTGCAAGTTTTCATCCTTTCTGCAAACTCTTTTATTCGCGCTGCCTCAGTTGTGTATATTGCAGAAGTATGTCCTAGGCCGCCGTCTTCAATTAGTTTTTCAGCTTTGTTAAGTGCTTCTTCGAAAGTTTTTGCCCTATACATAGCAAGCACAGGCGAAAGCTTTTCACGGGCAAATGGCTCTGTAGAAAGATCGGTACTGTCCACTTCGGCAATGAGAATTTTCGTGTCTTCTTTAACGTTTACATCGGCCATTTTTGCGATTGTTTCAGCTGACTGCCCTACTATATTTGGGTTTAACGCTCCATTGGTTACAATTTTTTCCCTAACCAACGCTATTTCATCAGCGCTTAAAAAATGGCAGTCGTTTTCTTTGAATGTGTCCTTAACTTTATCATATACCTTATCTAAAACTATAACTGCTTGCTCAGATGCACAAATCATTCCATTATCAAAGGTTTTAGACTCAATAATTGACCTAACAGTCAAAGCAATATCGGCGCTGTCGTCAATAACGGTGGGCGTGTTTCCCGAACCCACACCAATAGCAGGTCTACCGCTGGAGTATGCCGCTTTTACCATCCCTGGGCCACCTGTTGCAAGTGTAACATTTGAGTTCTCCATGAGAGCATTGATAAGCGGCACGCTTGGCTCATCAATCCAATCAAAAATTCCCTTAGGCGCTCCTGCTTTAACCGCAGCTTCAAGTACTGTTTTCACAGCCTCAATTGTACATTTTTTTGCACGCGGATGAGGGCTAAATATCATGCCATTACGTGTTTTAAGTGCTAATAGGGCTTTAAATATCGCCGTAGAGGTTGGATTAGTGGTAGGGATGATAGCAGCAATGACGCCTATGGGAGCGGCAAATTCTGCGTTACCGTCTTTGCCCTCTTTCACAACGCCGCAAGTTTTTGTATTTTTATAGCATTTATAAATCTCCTCTGATGCGAAAAGATTTTTTATAAATTTATCTTCCACCACGCCCATACCGGTTTCTTTAACTGCCAGCTCAGCAAGATAGAGGCTTTGTTTGGCTGCAGCCTTTGCGGTGGCTGAAAAAATTTTGTCCACTTCTTTCTGAGAAAAACGTGCAAACTTTTCCTGCGCTGCCCTGACTCGCGCAATTTTTGCTTCTATCGTTTTATCGTCAGTTTCTAATACAAACTCCTCTTCTGACTTTTCAATATTAGATCTGTTAGCACATGTTTCTTTTTTTTCAGGCATTTCTTTAGCAATTTTTTTCATTTCAGACACACTTCAAATTGCAACTCATTTTCTCTTTACTTACATTTTACTTCTTGAATGAGAATTGCTGTTAAGGTGTAACTTCCTGTGCGATAAAAGCTTACACTATGGTTATCCGACATTTTACCCATTTCCATCAAGACTTACTTACAACATATACATTAGGCCTACTCTATAGTTATCTCTGTTTTTCGAAGTTGATTATGCCGCAAATTTAACTATGCACTTTAAAACGTTACTCAAAATTGGCTAAATGAAAACAAAAATATTAAAACAAAAAACGGCCCTCTCTTTGATTGTGTTTTTATTTTTGATTTTTTTGTTGTTGGCGTGTTTTGGTGCTGTTTTTGTATCGTTGGTTGGTTTGTGTTGTTTGGGCAGGTGTGGCGATGTTGTTTTTGTTTTGGTGTTTAATGTGTGGGTGTGTGTTGTTGTGTGGTGTTAATTTGGTATTAATATGGAGTTAATCTGGATTTAATATGGAAATATGATTATATTGTATTTTTTGAATTTTTAATATTGTGTTAGTATAAAAATACATGAATATGGTGATTTATGATGAATTTGAAATGTGAATCTGTGTTTAGTTTGCGTCGTATTTGTAGCAGACGCGTTATTTTGTCTTTTGTTTCTTTATTGTTTGTGTTAATGTTGCTCTCCTCTAATGTTTATGCAGCAACATTTAACGCTGTTTCCCCTGCCTCAGCATATAATGTTGATGACATAGTTAATGATGAGCAAGGGCTTAGAGATGCTATTACTGAGGCTTTGGATATAGCGCCCGTTCAGTATGTTATTGCATTAGCCAAAGATATTGTGCTTACTGGCTCTACGCTTACCATACCTGCAACTGCAAATGTTGTACTGATAAGTGATGGGGGTACCTCTATGAAGCTTATTGGACCAAATGACATGGATACTATTACTATTGAGGATGCGGGTGAATTGGTGCTTGATGGTGTTATTGTTACTCATGATAGTGGTGAGACTGGTAGAGGGGTGTATGTTAATTTTGGTGCTAAACTTACCCTCATTAGTGGTGAGATTTCGGAAAACAACATCTATACTGTCGGCATTATTAACGATGCTACTTTTGGCGGCGGTGTGTATAACTTGGGCACCTTTATCATGAACGGTGGTACATTCTGCAAAAACTCGGCTTATAATGGTGGGGGTGTGTATAATGCGGGTCCTAATGCTCTTTTCAACATGGTTGGCGGTATAATCGGTGTTGGCGATAGTAGTAATGTGGGTAATTCTGCTTACAACGGTGGGGGTGTGTATAATGCTGGTGGCACATTCACTATGTCTGGTAATGCGGCCATATTGGGTAATAGGGCTACTTTCGGTGGGGGTGTGTATAATGCTGGTGGCACATTTGACATGGGCGACCCCATTTCCTCTGAGGTAGTTAGTATATCTGGTAATACTGCCACAAGCAATGGTGGTGGCGTGTACACTGTAGGTGCTACTGCCATCTTCAATATGTATAGCAATGCAGTTCTTTCGGGGAGGGTGTTAACTAAGTAACGTTTTTATGTTGTGATGTGTTGTATGTATTGGTTTGGTTATGTCGTGCACAAAATGCGGAAGTACAAAC